>NZ_WVQU01000010.1:0-114238 GCF_013110575.1 Ruegeria sp. HKCCD7559
CCCCGGCCACCCATTTGAGCCGGGACAGAACACCGCGCAAATCCGCCCGCTTCCATGACAACAGCGGCCCAATCCCCATTACAACGACTAGAACCAGCATGATCGGCACGAAACTGGCGTTGTAATAAGGTGGTCCAACCGAAATCTTTTCACCTGTCACAGCCTCAAGCAAAAGCGGATAAAGCGTACCGAATAGAACCGTCGCCGTTGCGGTGGCCAGCAGCAGGTTGTTAATAAGCAAACCGGCCTCGCGGCTGATCGGGGCAAAAAGACCGCCGCCCTCCATCTCCGGTGCGCGTATGGCAAACAGCGTCAATGAACCACCGATCGCGACAGCCAACAGCGCCAAGATGTAAATGCCGCGTTCGGGATCGACCGAAAACGCATGGACCGATGTAAGCAAGCCTGAGCGGACAATGAATGTCCCCAACAAGGACAACGAGAAGGTCAAAACGGCCAGTAGGATCGTCCAACTTTTGAAGCTGCCGCGCTTTTCGGTCACAATGGCCGAATGGAACAGCGCTGTGCCAGCAAGCCAGGGCATAAACGAGACATTCTCGACCGGATCCCAGAACCACCAGCCGCCCCAACCCAGTTCGTAATAGGCCCACCAGCTGCCCAGAACGATACCAAGTGTCAGAAACACCCAGGCCGCCAATGTCCAGGGTCGGACCCACCGCGCCCATGCCGGATCGACCCGCCCCTCAATCAGGGCAGCCACGGCGAAAGAAAATACGATAGAGAAGCCGACGTAACCCAGGTATAGGAACGGCGGGTGCATAGCCAGGCCGACATCCTGCAACAGCGGATTTAAATCCTGACCATCCAGCGGTGCCGGAAACACCCGGTCAAACGGGTTCGAGGTGAACAGCATGAATGACAGGAACCCCGCGCTGATCCAGGCCTGCACTGCCAGAGTGCGCGCCTTGAGTTTCAGTGGGATGTTCCGAGCCAACAGAGACACACCCAGCCCGAAAATCACCAATATCAGAATCCACAACAGCAGCGACCCTTCGTGGCTACCCCAGGTCGCAGCCACCTTGAAAAGCATCGGTTTCAGCGAATGAGAATTGCTGGCCACATTTAGCACAGTGAAATCGCTGACCACGAAGGACCACATCAGAGCGGCGAAGGCGATAGCAACCAGCGCTGTCAGTAGGACCGAGGTCGCAGATGCCGATCGCATCCACATGACATTGTTCCGTGCTGCTCCAATCAAGGGAAATACGCTTTGCACCAAGGACACGGCCAGGGCAAGCGCCAGGGCGAACTGCCCGATTTCCGGTATCATTCCAATCCCTCCGGATTTCCGGTTTTGCGGCCTTGTCCGACAATCCAGCGCTGGAGGGTCAAGCGCATTATTGCCGCACCCCCTTCGGCTGATGCATGCTTGACGAGCGCAAATCTGGCCGGCGGCCTTGACCTTCCAGCGCTGGAGACCCCCACCATTTCGACTTCACCGATGGACGTACCGAACACTTTGTTTTCAGGGCAGGGACTCAGGAAACAAACGAACACGAGGGCATCATGACACGGAGCAACAGCAAGATTACGTGCGTCTGGCAACGCCTCCAGGCTGTAATACTGGCTGGGGGGCTGAGCCTTGGGTCAACTGCCATGGCCCAACCGGAAACCCGTCCGGCTGACAACGTGGCGATGAACCCGCAAGCCTCCAGCAACATGTCAGGTATGGGAAGCATGTCCAGGATGATGCGCCCCGACGCGGTGCCGCCAACGGGTGTCGTTGGCGGTATGCATCCACCCGAGGGTGTTTTGATGCCTGTGTTCTCTTACATGAACATGGAGATGGACGGAAATCGTACCGGAACGCAGTCGCTGTCTACCTCGAACGTTCTGTCGCAGTATCCGATCGCGCCGCTCAGCATGAGCATGAACATGGCGATGGTCGGCCTGATGTACGGTGTGACCGACGAGATCTCGGTGATGGCGATGCTGCCCTATACCCGCAAGACGATGAAGCACCAGACCCGCATGGGCCAGACCTTTAAGACCAGGGCACAGGGGTTTGGCGATCTGAAGATCATCGGCGGATATGATATCTACAAATCCGACGGGCAGGTGCTGGAACTATCTCTTGGCCTCAGTCTGCCGACTGGCTCGATAGACGAGACCGACACCACGCCAGCTGGGCCGGACCAGCTGCTGCCCTACCCCATGCAACTGGGTTCAGGCACCTACGACCTGCTGCCGGGCGTCACCTATACGGGCCAGAACGCGGATTGGTCTTGGGGCGCCCAGCTGGCCGCCGTGATCCGGATGGGTGAGAATGATGCCGGTTACACCTTGGGTGACGTCTATTCAGCAACAGTTTGGGGTGCACGGCGCTGGAATGACCAGTTCAGCTCCTCGTTGCGGGTGGTCGGCGACATCGTGGAAAACATTGACGGGTCGGATGCGCGCCTGAACCCAGGCATGGTGCCCACCGCTGATCCGACCCTGCGCGGCGGCCAGTTTCTGAGTATCGGAATCGGAGTGAATTACCTTGTGCCGGGGTCGGGCGTTTTGGCGGGCACGCGCCTGGGTATCGAGGGCGTGATCCCTGTGTATCAAGATCTGGATGGGCCCCAGCTTGAACGCGATTACGCAGTCTCCTTCGCGATACGCAGGGCGTTCTGACCCTTCAGCCCCAAACCGACTGTAAACGGACAATCAGCGCCGCCGCGGTGGTCAGAACGACCACTGACACCGCCATCAGTAGCAGGGCCAATGTCACAGGTCCGCCGCGCCCAGGTACGCGACGTGCCAGTTGGGCTGCAAATCCAGTACCGTGGGCGATCTGGCTCTGAACGACGGATAGGTATAGCGGCAGCGCTCCGACCAGCGTGGCGTACAGGTAAACGCCTGAGATGTTCTCGAAGTAGGCGGAGCGTACCAGCGTCGGACCGACTACCCGCAACGCCACTACGGGATCACCGCCGAAAGACCCGAACCAGTCTGCCGAAAGCGCGTAGATCAGCGCGTGCAGCGCGATGAACAGGACGGCCCGTAGCAGCAGGTCAATTAGCAGATACCGGGCCGGGATGGCCCCCCTGCCCCGCGCCCTTACCCCAACGGCGAAAAGAAAAAAGCTGAGATAATTTAAAAGGAAAACGACCGGCAACCCATTCGTCACCACCTGACGCAAAAACCGAACAAACGCGGGACCACTGTTCAGGAGGTGCGTCGCAAAGCCCGGCGTGCGCAAAACGAAGATGGCCAACAGCGGAAACAACGCAAGGCAACTGACGATCAGCGTGTTTCTGGCAAACTTCCAGAAAGGCAATTCAGTGGCAAAATATCTGTTCATTTCATTTAGTTTGCCAACGGTTCCAGCGCAATGTCGATGCCAATTGGTTTACAGACCTGCGACAGAACCTCCGATTTTATTATTCCGCAAGCCCTCTACCTACTTTACGCGCAAAATCTGTTACTTTTGCTCGTTACTTTTGTTGCGCTATCAGTTTCAAGTTACACTCGATAAGTATCGCTTATCATGTTTAATTGATTTTGCGAGGAAATGCGCACAGAGCTGCAATCACACCAAAGAAGTCGGGGCCGCCTTGATCAACTTTTGCCGACCGAATTCAGTCTTTTTACTATCTCTCTACTTCGTTCTTCAGGAACTCCACTTACATCTGCAAAGACTGGCCACTGTTTCGCCGCATGGCGCACTTGCTCGATGATTTCAAGCACGCGTCGTTTTCGAATGCCGCACCCCTCTCCTGCTGCAACCAAATCTTCATGAGTCGGGTTCCTGCCGTTTCCATTCACACTCAGATGATGTTCGCCGCCAGGGCCGTCGGAAAAGCTCAGGTCATATGCGGGCGTCAGGCGCCATGTTCCGTGATGGTCCATCAGGAAGGCGTGGTTCTTGATGTGGTCATCGCGGTTGTGGGTTAGAACGTTGAAGACCATACGCCGAAACATCTCTTCAACGTCACCCTGATGGTTGGTCATGAAATAGGTCAGTTTCAACAAGGTTTCATAGTCCACAACCGGTGCGGTGAAATCGGCGTTCAGAATACCCGCGACCGTGTGCATATGCAGCCGCCGACCCTCGGGTCGATCAAAGCGAAGGGTTGCGAACAGGTCTTCACCCGAACCGGTCGAAAGCAATCGTGTGTCCGACATGTTGATTCCAGCCGCGCGCGCCATTTCCGCATAGGCTTGTTCCTCACGCGCGGCGCTGGACGGGTCGGACGAGGATCGGAATTTTATGAGGTAATGGCTGAACCCCTCCCCTGCCCCGTTGCGATGATCCCGCAACATGCCGGTTTCTGTGTTCACCAAGGCGACAAATTTTGGCCGCGCCCCGGCCGAGCCGCCACTGCCTGCGCGAAGCCGGGACAGGTCCTCGACAGACAAGTCCTGTTCGATATGCTGGGCAGTTTTAGCGAACCAATCCAGGTCGATATCTTCCTGTTTGGTCAGTTCCTCTTCGGGATGATAGCAAAGCGCCCCCATGCCGTACTGGCCGACTATGGCCAGACGGTTTACTGGCGTCAGCTCATGAACCGCCCTGCCCCGCCGTGCCATCTCACGGTCAATCAGCAAGCGGCCCCAGCCATCAGGCAGTGAATCCGCCAGGACACCCGGCAGCCCATCAAACGGAGTATGGTCGCCAAAATGCAACCCCTGCCAGGATCGGATCGCATATGGCGAAATCGGCAACGGGTTTGCGACGAACTCCGGCGCCCATTCAATGGCGGCACGTCGCTGGTCCTTGACCCACGCCACCTGTCCAACCACACGCCGATGATCTCCAAAGTCCAGTTCGATGTTCAGACGATCAGCCATCAGCCCTGCCTTTTTCCGGCCCGCTTGCGGTCAGCCCTTGCGGACCCCAATTCCTCCAGTGACGAAGCTGCTGGCTTTGGAAACAGATCTTCGAATACGTCCAGCGCGCCCAACGCCCCGGCAATCGCCAAAAGTGCCGCCAGTGAAATCTCGCCACTTTGTTCAAACCGTTTCAGTGTCGACAGCGGCACGCCCGATTTTTCGGCCAAAGCCTGCTGTGTCATGTTATGAGCCAGGCGCAGACCGCGGGCAGAAAAACGAATCTTGTCCTGCACCGAGCCAGGTGTCGGGGTCTCAAAGCTAAAGGTCAATATATTGCCCTTTCGCGCTAATTTTATCATCTAAGGATAATATAATGTCTTTTGCCACCAAAGGAAACCTGCGAATCCTGCCCGTGTTCGCCCTCTTCCCCGCCTTAGGATGATTCCCGAACGTCTGTTTCAAAGCTTGATCCGAGACTATCACTGATGTTTCACGAGATTTTCCATGAATTCCATGGGGATTCACAATTATTTATTCCTTTCAATGCTTTGCGTCGTGTATTGTTTTGAAAAGCCGCTCCTCTACTATATATTGCAGACCCTGCGATATCTCGACATTGAAGAAGTTGTTGCCAAACCACCCCCTTCTTGCGTAAAAAACGATAAAAACAGCGTTGGCGAAAAACAGCGTTACTGAAAGAGGGCAGACGTGGCTGAACCTATCCACATCAATCAGCGTGTTCGCGAGAACGCTGAGAATCTGACTGCGGCTTTGGAAAGCCACATGATGACAGTGTTTGCGCCCGACGCGCGCAAAGAGCTTCGACTGTTCAGCGCCGGAGAAGCCGCCGGTCTGCTGGGTATCTCACCCAGCTTTCTGCGCAAACTGCACTTCGACAGCCGAATCCCTGATGTACATACCACCCCAGGTGGTCGTCGCCACTATTCCGCTGAAGACCTGCTAACCATACGCGAAGAGCTGGAGTCGACCGCAAAGACAACTGGGACTTATCTGAAAGGCCGCCAGACGGGTGACAAGGTGCAGGTTCTGTCCTTTCTCAACTTCAAGGGCGGATCGGGCAAAACGACCAGTGCAATCCACACAGCACAGCGTTTGGCCTTGAAAGGATACCGGGTTCTTACCGTCGATATTGACCCTCAGGCGTCTTTGACCACTCTGTTTGGCTATCGCCCTGAATACGACTTTCTTCAATCAGGTACGATCTACGACGCCATCCGATACGAAGACCCCCTGCCCCTCTCCAGCATCATCCAGAAAACCTTTTTCACCGGTATTGATCTGGCCCCGGCCGGTTTGATCCTGCAGGAATTCGAGCACGAGACCCCGCAGGCATTGCTGAACAACGTGCAGCCTGCGTTCTTTTCCCGGATGGCGACCGCCCTTCAGGAAGTCGAGGACAATTACGACGTGATCATCTTCGATTGCCCGCCGCAACTGGGCTATCTGACCATGTCCGCGCTGTGTGCATCGACCGGGGTGCTGATTACAGTCGTGCCCAATATGCTGGACATCGCCTCGATGTCCCAGTTCCTGCAAATGAGCGCGGAGTTGTTGGACGTGGTCGCCGAAGCGGGTGCGCCGATGGATTTCGACTTTCTGCGGTTTCTAATCAATCGCTATGAACCCAGCGACGGACCCCAGCAACAGGTTGTCGCCTTCCTGCGGCAGTTGTTCGGAAATGAGGTCATGGTTGCGCCGATGCTGAAATCCACCGCGATTTCCGATGCTGGACTAACTCAGCAGACGGTATACGAGGTCGAACGCAGCCAATTTCACCGCAACACCTATGATCGTGCGGTAGACTCATTGAATCTTGTCAATGACGAGATCGAGTCGTTGCTTCAACATGCATGGGGGCGCTGATGGCACGTAAAGGCATTCTGACAACCAACCTGAACCAATCCGGCGGGGCTGCAAAACCCGAAAAGCCCCGGATGATGCCACGCGGCGCGGTTGGCGCCTTGCAGTCTTCCTTGTCGAAACTACAGGAAAACGCGGTGCAAGAGATCGACTGCGCCCTGATCGACGATGCTGGGCTGAAAGACCGGTTGGGGATGGACAGCGAGGCACAGCGACAACTGGTCGAAAGCCTGCGCACTTATGGGCAGCAGGTTCCGATCCTATTGCGACCGCACGCCAAAGAACCGGGCCGGTTCGAAATCGTCTATGGCCGCCGCCGCCTGATGGCGCTGAAAGAGCTTGGCCAGCCGGTCAAGGCGATGGTCCGGCAACTGGACGACCACGCGCTGGTTCTGGCGCAGGGACAGGAGAACACCTCGCGTCAGGATCTGTCCTTTATCGAAAAGGCCAGCTTTGCCGCGCAGTTGAAAGAGGCTGATTACGACCGCGAGACCATCGCGGCGGCCCTGTCGATCGACCAGCCGATGGTGACGCGCATGCTCAAGGTTGGGACGGCATTCTCCTTGCCCTTCCTGCGCCAGATCGGGTCTGCGCCCAAAATTGGCCGCGACCGTTGGATGACACTGGCCGAGGCCCTGAAAGACAAAGCCGCCACCAGCCGCGCCAGCACTTTCATGAACCGCCCCGAGTTTCTGACACTGGACTCGGATCAACGGTTTGAGGCGGTCCTGAAACACGTGCAGAAGAAACCAAGCGCCAGCAAACCAGCAGCAGCCAAACCGCGCACTTTGCGTGACGCCGCGGGCAAGGCTCTGGCCGATGTCCGGCTGACAAATCGCGGCGTGACCCTGAACATTCCGTCGCGCACGGCAGACGGCTTTGACGCCTGGTTCGAAACAAATGCCGAGACCCTGATCACCGAACTTCACGACCGCTGGAAAAACGAACGGTCGGAAGACTAAGACCACAGAGAAGCAACCACAGGAGGCACGAGCAGACCACAAAAAAAGCCCCCCAGGACAGATGATCCCGGAAGGCCCTTTTCAATCTTAGCACCTTTGAAATAGCCCCTCCGAATCGGTCCTGTCAACTCTGCGCGCTGCGCGGGGCAGGGATTTTTTGTGTTTCGTGAAAAAAATATGAAACATGCGTCCCAAAGTGACTTTGGGCGAGGGGCAAGTTTTGCCCTGTCGTCTGTCGACAAATGGGAAGTGCTGTCCGCGCTGACCACGGCCTCAGCGGATTTCGACATCTCTCATCGTACATTGACTGTGCTGAAAGCCTTGCTGACCTTTCTGCCAGACCGGGACATTCCGACCGAACCGGGCAGGGCGGTTGTGTTTCCCGCGAACCGCACCCTGTCCGAACGCCTGAACGGGATGCCCGAAAGCACCCTGCGCCGCCATCTGGCGCGGCTGGTGCAGCTGGGTCTTGTCAACCGTCACGACAGCCCCAACCGCAAACGATATGCCCGACGGGTAGGGCAGGGGGTCGAACTGGCTTTCGGCTTTGACCTGTCCCCGCTGAACGGTCATGCCGATCAGATTTTCCTGACCGCTGAACGCGCCACCCGCCGCGCTGAACGCATTAGAACTCTGCGTGACCGGATCGCTCTGGCACGGCAACAGCTGATTGCTCTGAATGACAGCCGCTTTACCGCGCTGATCGAAAACGCACGCCTGATCCTGCGTCGCAAGTCCTCCGAACAATCGCTGCATAAATTGACCCAGGAAATGGAAGACACAGCCGACCAAAACACAGGCAATGCTATCCACCAGCCTGAATTGCGAACCATTCAATTGAGCGGCCCTGACAATCAAAATGAGCGGCACATACAGGATTCATCTGAATCTAAATTTGACTCTGAAGAACAGGCCTCGGACTCGCAAATTCCGGCTGACAAAAAAAACGATGACGCCAATCTTCATATCGTTCTCGATATATGCACCGAGTTTCAGGACTACTATCCCAAGCCGATCACGGGATGGGCAGAGTTGGTAACAGTTGCTGAGAAACTGTCGCCCATGATTGGGATTGATCCTCCGGTCTTCAACGAAGCGCGAGTCCGTATGGGAGCTGCAACCGCGGCAATATCTGTCCTTTGCATTCTTGAACGTCTGCAAGACATCCGAAGCCCTGGCGCCTACTTGCGCAAGCTGACGCAAAAAGCGCAGAAGGGCACATTTTCATGCATACCAATGCTGAAGGCCTTGGAAAACAAAGGGAAATCGGAGAATTGTCAGCTGACAACTTGAAAAATGCCGTAAAAACAATGGTGTAAGCTATTATTGTGGCAGGGAAACTGACGAAGCTAGATTTTCAAGCGCTTTTGTGGCCACTATGAATTGGATTTCAAGAGCTTACCACTTGCACAACGGTATTCCCCACGTATCCTGCGCAAAGTTACAGAGTGATACATGTATTACAGGTTATTTACCATCATTCCAGATCGGCAAGCGCGTTTCTCGATCGCATCAGAAAATTTAAACATAAAGACTTATGACCACAGATCATTCTCAATCCTCGACAGCTGACAACACTTCGGCCGAAACAATCGAGACGATAGCCCCTTCTACCAGCCTGCAATTTGACATGGCTAAAAAGGTAAACTTCGCCTCTGCACAGAATGACATCCCCGTTCTCAAGACGCTGTCGATCACCAATATGACCGATGGCCCGCTGGATAACATCCAGATAACCCTCACCGCACAGCCCGCTGTGATAAAATCGAGGACCTGGATCATCGACCGGTTGTCCCCGATGGGGAGTTTTGAACTGGGCGATCTGGCGACGCCTCTGGACGTACAGAAACTGGCCGGTCTCAATGAAACGGAAATCGGATCTCTGACCCTGACGGCTTCGACGGACGATGGTCCGTTGTCGTCAGAAACTCTGCCTCTGGAGCTGCTGGCCCGCGATCAATGGGGCGGGCTGGGTGACATGGACCGGCTGCTGGCAGCCTTTGTATCTCCGAACGATCCCGTGGTGGCGGCGATCCTCAAGGAGGCGTCGCTGTTGCTGGAACGCAGTGGGCACGATGGCTCGCTTGAGGGATATCAATCCGGTGACCCGCAGCGCGCATGGATGATCGCTGGCGCAATCTGGTCGGCCGTGACCGGTATGGGGCTGACTTATGCCAACCCGCCTGCATCGTTCGAGGTTGAGGGGCAGAAAATCCGTGCGCCCGAACGAATTCGCAGCGAGGGGCTGGCCACGTGTCTGGACAGTTCGCTGCTATTGGCCGCTGCGTGGGAACAGGCGGGGTTGCATCCTGTTGTCCTGTTTAGTCGCGGTCACGCCTGGGCCGGGGTCTGGATCACCAATCGGGATTTTGGGCACGTGACCGAGCCGGACGTGATCACCGTGCGCAAGGCGACTCACGCGAAAGAGTTCATTCCGGTTGAAACCACCCTGTTGACCCAACGCCCGACTGCCGGATTTGAACAGGCGGTCGAAGCCGGGCGGTCCCGTGTGTCCGAGGATCGTGAGCAGGAATTCCTGATGGCTGTTGACATCACCCGCGCGCGCTCGGCCCGGATCCGTCCGCTGGCCAGCCACGTGGCGGCTGATGCCGGTGTGGCCGAGCATATTGAGGCTGCCCCCACGAAACTACCGGACCCTATCGACTTTGGCCTGTTGCCGTCCGAAGTGATCGAACAAGTTCCCGACACGCCCAAAGGACGGATCGAACGTTGGCAGGCGAAGCTGTTGGACCTGTCGCTGCGCAACCGGCTGCTGAACTTCAAGCCAAGTAAACAGACTGTGCCTTGCCTGGTGCCTGATGTTGGCGCTTTGGAGGATGCATTGGCCGCGGACAAGGCGTTCCGCGCCTATCCGCTGATGGAGGATGATCCCATTGGCGAGCGTCAGCTGTCGCGGCAGGACAGGGACGAGATCATCGCCAGCGCAACGAAAGATGCGTTCGAGCGCGGCCAGATCACGATGCCGCTGGATCGCAAGGACGCTGACAACCGCCTGCTGACCCTGTTTCGAAAAGCCAAGAGCGATCTTCAGGAAGGTGGGACAAATACTCTGTTTCTGGCAGCAGGGTTCCTGCGCTGGCAGCGAGAGGGCGAAAAACGAAGCTATCGCGCGCCGCTGCTGCTGATCCCGATCAAGCTGGAACGCAAATCGGCGCGGTCGGACTTTAGAATCCTGCACCATGAAGACGAGGTTCGGTTCAACTCGACCCTGCTGGAATTTCTCAAGCGTGATTTCGACCTGACCTTGCCCGAGCTTGAGGGCGAATTGCCCCGCGACGACAGTGGCATCGACCTGCCGCGTATCTTTGAATGGATGCGCCAGCGGGTGCGCGAAGTGCCGGGGTTCGAGGTTGTGGAAGAGATCGCGATCTCGACCTTTTCCTTCTCGAAATACCTGATGTGGAAAGATCTGGTCGAGCGCACCGATCAGTTGCGCAATAACCGGCTGGTGGCGCATCTGGTCGACAACCCTGACAAGACCTTTGAGGGCGGGGCAGGGGACGCGATCCCAGCCGAACAGATGGATCACAAGCTTGCGCCCAAGGATCTGGTCACGCCTCTGCCCGCTGACAGCTCGCAATTGTCAGCCGTAGTTGCGGCGGCTGAGGGGCGGGATTTCGTACTGATTGGCCCGCCGGGCACCGGCAAAAGCCAGACCATCGCCAATATCATCTGCCAATGTCTTGCCCATGGTAAAACGGTGCTGTTCGTCGCTGAGAAAGCCGCAGCCTTGGATGTTGTGCAACGCAGGCTTGAGGCGCACGGATTGGGCGACGCGGTGCTTGAACTGCATTCCAACAAGACCGACCGCAAGCGGGTTCTGACGCAGCTTGGCCGGGGATGGGACAGGGCCTCGGCCACCAATGAACAGGACTGGCTGGACATCACCGAGAAGCTGCGGATCAAACGCGACCAGCTCAACACCTATGTGCAGGCGGTTCATGCCAAGGGCGCGCAAGGGTTTTCGGTTTTTGACGCGATTTCATGGACGGCGGGAGCGCCAAAAGGGTTGAAACTGTCCTTTGCGGATAAAGATGCCCATGATCAGCACAGCTTTGACCGGTTGCTTGAGATCACTGAGGAACTTGGCCGTACCTATATGGCTGTAGGTGGTGGCACACCGCTGCCATTGGTCGGTGAGGCCGAATGGTCACATGCCTGGGAAGACCAGATCATTGACCAGGTCAAAACCCTGAGGACTTGTATCGACCGCGCCATGCGATCATCTTCGGATCTTGCAGGGCAGTTAGCATTGAGCCCGGACCGGACGCTGATGCCGGAGCGACGCGCTTTGCTGACAGGTCTGTCGCGCCGTATTGATCCCGACGCGGACGATCTGCGCATGGTGCCGCGCCTGTCAGAGCGCGACCTGCACGCCGAAGTGGATCAATTCGAGACCGCGCTTGTTGCGTTCATGGACGCGCAGGACCAATGCAGCGCGTCCTACACCGAAGACAATATGAAACGCCTGCCGTTGGATCAGCTGGATGCGGAATGGCGCGCGGGTGTGGCGGGGTTCTGGCCATTTTCCGCCCTGAAAAAGCGCAAGACCCGCAAGTTGCTGCAAACCTATGCCAGCTCGGGACAGGTTGAACCGGGCAGGGATTTGCCAGCGTTGGAAGAGTGCCGCAAACAGCTGGCAGTGCTGCAGGATAGCCCGGTAGCCGATACCGCCGGCGCAGACCGGTCGCTGCACAGATTGAAGGGGCGGGTGGCTCAGGCGATCTCGTTGCGAGCGACATTGGCCGGTGCGCAGTCTGAGATCAACGATACTGTTGCGTTCGGTGCCACTATCGCTGCGTTGGAGGAAGGACCCACGGGCGAGTTGCGACAGGCAATGGAGGACTGGCAGGCGGCGGACAGCGCATTGAATGCGACAATCACCGAGTTCGCTGGGCTTGGCGGCTTGGTGGACACCGATCTGCCCTTACGCGATCTTCTGGAGGCCGTGGATCAGACACTGGCGCAACGCGGGCGGCTTGCGGACTGGACCCGCTGGGTTGCCATTCGGAACAAGGCCAAAGCCGCGGGGCTGACGCCTCTGGTCGATGCAATTGAGGCGGATCAGTTGAAAGGTGATCCCGTCGCCGAATGCCGCAGCGCATATGCCCGATGGTGGTTGCCTCTGGCTATGGATGCCTCGGACCCGCTGCGCCAGTTCGCGCATTGGGAGCATGAGGATATCGTTGCGGCCTTCCGTAAGCTGGATGACGAGGTCGCCGAACATGCTCCGCGCGAAGTCATGCGACGCATTCATCACCGCCTGCCCGCGAGGGACGGGGTGCCCAGAAAATCGGAACTGGGTGTTCTACGGCATCAGTTGGGGCTGAAACGCCCCTCGATGGCGATCCGGCCTCTGCTGGAGAATCTGGGCGACGTTCTGCCCAAACTTGCCCCTTGCGTGCTGATGTCGCCGTTGTCGATTGCGCAGTATCTTCCGGCAGGTCAGGCGACGTTCGACGTTGTGATTTTTGACGAAGCGTCGCAGATCACGACCTGGGATGCCATCGGAGCAATCGCGCGGGCGAAACAGTCGATCATTGTAGGCGATCCCAAGCAGTTGCCGCCGACCAACTTTTTTGGCCGCAGCGATGAGGCTGAGGAGGACGCCGAAGGGATGATTGGCGACATGCCTTCAATTCTGGATGAGGTGGCGACCGCAGGGATCCCGACGCGCAGGCTGGATTGGCACTATCGCAGCCGGGATGAGGCGCTGATCGCGTTCTCGAACCACTTCTACTATGATGGTGGCCTTGTCACCTTTCCTGCACCCAGCACGGGCAGCGAAGCTGTGACGTTCCACAAGATCGACGGCACCTATGCGCGCGGGGCAGGGCGGACCAATGCGGATGAGGCCAAGGCGATTGTGGCGTTGATCCGCCAGCGTCTGACCGCTTGGCTGAACCACCCCGAGGAGGATCGGCCAACGCTGGGTGTGATCACCTTCAACGCGCAGCAGCAGGGGCTGATCCTGGACCTCCTGGACAAAGTGCGGCGCGATGCACCTGAACTTGAATGGTTCTTTGCAGAAGAGCGTGAAGAGCCGGTGATCGTGAAAAACCTTGAGAATATTCAAGGGGATGAGCGTGATGTGATGCTGTTTTCGATCACGTTCGCTCCGGACCTTGCAGGTAAATTGTCGATGAACTTCGGCGCGTTGAATGCGGATGGCGGCGAAAAGCGTCTGAACGTTGCCGTCACGCGGGCCCGGCGCGAATTGCATGTGTTCGCCTCGCTGACCCATGATCAGATTGATCTGTCGCGCACCCGGGCGACCGGGGTGCGTGATCTGAAAACCTTTCTGGACTATGCCGAGCGTGGCCCGGTTGCGCTGGCCGCGCGCGAGGAAGGATCGCTTGGACCGGCTGAAAACCCGTTTGAACAGGCCATTGCCGAGGCGTTCCGAGCCAAAGGGTGGGAGGTGCGGACCCAGATCGGTGTCTCGGGCTTCCGCATTGATCTTGGGATCGTGAACCCGGATCGGGCAGGGGCCTATCTGGCCGGGATCGAATGTGACGGGGCCACCTATCACAGCTCTGCCACGGCGCGGGATCGGGACAAGGTGCGGCAGGCGGTGCTGGAAGGATTGGGTTGGACGATCCTGCGCATCTGGTCGACCGACTGGTTCCGCGACCCGGCGGCGGTGGTTGACCGATTACATGAAAGATTGGAGGCACTGCTGGAGGAAGACCGCGCGGCGCGGCAGGAAGCAGAACTTGAGGTTGCGGAAGAAGATCTGCCAGAGGTGCGGGCCTTGCCCGCGCCCGAGCCGCCTCAGGCCGACAGCGTGCCGCCGGAACCCAAGCCGGAAGAGGTTGATGGGTCTCAGACTTTCGCTTCGAGGGTCCAAGCGCCCGAGTTGCACAAAGATGACGGGCCAAAGGCTGACCCGGACCGTTTTTTCGATCTTGGGTATTTGGGGGTTCTGCGGCAGATCGTTCACGAGGTTTTGGTCGATCAAGCCCCGATGCCGCTGCGCAATCTGGGTCGCGAGGTCGCAAATCGCCACGGGTGGCAGCGCACCGGGCGCCGGATTATGGACAGAGTAGAACACGCGCTTGGTGCGGCTGAACTGCATGATGAGTTCGGCACTCCGTTTGTCTGGCTGGCAGGCACCTATCAGGATCGAATTCCGTATCGCGGGCTGGAAAACCGCGCCATCCGCGATGTGTCCCGCACCGAGGTCGCTGCTGTACTGGATGAGATCGGCGCGGACCTGAAGGCGTCAGAGGATCCGGCGGGGGATTTGGCCCGCCACCTTGGCCTGTCGCGGGTTAGCGGGTCAGCGCGTCAACAGATTGAGGAGATCATTCGGTGGTACGAGGACCAGACGGGCAATGAAGATTCTGCACACAGCTGACGTTCATCTGGATTCGCCGCTGAAATCTCTGGCCCTGCGCGACCCGGAATTGCGTGAACGCGTACAGACTGCCAGCCGGGCCGCTTTTGTCAGGATCGTTGACACGGCCATTGCTGAAGAAGTGACCGCCCTGTTGATTGCAGGAGACCTGTTTGACGGGGCCGAGCGCAGCGCCCGTACGGCGGCTTTTCTGGTGATACAGTTGGAGCGTCTGCGCGAATGTGGAATCCGGGTTTTCTACATCAAGGGTAACCACGATGCTGAAAACCCGGTCACGGGTGAGCTGAACCTGCCGGACAACGTTCATGTATTCGACGGGCGCGGCGGCAAGGTACAGGTGTCGCCCGAGGTTTGGATTCACGGTGTCAGTTTCGCCAGCCGCCATGCGCCTGACAGCTTGCTGCCCAAATTTCCCGGCCCTGTGGATGGGGCCGTCAACATTGCCATGTTGCACAGTTCGCTGGCCGGGGCCGAGGGGCACGATCCTTATGCCCCTTGCAGTGTCGGCGATCTGGTCTCTTCAGGATATGACTATTGGGCGCTGGGTCATGTCCATCGCCGCCAGATTCACTCTCAGACACCTTGGGTGGTGATGCCCGGAATGCCGCAGGGGCGGGATATGGGTGAAACCGGGCCAAAATCCGCGACGCTGATTAGCATCACGGACGAAATCACCATCGAGGAGTTGCCGACTTCGGTTGTTGAGTTTCTGGAAATGCCCGTCGACGTGAAGGACCTCGAAACGGATGATGCCTTGCGTGATCTGCTGCGCCGCAAGTTGCGTGACGCCGCCGACGGTTTGGCTTCAGACGATGCGGTCATCCGACTGAAGCTCTCGGGGCGCACGCCGCGGCGCTGGCAGCTTTTACGCGATCAAGATGTCTGGATGGATACTGTGGCGCAATATGCCCGCGAAACCGGGGTGTTGTGGCTGGACAGGATCGTCTTTGATTTGTCTGCGAATGACGAGGCGGCAAACAGCGCGACGGATGAACTGGCCGTAATCATGAAGACCATCCGCGATCAAGCTGGGTTTGCGGAAAACTATCGCACTGAACTGGAAGATGTTCTGAAAGAAATCCCACCGCAGCGCCGGACAGAGCTGTTGCCAGATGAAGCCGAAACCAACCGTCTGGTACTGCATCTTGCCGAACGCGGTGCGCAGCGGCTGATCGCGAAGATGAAGGGGGCGTCTTCCTGATGCGTATCCAACGACTGGCTTTGGATGTTTTTGGCCATTTTTCAGGCAAGGTTCTGGACTTCGGGGCCGCTGGCCGCACATCGGATTTTCATTTGATCTACGGGCCAAACGAAGCGGGCAAAACGACGACGATGGAAGCCTATCTGCGGTTGCTTTACGGTTTCCCTAATCGTGACACCTATGGGTTCAAACATCAGCGCGCGAACCTGAAGGTGTCGGGGTTGCTGGAAATCGACGGAGACGCCCGCCTGTTCACCCGGTTGCCATCCCGCAATAGCAACTTGCGGGGTGACGCGGACGCGATACTGCCTGAGACCGCGATTGCCGCGCATTTGGGTGGGCTGTCGGCCGATGACTACCGCAGCCTGTTGTGTCTGGACGATGATACAATCGAGAAGGGTGGTGAAGAGATTGCAAATGCCCGTGGTGATATCGGCAAGCTGTTGTTCTCGGCCGCGGCAGGTGTTGCGGATCTGAATACGGTTCTGGATCAGGCGCGGGTTGAGGCAAATGCGTTGTACAAAAAACGATCCAGTTCGACACGCGTTGCCGAACTGAAACGAGAGTTGAGCGAAATCGACCGCGACATTCGGGACTTGGATGTCAGCGCCGCCGCTTGGCGCAAGCTGAAAGATGGGCTCGCGGCTGCTCAGGCCGCCGAGGAAAATGCGCGTCAGGTGCGCGATGACCTACGCGTCGAGCAATCCCAAACCGATGCTTTGCGTCGCGTGATCCCCAGATTGGCACAGCTGGACAGGCTTGTAGCCGAGATTGCGGATAAGGCGCATTATCCCGATAGGATCGACATAGATCCTGAAATGCTGGTCAAACTGCTGGCCGATCGGGGCCAAGCAGAAACGGATTTGGAGCGCCTGACAGGCAACCTGAACGAAGCCGAAAAGGAACTCGAGAATCTGCCTCCGGACGAAAGCCGTCTGAACCTGTCTCAAAAGCTGGACGACCTTGACGAGCTGCGCAGCCGTACGTTGACAGCCGCGATGGACATTCCCCGGCGCCAACGCAGGCTGGACGAGGTTGAGGCGGACATGAAACGGGTGGTGGCAGAACTTGGGGCGCCGGAGGATGCGGATGTCGGTGATTTTGTTGTGTCCGCAGCCGAAATTACGGCGCTTGAAGAACTGCGGGGCAACATGCGGGATGCAGTAACCACCCGCAATAGCAGTGCGCGCGAGTTGGGAGAGTGTGCGCTGCGCGTTGCGCAGGCAGAAAAGACTCTGCGCGAGGTACAAGAAGCCGCGCCACTTCAAAGCGGTGCGCATGAACTGCTTGTGCGTTTTGATGCCGATAGGCTGGCCCCTGCATTTGCAACGGCTTCTCAAGCCATGTTGTCCGCGGAAGCATCTGCCAGGGATGCCCTGAACGCACTTACGGTTGGCGATTGCACGTTTTCGGCGCTGCCTGCCTGCCCGGTAGATCGATCAACCGCAGAGGACCTCGCCGATCAACATGGATCGCTTACGGAAAAGATAGCGCGCCTTGATGAGAGGCTGGAAGACTACGAAGAATCTATCGCAATCAAAGCCGCCCAGATATCTGCTCTGGCTGAGGGTTCCGCTGTTGTTGGAGATGCTGAGGCGCAAGAGGCGCAGGCGCAAAGAGATGCCTTGTGGCAGGCCCATTGCACGGATTTGACAGCACAAAGTGCGGCGCTCTTTGAGCCTGCGATGACGCGGGTGGATGACATCAACGCAAGCCGTTTGGTCCATGCCGCCGAACTTGGTGCGCTTCGGAAGATGACTCAGGATCAGGCAGAAACCGAGGCGCGCAAGGAACGGGTCCTGTTGGCGCGCGAAGGATGGGCAGCGCAGGCAAAGGAATTTGAGGACCGAATAATCGATTACGCCGATAAAATCGGGTTACCCGAACTGTCACCACGTGCTATTGCGAATTGGGTTGATTTGCACGTAGCGGCGCTGGCAGCACACAGGCGGCGAAATGAGGTTGCCGAGCAACACAAGGATACGATTGAGCGCGCCGAGCGTCTACGTCAGCAACTTGCGCCGCTTCTTCCTTTGGAAGACCCGACATTTGATGCTGCGCTGGCTTCGGCCCGGGACATGGCGGATTCCGAGCGCGCGTACAAAGATGTTCTGCGCGAAACCTCGGAAAAACTGACAGAACTGCAGGGCGAGCTTGAGCGCCGCCAGAGCGGCCAGGACGATCTTGGCAGTGCCTTGGAGCGGGCAGGGGAGATTTGGCGATCCAAGGTTGGCGATTTGTTCGGCACACGGGTATCGCCTGACAGGCTTGCGGCGTCTCCGGGCGTGTTGGGCCACCTGCGCGAGTGGGATGCGACACGCCAAAGCGCTGCGCGGCAAGTGTTTGCGATGCAGGAGGATCAGCGACAGTTCGAGGCGGCGGTAGCCGAGCTGAGTACCCAATTTGCAATTGGTGAAAGCACTTCCTTGGACGCGTTTGCCCGGCTCAGGCAAATCGCTGAAAAAGCGCAAGACGATCAGAGACGATACACTGAGCTGATCGGGAAAAAAGCCGAACATACCGAACTCAGAGAAAACTGCCGTAACAAATTGGCGGACATTGACCGAACGGTGACGACACTTGGGGCCGTATTTCCAGATACGGTTGACGTCAGCACACTTGAGGCTCTTCGGAACGCTGTAGGCACGGCCAAAGACGTGATTAGGGTCCGAGCGCAGGTTGCTGAAATCGAGGAGCAAATCCTCAGCGATCTTTCAAAAGAGACACTGGATGAGGCAAGAATCGCAGCTGGGGAGCACACGCTACCTGTTCTTGAGGCCCGAGCGCAGTCTTTGGCGGGTGATCTCAAGCGGGTGGAAGACACCCTGTCAGAAACGACGGTGGCACGCGCGAATGCTGAAAAAGACCTCGGGGCGATTTCCGGCAGCGCGGAAATTGCCGAACTGGTTGAGCGTCGCGCGATACTGCACCTTCAGATCGAAGACGCCATTTTGAACTATGTCGAGCGGGATCTTGGTCTGCGCGTCGCCGAAGAGGCTATCCGCCGATACCGCGACCGCCATCGAAGTGAAATGATGGCCGCGACTGAACGCGCATTCGCTGAATTGACGAACGGGGCCTATCAAAAACTGTTGACCCAGCCGGAAGGAGCGTCGGAAATATTGTTGGCGGTTGATGGCAATGGCACGTCGAAGCAGGTTGGGGATATGTCGAAGGGAACACGGTTTCAGCTCTATCTGGCGCTCCGTGCGGCGGCATATGAGCAGATGGTCAGTCAGGGCGTTCAGTTGCCGTTTTTCTGCGATGATATATTCGAAACATTTGATGAAGACCGAACGCGTGCTGCGTGCCGTTTGATGGAGAGGATAGGGCAAAACGGTCAAGCGATCTATCTGACCCATCATCGCCACGTGGTCGAGATCGCCAAAGAAGTGTGCGAAAACCCACCAGTGATCCACAATCTGATGGATTGAGCAGCGCAGGGTGAGAGGCGTTGCGCGGATATTTCAGCCGCGCATTTGTCAATCTTCGATCAGCGAAAAATCTTCACCATCGCCCGGTTTTCTTTTGCGGTTCTTTGCTTTCTTGGTTCGTCTTGGGCCTTTGGGTACGTAGTTGTCGTTTAACGCCTTCTCGACCAACCATGTCGCATGGTGATCAGGGAAACCTGCGCCATAGTGGCGGATCAGATCGATATATTTGAACCCAAGCGCAGATATTTTTCCGATCTCCTCGCCGGTTGAGGCGTTTTTGACCACAAGGCCGCCGCCCTTGGCAGCCAGTGCTATATCTTTATCTTTCAGCGCTGCCGAAAGCTCACCCCAGGAGCGTGTGTCGTCAATGGATTTGCGGATGAGTGCTTTGAGGTCGAGTTCCGGCGGATTATCAATCTCCTGTGGTTCTGGAACCGAGGTATCCAATGCCTTTGCCGAAGGGTAGGCAGTTTGTCGATATGGATTGTCCCTGACACGGTCCGTCTGATCATCCTCTCGGGCTGTTGGTGTCGGCTGACTATGCGAGGCTTTGGCATTCTCATGTCGGAAGATCAACTCTGGTAGTATGGTCTCCCAACTATCGCGCCTATGGTAGTGGGCGTAGTCTTCGCCGCTGTCGATCTTGCGCCAGTTGATGATGGCCCCGGTCTGGCCAGAGGCGAACACATGCCCGCTGGGTGGTTTCCACGATTTCGCCATACGTCCGACAACACGGTTTTGCGCGTCCAGCAAAACCCAATGAGGTTGTTGAAACACAAGGGAAAGGGAGTCCCCGACATTGGCTGAGCGCACGGCGTTGTGCACGTCATGTGCATCCCCTTGGCGACCGGCGAACGACAAATCTACAATATCTAGCGCAGGCATCTGGTACTTTGTTGCGGGCAGCGAGGTTTCGTCGAGATCGGGCGTCACTCGCCTGATCAGAACTGAATCTGAACCCGCTTTCAGAAAGGGGTGCGCCCCGGATGTCAGCACTGTCAGGCTTTGCTGTGCGCGGGTCATTGCCACATAGAACAGGCGACGAGGGGCTTCGTTATCCTCCTCTTTCGACACCCGTGTCCAGTCGCCGTTCAGGATTGCAACATGGTCGAATTCAAGCCCTTTGGCCCGATGCGCGGTCAGCAACAGAAGTCCGCGCTGTTCGCCGCGTGTGTCCCGGGACCATTCGGCGATCCATTCGATGATGTCGGGCACCGGCATTGTTTTGGTGCCCAATTCCCGGGCCAGTTCAGCCACACCCTCGGCCAGCAGATCGACCCATTTGTTGCGAGACTGTTCGTTGAGGACAGTCAGAATGTCCTGAATACCCAGCAGATCGCCCTGTTTCCTCCGCAGCCCGGATACCAGACTCTGCGTTTCCCTCAGCCGCCAGACATTTGGAAGGTCTTCGTTTGCCATGTCCACGCGCAGCCCCTGCGCTTCGGCGTAGGTCCGAACTGCATCCAATGATTTCCAGTTGCGGGCAATCACGGCCGCACGCGACCAGCTCCAATTGGGATCCAGACAGGACAGGCGGATCAGCTCATCAATGGCTGCTGCGGCTTGCGCCATGTCATCTGGCGGGACATCAAGCAGTTGGACCCGCCCATGAGCAATGGAATCCGCCTGCACCAGACGTCCACCTTTGGGTTGTGATGCCCGCGCCTGATTGATCCTTATCTCATGATCTGTTTTCATCCGATCAGGCGCTTTGGATATGACCTGATTGGCGGCCTCGATAATATGTGCCGTCGACCGGTAATTTTCGATCAGAAAAGATGGTCTGGCCCTATAGTCCTCTTCAAATCTGCGGATGAAATCGACAGAAGCCCCGTTGAAGGCATAGATATTCTGGTCATCATCGCCCACGGCAAACAGGCTGAGTTTAAGCTCGGCATCTTCCAGAGAACGACCAGCCACGGCGGAAATGAGCGCGTATTCCTCCGGACCAATGTCCTGGTATTCATCCACCAAAATCCAGCGAAACCCCTGAATCAAGCTCTCGCGTTGCGCCTCTGCTTCGGCTTTTGTGAGGCCTTCGGGGTTGAGCTGGCGCACCGCCTCCATAATGACATTGTCGAAGTCTTCTGTCGCGGCCTGAACCCCCGCAAAACTGGCGCCAACCAGCTTCATCGCAAGCGAATGGCAAGTCGAGATCGTAACCCCCGCCGCATCATCGCCCACCAGCGCTCGTAGGCGAACACGGATTTCGGCAGCGGCATGGCGATTATAGGCCAGTACCAGGATACCGCGCGGGTCTTCGCGCTTCATTCGTAATAGATAAGCGATCCGGTGCACTAAAACACGGGTCTTCCCAGATCCGGGGCCGGCCAAAACCAACACATTGGTCTGGTCCCGATCGTCCGCGACAATGTCCTGTTGTACCTTGTTGCCCAGATCTTCGACAATGGCGGTCCAGGACTTGCTGGTTGTCTGTCGCTTGACTTCTCGTGCCATGCCCGGCATCCAACGTTTCATGAACTGCTCTTTGTTGAGCAGGAAGTAGTCTTCCGATAGGCGTTCGGCGTCTGTGATCTTCTCGAGACCGGTTTCCGCATAAGTTGCCATGACATGGGTCTGAAGTGTCTGTTCGGCGTAATGTTCTTCCAGAGGAAGGAAGTCCGATTGCGTGAACTGACCACCTTTGGGATTGAGGAAAACGGTCATGGCGGGGCGGAATACGGTCAACCCTTTTCCCAGTGTCAGCACGCCCTGTTCATGCATCCAAAGCAGGGAGCGTTCCAACAGTTTGGTCATATCGCGCAGACCGCTGGATTTAAGAACGGCATCCTGTGTGAGCTCCGCCAGAAGGTCCCCAACGGTGGTTTCGACCTGCAGGTCTTTGCCTCGCGCGCCTTTGTCGAGGCGACCCGTCAGAAACGTCAAAAGAATCCCGGCCGCTTGCCACCGAACCTCAGCGGTCTGGGCAATGACGTCCCACGATCTTATCCGCATCACGTTTAGAGTGTTCCGGCTTATCTTTCGCAACCGGATATTGCCGGTGCCACCATCCTGCCCCCTGCCATCCCGCGCGATGCCCCGGATCAACCTGTCGATGACATCAGGGCGGGCATCGGCGTGGTCCTGATTGCGCAGATGCTGGCAGGTTTCCTGCAGGTTCAGCGGTATTGGAGCCTCTTTGTCCGCATCCGGTGCCAGCTCTCGCATCGACGCGATCAAATCCCGTTCCAGGTTTGCGGCCTCTGTGAGGCGCCCGGAGGAAGACTGCGCCACACCGACATGGATGAAGAGCGTTATCTCTACGTCGTTGCGCGCGATGCCCGAGCTTTCGAGATTGGCCATCGCCTTGGTCAGCGCGCCGGGTGTCAAACCGCTGACGCCGCAGAGCTGATCGGTTGAGACCCCTTCATCCGCCGGGGCCAAGATCAGATGCTGCACGATGGCCAGCAATTGTTTGCGATGCGCTTGAGTGATCTCTGCATCCGCAAGGCGTTGTTTCGCCTCGTCCAGTGTGCGGACTGTTAGCGAAGAAGGGAAAATACGAACACGGTTCTCTTCTCGCGAAACAAGTGTCGCTTCTTCAAGCCAAGATACGGCTGTCTTGACTCGTGTGTCATCAGTCGCGCTGTCCCGTTCAAATTCTTGATCTTTTTCGAACCGGACAATCTCACCCGCAGTGGCGACGATCTTGCCAGTTTTGCGTGTGCGCTCGTCGATCCGGCGTAGGGCTTTGAGAATGGCTCCGATTTCATGCCGTGCCAAACGCGAACCCGCGGACAGCCTGAACTGGCGCTCTACATCATCCCCCGCGTACAGAAGCACGCAATCGGCGATTTCCCGATCACGTCCGGCGCGCCCAGCCTCCTGCAGGTAGTTTTCCAAGGACCCTGGGATGTCTGCGTGCACCACCAGCCTGATGTCGGGTTTGTCGATGCCCATGCCAAAAGCGTTGGTGGCTGCGATCACCCGCAGGTCTCCGACCCGGAAGCGTTCCTGGACGTCGTGTTTGTCATCGGACCCAAGTCCAGCGTGGAAATGTGCCGCGTCCATACCTTGTGATTTTAGAAACTTGGCGACGCGCTCGGTCTCTTTACGCGTCGCGCAATAGATCACGGCGCCGGATCGGCCCTCAGCGGGTAGCAGCTCTTCGATCACGTTCAGGACATCGGTTAGTTTGCTGTTCTTAGTGGTAGGCCTGACATCAAATGTCAGGTTTTTCCGCGATGCTCCACCATCAAGGGAGAGCAGCTCGACCCCGGCGCGAGATTGGAAATGCTCGACGATATCGGCGACGACCTCTGGTTTGGCGGTGGCCGTGAGACATAGGATTGGGGCAGGGGCTTGATCGCCCGAGAACTCTTTGATGAACCTGCCCAGATATCTGTAATCCGGCCTGAAATCATGACCCCATTTCGACACGCAGTGAGCCTCGTCAATTGCCCACAGGCCAACTTCGCGCTGAGCCAGTACCGACCGGATTGATGTGCCGCGCAATTGTTCGGGCGAGATTATCAAAATGCCCGCATCGCCCATGCGAACCTTGTCCAGGGCTTCTTGTCGCTCGGGCATGGACATCTGACCATTCACGGTCACGGAACAAGAAATGCCTACGCGCTCCATACCCTGAACCTGATCTGCCATCAGCGCTACCAATGGGGAAATGACGACGGTCAACGCCCCGATTTTGTCGAACCGCGACAAAGCGGGCACCTGATAACACACGGACTTTCCAGTGCCTGTTGGTAGGATGCCGAGCAGGCTTGTTCCGGACATGGCCTCATCGACAATGCGTTCCTGCAGAGGGCGACCATCTGGATCCACAGGCTGTGGGCGGAAACTGTCGAACCCGAACCACCTGTTCAGCGCACGGACCGGGTCATTCTGTTCAGCACACCACTGGCAGGCGGGATCTTTGCAGGACGTATCCCTGAGATGCCGGACAATCAGAGATGCCTCGCGAAATTGCGCCCGAACCCATGGCGGCATGACCGAGTCCCCACCCGCTACGGTGATCCAGGATAGCGCATAGGCCATAGGCCATCCGTTTCGGGGATTGCTAAGTCTTCCCAGAGTCTGTTCGACCCGTTTACAACAAGCCCGACCGTCCAGCATCCGACGGATGGCGGCAACGGCTTCATCCTGCGCCGGGCAATTGGCTTTTCTTAGGTACTTGAAAACCGCATCAAACCCTTCCGATTGTTCGGTTCGGGTGGTCAGGAAGTGATAGGCTACAAGCGCATCCGGTTCGCTTTCGGCAAGGTTTTGAAAGGCATCGAGCTGGTTAGCGAACACCTCAAAAACAAGCCGAGCGTCAAGTTCTGGATCATTGATATGCCCTGCAGCCAGCCGCCCGTCGTGATAGTGTTTGACCAGATGGTGGTACGGGTTGCGTGGGAAGGCCAGCGGGTTCAGCCACAGTGTATCAATTGGTGCCCGCATGATCTGGGTCAGACGTGGTCTGGCAGAAATTAGGTGTTCCATATCGTGGTGCAGGAAATTGTGACCAATCGGATGTGGGACACCTGCGATAGCCTCTTCCAGGCGGTCGAGATCTTTCTCCAGCGTGCTGGATTTCGATGTCAAAGCCGGTTGCTCATCGTTTCGGACGGCGGCAAAGGAAAATACCTTCGCGGTTTTTGGATCCACCTCCAAATCGATGGACAGACAATTGGAAAGTAAATCGGTATGTCGACCGTTCATTTGTGATGCGCAACTATTCAAACACTGCAGTCAGAGAATACCTTTTTGAGACTATGCACAACCCGGGCGGGAAGAGTTAATCAAAGTACCTAAGCGGTGAAGATACGGTCGACGGCAATCATACCAATTCCGCATACGGTCCAGCAGGTACAAACTCCGGTCTTCGAAGGGAGAACACTGTTCACCCCGATAGTTCCTGAAAGACAGTGTCGCATGTATGGCGGGACCGCATCTGAGGTTCTGCCAACACAGCAGTACAACGTCATAGTTGCCAAAATGCAAACATATTGTGTCTGTGAGAATCTGTACTACTAAATATTGTTGATCTGCGGTCTACTCCATTGGAAGCGTTTTAGAGCACGCAACAACCGAGGGTGTCAGAAAGTTATCGTGCTGAGACCTTCACGGAGGTGCAGCTCGCATGGGTCTATCGACAGGTGACAGGCTTCGAATTTTCCTACGAGAATGTACTGTTGAAATCATGTAAAAATGATAGGATTTTTGAGTATCAACCTTGTGGTGTGGCAATCCATGCTTCGTGTATTCTGACTACCTACTTCATTGAAAACTTGACGGAAAGCTGTGGCGACTGTCTATTTGAGACATGACATTCAATATCAAGTTGTAGGCGCTTAGATGACTGAAAAGTTGCCAGATTACCTGGCTCAAGGCGAAGCTGCCCGTTTGTTCCCCGTTCTCTCAACCACGTCAAAGGAAGGCCGCACAACGTCCATTGTGCTGGCCTGTATGGTTCAGATTGAAGAGCTGGGAGCTGCGCTGCTGCAATCAATAGGCCAGAAACGCGGAAAACGAGCCCAGGTTCATGCTTTCACCGAGGTTGTGTTCAAGAACCAATCCAAGGCAATCAAGGATCGGCCAGACGGATTGATTGTTCTGAAGGTTGGGTCCCGAGAGTGGAAGGCTCTTGTTGAAACCAAAGTTGGGAACAACACCCTCGATGCTGAGCAAATTGAAAGATACCGCGCTCTCGCAAAAGAGAACGGCATGGATTGTGTCATCACGATCTCCAATCAGTTTGCTACTACACCGACCGCTCACCCGGTCGAGGAAGTCAGGAAGAGTAGGTCTAAGGTTCCTGTGTATCACTGGTCATGGATGCATGTGGTCACGACCGCGGAGTTGCTGATCAGCAATGAGCAAGTCGAGGACAAGGACCAACTGCTGTTGTTGAATGAGCTTCGACGTTTCCTCAACCATGAGAGCGCTGGGGTGCAGGGCTTCCATAGGATGCCCAAGGAATGGGGCGATATTAACAAACTAGTGTCTTCAGGCGGCGTTATTCCGGCCCGGTCGCCTGAGGCGCAGATCGTAATTGACGCTTGGCATCAGGAAACACGTGATCTGTCGCTAATACTCAGCCGTTTGGTGGAAACATCTGTCAGTGAGAAACTGTCGCGAAAGCATATCAATGATCCGGCGCAGCGGAAAAAAGATGAACTGCTGTTGCTTCGCGAGCAACATCAATTGCAATGCACGTTGGATGTGCCGGACACGGCCGCTCCTATCGAGGTCACTGCAGATCTGAAGCGGCGGTGTGTCGACGTGGGGATGACCATCAGGGCTCCTGAAGATAAGAAATCGACAAAAGCTCGTCTGAATTGGCTTCTCCGCCAAATAAAGATCGATGACATGGAGGGGCTGTATATACGTCTGCTTTGGCCAGGCGCCAGCGAGCCGACACAGCACCTTGTTTCAGATCTACGGGAGAACATTGAAATCTGCCAAGAAGGTAAGGATCACCTTGTAACGCACGGCTTCCACGTTTTCCTATCCAAACGTCTCGGTGGGCGGTTTACCCAGCAGGCCAACTTCATATCCGACCTAGAGGAAGTTGTTCCTCTGTTCTATGGCGAAGTCGGCGCAAACCTCTCTGTCTGGAAGAAGGCAGCGCCGCGGATCAAACAGGACAAACCGACCGCTGAGGATGTGTCCATTGACGCCATCGCAGAAGATGCAGAGGACTTTGAAGGCTGAGTGACCGAGCTATATCCAGACTTGCGAGACGGAGAATTGAAGGCAGATTGATTTTTCCTCTCCGAAGGACCTAATGAGAATAAGTGCTTGGCAGACTAAAGGTGCAGCTATCGCCATCCGTTTCACCCAACCAATTCCGGGTCGGATGGAAACAGGGCGTCTGCAGCACTTTTGAGGAAACGTCCGGTGGAGGGGAGCAACAACAAAGCGATCCTCATACTTACGGTGAGTGAAATTGACTTCCCCTGGATCAACAGACGTTCCGCAATCATTGCAGGAGTTGGGGGAATCATGTCGCGTATGAGCGAATCCACCGCCTGATCCAAGTCATCGTAGTCAACATCTCCCGGAAGAATATTTGCCGAAATAGCGTTTAGAAGAGTTTCATTGAACCTACCGTTCAGCGCGTCTTCACCCATCTGTGTCAAGCTTAACATTGAGTTCTGTTCTACAACGAGCCCGCTTTGGATCAAAAACTCGCAGTATTCTAATGCTCGTTCTGGTTTCAAATACCGATCGTCGCCATCTTCAATTCGCTGGACCAAGA
Organism: Ruegeria sp. HKCCD7559; assembly: GCF_013110575.1. Lineage (NCBI taxonomy): Bacteria > Pseudomonadati > Pseudomonadota > Alphaproteobacteria > Rhodobacterales > Roseobacteraceae > Ruegeria > Ruegeria sp. HKCCD7559. The sequence continues at coordinate 27,842 of NZ_WVQU01000010.1, forward strand.
ACTCGTTCCTGGATTTGATCACAGTTGGAAATTCAAACTTGAGGACCGGTTGTTCTTGCAGAAGCCTCAAGCATATGAAAACTCGCCCATAAACGGTTCGCTTTGGGACTAACGGATTGTAGTCGGTCGTTATCGTCACAGGCGCTTCAGCAATCAGCGTGTGTTCCAATCCTCCATCGTATTTCTGAGGTATTTGGTTAACACTGCTAGCTCGGGAAACAAATGGAGCCCTTGCGCCTTCAAATAGTCGTTCGTATGTGAAGCCCTTACGCACTCGGTCAATCCGTTGATCCCTTTTGGATGGCGCTCGCTCCAATGTGTTCAGCAAGCTTTCTGTGAAGTCACAATTAAACGCATACCCATTTCCAGTTCCAAGCATGACAAAAGAAGTGACTGGAAATTCGTTGCTAAGCCCGAGCGATCTTCCTGCATGACAACAATCCAGACCCAGAACCAGTTTTGTAAACCCGGCATCGCGGATTTGGTTCAGTAACGTACTCAGGTTCTTGTGAGACGGGCCGCTTTCTTTTGTTTTGTATCTAAGTCTTAGTCGTAGATCGTTTTCTTGCGCGCCAACGGCGTGTCCGACGTAGTACACAAACAATAGCGTTCCATCTGTTACGCCAATTGGCTCGTCGGCTAGCTTCGCGGTTACTTCGGCGTCACTAGGATTGTACAGAACATCCGGCTCACCCGTTTCTCCTGACATTGGACGAAAGGGGTAACGACCGTTTTGTCCTAGGGCCTTTTGAAGGCGACCAACTACCCCCTGGACTCGAGAATGATTGGGAGTGGTGCCATCAGGACCCCAGTGGCCGATAATTAGCAACCTACGATCGATATCAATCATCGCGTGTGACTTCTTCGATGAATTGCTTAATAACAGCAATTGAAGCGGGGAGAACGATCTCCTTACCAAGTACTTTCAGTTTGGCGACCTTTTTTTCCGCCGGATCATCTACAGCAGATTTTCCTTTCGCTGACGCAATCTCATTTAACGCATAAACCAGAGATGAAATCCCGGCCTTGATAGCCATCGGCTCTTTGGCGACTTCAATCAAAAATTGCAGAAGCTCCAACTCTCCTTGAGCGCCGTCGGGAGCAGGTTTTTTACTTTGGCCTATGGAAGAAGCCCCGACATGCTTAGCAAAACCATCAATCTCTGCTTCTAAATCAGCTAACATGTCTTCGGTGACAACACCCTTCTCCGCAGCAATCTGGCTATCAAATTCAACTATTAATTCCATGGTTTCAAATCCTTCTCTCAATTCACAATCAATACCACTTTTGCTTGCATGCGCAATACTACTAGGTGTCTCATGGCGTGTAGCTTTCCTGATCTGTCAATCAAAAAATGTCTTGTCGGCCGCAAGTCACAGAATCAAATCTTGGTCTTTCGGATGCGTGTTCTGAGACTTAGATGTGGCGTCTTCAGTAAACGTCGGTTGATCAAAGAACTTAATCCTTGAAGGAAGTCAGTTGAGACCCGCGCGCGGCGCGCGGCTCACATTGATCCATTGACAGGGCAGGGGATCGACGCGCCTCGCGCGCTCACCCCAACCCTGACATTCTCATGATTGGCTGAGCAGCCCGCTGATGGCGGTCTGCTGTGCTTGTTTTCCCGAGCGTCGCGGGGCCGAAAAGCTCTCGTACCTGATCCGGTCCAGGGGGAAGGCGTGAGGAGAGACCCGCGCCAGCGGCGCGGCTCGCATGTCTCTTTTTTTTGTACGCCTCAAGCAGAAATCGTGAAAATCCCGGTTCCTCCCACGCGACGCGCGCGGGTCCCTCCCAGATTTGCCCGATTTCAGCCTGACCCCCAGTCCTCCGATCAGATCCGAATCTTTTCCATCGGCCCCCCTCCTCCGCCGGGAAAAACGCGGAGGGGCGAGGGTGGCTGATGTTCAGGCCATCGGGTCGTTGCCGTGACCCGATGGAACAAACCGAAACAAGGGCGGCGAGGCCAAACGCAGATCGGCCACCGCATCACCACGAAAGAGAGGTCCACTATGGCTGCAATCGCAAAACAGACCGAGGAAACAGGTCAGGTCGATTATGCAATCATCGCTCAGCAAAATGACGCTTTCCGCAAGCGTCTGCCCGAGGGCGGGGAGGGGATCATCGTTCAGACCACCGCTATCGACAACATGGGTCCCGGCTTTGTTGCAGAATGCCTGAACCAGATCGTCACCTATGACGGTTTCAACGAGGACAACGACCCCTACGGCACCCACGAGATGGGGTTCATGGACATCATGGGTCACAAGGTCTGTTTCAAAATCGATCTGTACGACGAGACCTATCAGTATGGGACACCGGCCCCCGCCGATTTGAGCAAGACGCGCCGCGTCCTGACCATCCTTTTCCTCAGCGATTATTGAGTTCGGTCCCGGCCATGGGGTCGGGGCTGGATGCGCAACCTGCGCAGGAAAGGAGGTGAGTACATGAACCCATACACCATTGAGCGTCAACGCAAGTTGGCTTGGAAGAACCTCAAGAAGGGCGGCCTCTCCGGCAAGATCGCCCGCGCCTTCTTGAAACATCACGGAGCCGCCTAAGCGGCCTCGCTCTACCCCGAGAGGGGTAGGGCACCCTTACCACGAAACTTCACAATGAGAAAAGGGTTACCCCTATGACCAAGCAAACCAAGATCACTGTAACCGAGGCCCGCTTTCCGCTGGCATCGCTGACACTTTCCCCGATCAACCCGCGTCAGACCGTACCGGAGGCCGAGATTGCTGAACTGGCAGAGTCCATCTGGACCGTTGGCCTGATCCAGAGCATCGCCGGTCTGGCCGACGACAAGGGCGGCGCTGAAATCGTCGCTGGTGGGCGTCGCCTGCGCGCACTGCAATATCTGGCTGAACAGCACGACGACCTTGCCAGCACCCGCCCCGAACTGGCGAACCCGCTGGTGATGATCGCACCAGATGTTGAAACGGCGCAGACATGGGCGACTGCAGAGAACATCACCCGTAAGAACCTGTCACCTGCCGAAGAAATCCGCGCCTATGGCAAGATGGACAAGGCCGGTGCGCCCGCCGCTGGCATCGCGCGCGCCTTTGCCGTGACCGAGGGGCATGTTTACAAACGCTTGAAACTGGCGGGCCTGCCGGAACAGGTGATCGACGCACTTGCTTCCACGGAAATCAACCTTGGCGAAGCTGCTGCGTTTACGATCTGCGATGATACCGACCTGATTTTGCAAGTGCTGGAACAGGCCCGGAAAGGTCACCTGTCGGAATACCAGATTAAGAACATGCTGAAACCGGATGCGGTCAGCGCATCGGATCGACGGGCAATATATGTTGGCCTGGACGCCTACAAGGAGGCCGGTGGACGTGTGTCTGGCGACCTCTTTGCCGATAAGACCTTGCTGGACGATGAGGCAATCCTTGACCAGTGCTTTGCCGACAAGCTGGCCGTGGCCGCGCGCACGATCCGGCAGGAACAAGGTTGGAAATGGGCTGAGGTTGTCAAGGATAGCCATTTTGGAGGCTATGATATCGACCAGATGAAATGCGCCCGCATCTATGCCGAGCAAGGCCAACTGACCGAGGGACAGGCAGAGCGTTATGACGAACTGGCCGAGCTTGCAGAGGCCGAAGTGCTGGACGAGGCAGGCGAAGCCGAATTGCAGGCGCTGCAAACCATTCTGGACGGAGCATATACAGACGTTCAGAAGGACTGCGCCGGGATCATCCTGCATGTCACCAACTCCGGTGAGTTGAGCGTGATCGAAGGGCTGGTGAAGCCAGAGGGCAAAGAGGCGGCGATTGCCGCCGGTGTGTTGGCCGCATCGAAGCACAAGACGCCCGATGTCACTGAGACGTCCAGTAAGCCGCGCATGTCTCAGGCGCTGATTGATGATCTGGCCCGCGTGGTGACAGGTGCGCGCCAACATGCGGCGGTCAACGATCCCGACCTGCTCCTTGCCCTGCTGGCCTTTCAGGTTTCAGGTGGGGCGAAATACAGCAATCCCATCGGCCTGAATGCAAGTGATGTGCCAAATTGGCCGACCACCGAGGACAGCGGATACGCGCTGGATGAACGCCTGACGACATCAACCGAATGGGACGGTGATGCCTTTGACCGCGATCTGGCGAAGGCGTTCCGCAAGTTTCGCAAGAAAGGAGACGACCACGTTCAGGCTGAGTTGATCCGGCATCTGGCGGGTTTGCTGAGCGGCGGCGACAAAAAGCTGAAAGCCCTGATCGACAAAGAGGTCAAGACCGACATTCGCGCGGTCTGGACACCGACCTTTGAGAACTTCTTTAGCCGTATCGCTGGGCCATACCTCAATGACATCTGGAAAACCGTTCTTGGTCTCAAAGAGGGCAACTATCAGGTCAACACTTTCGAAAGTCTCAAGGTTGGCGAGAAGCGCAAGAAGCTGGATGCGCTGTTCAACGACCCGGAGACCCGCGAGGCGATGAAGTTGAGCAAGGCGGTCGAGAAGCGGATCGCCACATGGCTGCCCGAAGGCATGGTCTGAGCACCGCAGGTGGGGCGCGCAAGCGCCCTGCCACACCGGACATATTCTACCGAGCGATAACAGGTTGAAAGTAGACGCGGAATCCCGCCCATGATGCCTAAGCTTCATTCAGTGCCAGCTTGAAAGCAATACGTGAATGATATATATTAATGATAGATACCACATGGAGGCAGCAATGCCAGATGCAGCGGTTGCAAAAGTGTTCATGACCGGCCGGTCTCAGGCGGTTCGGTTGCCGAAAGAATTCCGGTTCAAGACCGATGAAGTGCGGATCAGGGCCGAAGGCTCAAAGGTCATTCTTGAACCCATCGAAAACGATTGGGAGTGGTTGGACGAGTTGCACAAGCTGGGTCCGCTTGATGAGGATGCGGCGCGGGCTGCCGAGGAAGATGTTCCGTCGCAAGACCGCCCGGAACTGGATGTGTTCAAGTGAAATACCTGCTCGACACCAACGCCGTCATTGGCATCATCGCTGGCAATCGCGACCTGATTGACCGCTTGTCTGAGCATGTGCCTAGTGATTTCGGCGTTCCCTCTGTCGTTATGTATGAACTCTATTGGGGCGCATACAAAAGCGCGAAGGTTGCTGAGAATGTGGCGCGTGTGGAAGCGCTCCGTTTCGAGGTGCTTGACCTGTCAGCCACCGATGCGAAAGCCGCTGGTCTGATCCGCGCTGATCTGTACAAGAAAGGCACGCCCATTGGGGCATATGACCTTCTGATCGCGGGGCAGGCGGTTTCGCGCTCCCTGACGCTCATCACCAATAACGTCAAAGAGTTTCGCAGGGTTGAAAATCTGATCTATGAGGACTGGCAATCATGACCAAAGTCACCACGCCAACCGCCGCAGAGAGCGCAATCCGCCGCGTGTGGAAATCTGCGCAGATGTATATCGCGTTCCACAAGGACCAGAAAAAGCGAAAACGCGAGGAGCCGAAGCTTTGGCCTCCAAAGAACGGCAGCGCGTCCTTGCATGATGATATCGCTGAGCAGGAGGCCATCGTTGTCGTCAAAGCAGCTGATGCTGAAGACACCCAGGATGTGCAAATCAAACTGCATCCCAGCCGGATCGTTGTGCGCCGTGATGCCGATAAATGGTGGCAGGGTGTTGCGATGGGCGATCATTCTGTGACCGTCCGCATGGCCGATAACACGATCATTGAAATCCGGCATGACGGTTCGGTCAAACGCCGGTCCGCCGACGATGAAACCCATGTTGAAGCAGATGGCAGTATTTTCAAATGGACCCCGCACGCAGAGTCAACGATGACCGGTGATGGGATCGAAATGTCCCGCCGTACCGACGATCGCATTGCGGCCATCACGCATGACGGCGTTGTCGATCGGGCACGCAAGCGCTAATCTGACTTCAATACCTCGAGACTTTCCTTCGGTTAGACTTGTGGCCCGCATCGTCGGGCCATTCTTTTGTCATTGTGCTAGCGTCGATGTTCCTCTGGTGTCGCTTGGCTGTGACGGCCGCTATTGCGTCCGATGCAACCCCGAACCGTGGCGCTAGAACACCTGCAGCCCTCCGCCTCCGCTGGCAGGAAAGGGCGACTTGCGCCACCCCGCACTGTCGCAATCTCCTGCAAGTCAATCCATTTCAGGAAGGCCACCAGCTCGCGGAACTGAGCAACGCGCATGTGATGGATCGACTTGGTTTCGCCGCCATCAGATGTGGATCGGTGTTCAAGCCTTTCGCTCGCAGCCGCCCCTGTAGTTCGTGCCGTTTCACTGGTCTGACAGTCTTCACTCCGTTGCCAATGAAGATCCTCGCTCCCCGTGTTTCTTCAAGATGAACATATGCAAGCAGTCGGGTTTGGCGCTGCTGATCTGGCAACAGATCAACAGCTTCAACGGCTATTTTCCGCAGCCGGGCAAGCCCGGCTTTGCATCGCGAAACAAAATAGCCGCTGACATCCCCTCAGTGCTCGCAAAAGCCATGTTCATCGAAACACTCAAAAGCGAGGATCTGAAAATGGCAACTCAAACTCTGAAACTGAACGTCAAAGCCGGTGAAAAAGATGGCACAAACTACTGGGACCGCTGCGGGGTTCTCTTCGTAAACACCGACGACGTTTCTGGCGAAATCAAGTCGATCACCGTCAAACACAGTATGTTCCCCAGTGTTGAAATGGTGGCCTTCCCAAAACGGAATGACGAGGACGGTGTAACCGAATAACCAAAGGGCAGGGCGGCGCAAGCCGCCCTTTTCTGTGCTCCGGCTTCTGGTCGGCATCAAGATCATCTGGAGGTGATCTTGATGCTATCACCGGAGAGAAGTGCCGGAATATGATAGGCGACGCATCAATTGTAACGCTTGATAGCCTGATCGCGTCGGGCAGTCTTGGGCAGGTTTTTTCCAAGTAACTGAGTGGCCGGGAGTCAGCATAGTGATCAGGGCAAATCACGCGCCTTCAGCGCGTGACCGCGTGCTTGGCTCCAGCCGGACCTACCGGCTTACGCCCCGAACCAGACATGCCCATTCTCCCTGCGGCCCGAGGGCTGTGAAACCTGTCTCATCCGAGCCAGCTTTCACCGCAGCCGCAAGTCGCCTGATCACGTCCGTTTCGGCCCTTCGGGTGACGCCCGTTCGCTTCGCCTTTTGCTAGGGCCACGCTCGATAGACATCGAGCAAAACGCAGACCGACAAGCGGACTGCGATGCTTGTTTTCCCGGGCGTCGCGGGGCCGAAAAGCTCTCGTATCTGATCCGGTCCAGGGGGAAGGCGCAACGGGAGACCCGCGCCCTGGCGCGGCTCACATTTCTCATTCCCATGCGCCTCAAGCAGAAAAACGGCTTTCACGCGCAGAGCGCGCAAACCTTCCGTTTTTCAGCCTGACCCCCAGTCCTCCAATCAGATCCGGATCTTTTCCATCGGCCCCCCTCCTTCGCCGGGAAAAACGCGGAGGGGCGAGGGTGGCTGATGTCAGTCCAGCAGGCGTTCGGGTGAAGCCCTCACCCTTGGCCTGCTGTGTTCACAACAAGCAGCAAGCGGACAGGTCGGGCGCAGATCGGCCACCGCATCACCACAGAGGAATATTCCTGATGACTTACAATCGTTACATGCGGGGCATGTCATGCGGCGGACTGGTGACAGGGGAGGCGCTGACCAACGACCAGCTGCGCCAAGCTGTCCCGTCTATTTTTGCAACCGAAGGTCACGAGAGCCGCTCTGACCGCTTTGTACCGGTCCCGACCGTAAACGTTCTGGACGGGCTGCGGAAAGAAGGGTTTGACCCGTTCTTTGCCCAGCAGGCGAACACCCGTGTTCCGGGCAAGGCCGCGTTTACCAAGCACATGCTGCGGCTTCGTCACCGCTCGATCACCAACAGCGACGGCGAGTCCTTCGAAATTGTACTGGTCAACGCCAATGACGGGACCAGCAGCTATCAGATGATCCCCGGCTATTTCCGGTTTGTCTGCGCCAATGGCTTGATGGTGGGCGATACCTTTAACGAGGTGAAGGTGCGGCACTCGGGAAACGCGGTGTCCGAAGTCATTGAAGGCGCGTTTACCGTTTTGGACGATGCCGAAGACATCACGGAGCAGGTGCAAGACTTCAAGGCCATCACCGTGAACGACGCGGAACGGAAGATTTTGGCCGAAGCCGCACACCAGTTGCGTTTTCCTGAAGCGGCCAAAGAAGATGGAAAACCCGCGCCGATTGATGCGTCACGGTTGCTCAGCACGCGCCGCAACGCAGACCGCTCGGCTGATCTGTGGACCGCGTTCAACGTGGTTCAGGAAAATGTCATCCGAGGCGGGATTTATGGGCGTGTCCGCACAGCCGATGGTCGGACCCGCCGTCAGAGGACCCGTGCCGTTGCCGGGATCGACCAGAACAAAGCGCTCAATCGCGCGCTTTGGACGCTGACCGAGAAAATGGCCGAATTGAAAGGGGGTGGCGCATGAGCGCCCCCTTTTTCCTGGCTTGCTCATTTCTCACAACAAGCATTGACCCAAGAGTTTAGAATGTCCTCTCCGCTGGTGGGGCTGAGGGCTATCCAGTCGGGTCAATTTCAACCTTGGGCGAAATTGACCTGACCGAAGCAGGCTGTAAGCAGAGACACCGAATATCTCAGCGTCAGCCTGTGGGTAGTCCTCGGCCAGCGCTGCCCTGGCCGCCAGCGTGACATTGGAGGTTTGTCGCGACGGAACAAAACGCGATCAATGTACCTCTTTTTCTTGCATCGTTGTTCTGATCGTCTTGGCAATTTCTTTGTCGTTTTCCAGCATCACTTGCCGGAACAGACTTCCGATATTCACACTCGCACGCAGCGGCGGCGGCACATCTTCCAGCAGGTCCAGAAATTCCTTTTCTACCTCACCGCCTTCAAGGGCTGATACCTGAAACCGGATCGGAGTCCGCACGACGCTCTTGGTTTCATTTGTTGCTTTTTTGCGCTTGCTCATTGTGCATCCCCGTTCAGGTTGTTCCGGATCATAGCCGCAATGGCGGCATCGTTGCCCTGCAGGACCTCTTTGAAAAAGGCTCCAAGGTTAAAGTTCTTCTGGAAGGCGGCAGGTATGTTGCCGCGGACCTCTTCCAGGGCCGCCGCAATCTCACTGCCGTCTGATGTGGAAATCTGAACCCTGATCGGTTGCCCTGCGGCACTTAGGTTTTCGGGCTGGGCAGGTTCTTTCTGCTTTGGTTTCGCAGGGGCCGGATTTAACCGTTTTGGTTTTGCGGTCGGTGTCGCGTCTGCCACCGGTTCTGTCTTCACCCCTTTGGCAGACTCAGGTTCCGGCTTTGGGCCAGTTGCAGTTTCACCCTGTTCCCGCTTGCTAAGATCCGTCACGGTCGGCGCGATGTCGGATGCAGGTCCGTTCAGCAGGCTATCGATGCTCTTAGGCCGGGACATGCTGCACCTCGCTTTCCTTCAGAGCATTTAGGACATAGTCAGCATTGCTCAGCGCCTTTTGGCAGCGATCCGCCATGCGGCGGGCGTTCGACCTAGCTGACTGCGTATCCGCCTGTTCCATGGCTTCTTCAGCGAAGCCCATCAGCCTCCCGATCGTTGTCCCCGCCCTAAGCGCGTCGTCCATCGCGGCGGAATCGGCAATGCCACTGATGCAGGTAAACTGCTTTTCCAAAGCCTGTTTGCCCTTCTGGATACCGGCTGACTGCGCAACAGACTGTCGGGTGAACATAATCCGAAACTTCTCTTTCGGGTCTGCGGTGCTGCCGATTTGCTGCATCGCCGCCTCACACGATCTGTATGTGACCAGGATTGGCTTGTATTCTGCCGATGATCCATCAGACGGGCACAGCACCATATCGGCCACGGCCATCGCCATTGCAGCCGTCATGCTAGGTTCGCCTTTGGTGTCGATCAGCAGGTAGTCAAAGCCTCCCGCCTTTTCTGCCTCAAGAATGTGGGCATAAGCGAGTTTGGCATTCTCCGCATCTTCCTTGGCAAACTGCCCGGCCTCGATCAGAAGTTCATCTGCGGGGATCGGGTCCAACCCGTTGTTCGGAATCAACCATTCCGATAGTGTGCCTTGGGAATCCAGATCGAGGATACGGACATGTTTGCCCTGATGGTGCAAAGCAGAAGCGAAGGCGACGAGCATGGAAGATTTCCCAGCTCCGCCTTTGGAGTTTACAGCGGCATAGATTTTCAATTTGGTCTCCGGGTCTGCGCCCGAAAGCCACGCCGCGCAGCGGCGTGCTACAACCGGGCTCGCGATTGCAAGTTATCGCGCGACCCGTCACCCGCGCTGACACAGACGCTATTGCTTTTCTAAGCAATACTCAACCGTCTATAACCAGGAATGCCAAAAGGGTATTGCCAACAGACGTTTGCTACATGCCAGATGGTTGGCGATTATCAGGCATATGGAACTTGCCAATGGTCTGGTGACATGTGCCATCTGGCAAAGCCCGCCAGCCAGACGGCGACAGCGTAATGGCATTTGCCACGGATCGGACGCCAAACGGATTTTGGTTAGTGGTAGGCGTCAAGCCGTCGTGGCTCCCGCTACGGACCGTCTACATCCTACGCTTACTTTGCGGGATAATACAGATTGTGCTATCGACAATCTGATAGACTTGCAGTCGGCTATCAATTCAACTTACACTTGAAACAGCATACGCGCGGTCTGACGGGGCCACGCACGATTTCTGATCGTGGAGAAAGCCCCGATGCCACCTGGCGTACCTAAATCAGTCACGACAACCATGCGCTTTGATGAGGACGAATTGACGTTCCTCAAACAACGCAGCAAGGCCATGCAGTTGCGCAGTGTGACTGGATTGGTGCGTGTCTGTATCCGCATTGCCTTTGGTATTCCGTCGAAAGAAGAGTTCCGAACACAGCAATTCAAAGAGCACCTGGCTCAGTTGGTCGGCATGGCGAACAACCTCAACCAGATGACCCGTGCCGCAAATGCCGGGAAGTTCCGGCTCAACAAACGCACCGAAGAACAGATCGAGGACATGAAAGTAGAGGTTCGGGAATTACGCCGTCTGATCGAGGACTATTCCGACGCCGCCCATCAGCGGTCTTTTACCCGTGCATTAGAGATCGAGCGGCTTGCGGAAAAACAGCGCGCGGCGCGTGTATCACCAAAGGCGAAGGTTAGATCATGACCAGCCTGACCACGGCATATGACCCGGCCTGGGAGGCGCTCTTTGGAGAGTTTCAGCTTATCCCGAACCTAAAGCCGCGCCCTGGTCAAAACCCCGCGCGGTCGCGGCGTCGGTCACCGCAACGGCAGAGCTCGTCAGGTGGCGCGGCTGGCATGATTGCCAATGCGCTTCTGACCAATCAGGCGGTGGTCAAGATTGTCCGAGGTGGCGGTGTCACGGCATCCGGCCGTCTGGGCGGCCAGCTGTCTTACATCACGCGCAAGGGCACCGTCGAAATGGAACGAGGCGATACCGGCGAGTTGACGCATGGGATGGAGGGTCTGCGCGACGTCCAGGACGAATGGGCGAAGGATTGGGCCCGAATGGACGCGCGGGTCACGAACTACAGCTATCACGTCATCCTGTCCTACCCCAAGGACACAGACCGGGAGGCGGCGAAGCAGGCCGCGCGCAGTTTCGGCGCGCGTCTGACGAATGGCGAATACGGCGACCGCTACAAATATGTGATGGCCCATCACGACGATACCGGCCATCCGCATACACACCTGGTGATCAGCCGGGCAGGGGCGTCTGGCAAGACCCTTCAGATCAGCCGCTACGGGATCACAACGCAAGATCTGCGAGAGCTGCAGGTTGAGACCGCTCGGGACGTCGGCATTGTTCTGACCGCGACCAGCCGGTTCAGCCGCAACCTGCGCCCGGAACGCGAAAGCAGCGCGCGGGTTCATGCAAGGCGCGACGGCCGGGATCTGCGCGAGCGGCCGGCCCCAGAGCAGCGCAGAGGTTTTCCGTTTTTTGGCATCGGCCGACAGCAAGTCGCCGCGCCGGACCAGCTGCAGGTCATGAGCGATCAACGCAATGCAGACTATGCCGCCCTTGGCGAAACACTCCGGTCGCATCACGCCGGTTTTGAGCAGGGCATTTTCACAACCCAATACCCAGGGCGTGCCGAGACCCTGGGGGCCTTTAGCAAAGCTGTACTCGGCGCAGCATCAATCCTGGTGACGGACGGGGTTCTCAGATCAGAGGAAATCGACATGAATCAACAAGTCGCCAACCAGATGGACCCGGCACAGGCCCCCGCCATTGATAGGGAGATGAAGGCCATTGGAACCGATGTCCGTGAGTTTATCACAGGCATGGACGCCAAGGCCGAAGCCATGCAGGACGAGGACAAGCGCAGTCAGACAGAGGCCGCGATTTCACGGGTCCTGCGGGACTACGAGCCGCTTATGGATGAAGAGACCAAGACGTTCTTTGGCAAGCGGCTGGAACGGGATGATGAGGTTGAGGTCGGCCGCGATGATGTTGATCCGACACGCCAGCGCCGGGAAGCTGAACGGGATGCAGCAGATCCAACGCGCACCAAGCCCATCGGACAGGAGCGTGCTGGCTCAGATGGTCGGGAGCGTGCCGATGCAAACGACCCGCGCGCTGCTGCCACCAAGGCTGTGCTGAAGGATGCCGACAGGCAAGTGGCCGAGCGGTTCGAAGCGATGGGCATCAATGGCGATCTGGTCTTGTCGCGTATCCGCAATGGCGCCGATGTAGACCGGCAAACGCGCGAGAATTGGTTCGAAAGGGATGTGCGGACATTGGCCAACGCGCATTCGCTCAGCGAGAACCAGGCGCGGATCGACATGAAGGCCGCGTATAAAGATGCTTCTGAGACCTACCGCGATGCCCGTGGCGAGATCCGTGACATCAACCGCGCCTTTGCAGAAGGCAGGGGAGACGACTTCCTGCAAGAAAAGATCAAGACCGGCGTTCAGACCGAAATCCAGACCATGAAGGGGCAGGGTTTTGATCGAGCCGCGATCGGTGGACGTTTGCTTGAGATTGAGGATCGGGTGCAGGAGCGTGTGACAGGCCGCGCATCGGATCGTGATGAGGGTGGCGCACGCCCGGGCTCAAAACGGCAAGGGCAGGCACCAGATGCAAAAGCTGTTAGCTCTGCCCCGCAACGTCCCGATCTGGACGCAGGTGTGCGGGGGCAAATCATCGGTACTGGTGACGCGCTCTTCAAAGAAGACGACAAAGACAGCCTGTCGCCTTATGTCGATCTGAAAGTGGACGGCCGGGACAAACCCTTCCGCGTCTGGGGCGTCGATCTACCTGACATGATGCAGCGTGAAAATCTCAACATCGGTGACACCGCCACACTTGCCCATGACGGTTACAAGAGAGTGACAGTGACCAAGAGCGATCCAAAGACCGGCGAAGAGAAGACCATCGAGGCAAACCGCCGCGCCTGGAAAGCAACTGACATCGAGCGCGCACCGCGTGAGGAACAACGCGGACTTGAGCCACTACAAGAGGCTGCGCGTATCAAAAGGGATGCGCCCCAAGACCGGCCCGAAGGAAAAGGCCAGCAGGACCGCACCGTTCGGCAGGAGGTCACCGTTGAAACCGGCGTCACGGGTGTCATCGTCGATGCCAAAGAGGCTCTGGTGCGCCCCGATGATCCAAACACCAAGTCGTTCTATGTGGATATGAAGGTCGAGGGCAAAGACGAACCGGAACGGATCTGGGGCACCGCTCTGCAAGACCAGATGGCACGGAACAACATCTCGGTTGGTGACAAAGCCACGTTCGTCAAAGCGGGCAAAGAAGAAGTCACCCGGTCACGCCGGAACCACGAGACCGACGAACCGGAGCGCGTCAATGTCACCCGCACGGCCTGGGATGTGAAAAACGTCGATCGGCAGATTGACCGTGATCCGGTGGTGCAAGAGCAACGGCGTCGGGAACGGGAAGAACGCGCCAAGGGCGACCGGAGCGTGAGCCGATGAGCCGTCATCTCGAAAGTACGTTGAATCGGGTGTTCGGAGAGCAATTGCTCTCCGATCCTCTCCTGTCTGAAATCGTTCTGAACCCGGACGGTCGGGTCTGGATTGAGCGCAGCGGCGAGCCCGCCATGCGTCTGCAGGACGAGCCGATGGGTGAGGATGATGCAGAGGCGCTCGCACATGACCTGGCCGGTGAAAATCCCATTTCCAGCAAAACGCCGCTGGCCGGATCGCAGTTTGAAATCGACGGGTCATTGTGGCGGGCGCAGGTCGCGGTCAAACCTGCTGTTGAGGCTGGCGTTGCGTTTGCCTTGCGCCGGGCCGTGGCAAAACAACTTTCGCTCGATGATCTGATGCAGGGATTGCCGGATCTGGGCGCCAACATGGATGATCTGAAGGCTGGCGTTGATCCCGCCGATGAGGCTGTGTTCGATGCCTACGAGAACAAAGGTTTTGGTGATTTTCTGTGCGCGGCGGTCAAGGCCAAATGGAACATCCTGTTGTCGGGCGGGACATCCTCCGGCAAAACGACCTGGTTGCGCGCCTGTCTTGGTGAAGTCGACCATTCCGAGCGGATCGTGACCATTGAAGACGTGCTGGAAATTCGGCCCAGCCAGCCCAATGCGGTTTCTCTGGTGGTCAACAAGAACGCATCGAGCAGCGATCTCTTGAAAGCCTGTCTGCGATTCCGACCGGAGCGGATCATCATGGGGGAGCTGCGCGGAGCGGAAGCCTATGATTTTCTGTCGGCCATCAACTCGGGTCATCCGGGCGGGATTTCCACCTTGCACGCAGCATCACCGGAATCCGCCCTGTCGCGCCTGGCTCTGATGGTCCTGCAGGCGGATACCGGCCTGACCTATTCCGAGATTCTCGAATACTGCCGCTCGATGATCGATGTGATTGTGCAGTTTCGGAAAGCCGGGGATCAGAGGCGACCAGTGGCCGTCAGAGTGCTCAGGGAGAAAGCGGGATAGGTTTTTGAACGCCCGATGAGGAAGTGGCCGAAAGAGGTTTTTGCGGTCGCGCAGATCGTCCGCAAGGCCAAGCCGACGTTCAAGCATCCTGCGGAGAATGGCCGCAAGGAGCCCATAACGGTGCAAGAAAATTTTGCTGCGAGTGCATGCAGAGCGCTTACCTGCTGCACCGCCAAATGGTACTCGCTGCTTGGCAGAATGATATGCGGCCGTTCAGAAAACACGCGGCGATAGTTCGACCGACATGCCGGGGAAACCGACAAGGCTCCAACGCGATGTAGTCACGTCAATCTCAGTTTTAGCGCATGCGCATACTCGATAACCGGCATTTTTACCTAAACCTATGCAACGGTTTAGAGGCGGCGTCACCAAAAAGCTATTTGGCAATAAATGTGTTGAACCTCTAGTAGCTATAGAAGTTAGTCTGCGCAAAATTAATCGAATAGTGAGGCGAATCATGCCTGTTGAGAAGTGTATCAGTGGATCGGAACGCAGCCAAAACCAGACGCAAAGTAGTGGTGCGTGTGGTAGTTCTTGTGGCGAAGCGATAGCGACGCCGGGCGCATCCGAAGCAGGGCGAAGCTTTCGCGTGACAGGTCTTGATTGCGCAGAAGAAGTTGCGATCCTGAGTCGTGTCGTCGGTCCCGGAGTTGGAGGCGCAGAACATCTGGCCTTTGATGTTTTGAATGGCAGGATGATTTTGCGCGAGAGCGCGCAACTGGTGTCGGATGAGACAGTCATTCGACTTGTTGGCTCTACCGGCATGAGCGCCAAGCCCTGGGACGCTGAGACAGCCGAGGCAGATCAGGCATCGCATTTCAGGCAGCAACGATTGTTCACAGGGCTGAGCGGTTGTTTCTGGGCCGCCGGGCTTACATATCACGTGATCGAAACAGGGGCGGGAGGTGCAATCAGTTTGTTCTCCGGCCATGGCGACACACAGATGCCAGTGATCGAAGTTTCCGCATTCCTTATAGCGATCATTTTGGGGGTTTGGTTGGTTGCGCCAAAAGCATGGTCTTCGTTGCGACGGTTTTCTCCAGACATGAACCTTCTCATGATCATTGCTGTTGCTGGCGCAATTGCTATCGGAGAGTTTTTCGAGGCCGCGACAGTCGCATTCTTCTTCGCGCTTTCCCTGACCTTGGAAAGTTGGAGCGTCGGAAGAGCGCGTAACGCAGTTTCCGCCTTGCTTAATCTCGCACCGCCCACAGCCAGAGTGATCCGGGAGGATGGTCGTGAGAATGACATAGCTGCGGCAGATGTGTCCGTTGGAGATAAGTTTGTCGTGCGGGGCGGTGACCGCATCGCCCTGGACGGCGAAGTTATTGATGGCCGTGGCGAGGTTGATCAAGCGCCCATTACAGGCGAAAGCGCACTTGTGCCGAAAGAAACCGGCGACGAGGTTTATGCAGGTACAATCAATGGCGATGGAACTCTCATCGTCCGCGCCACGAAGCCTTCTTCAGATACTGTCCTATCTAAGATCATCCGCATGGTCGGAGATGCCCATTCGCGGCGCGCGGAGGTGGAGCAGTGGGTGACAAAGTTTGCCCGCATCTACACCCCGATTGTTATGATTTTGGCGTTTCTGATCGCTGTGATTCCGCCTCTTCTTACAGGCGGTGCTTGGAACTACTGGTTTTATAATGCGCTTGTGTTGCTGGTCATTGCCTGCCCTTGCGCTCTAGTGATCTCGACACCGGTTTCAATAGTCGCAGCACTCGCATCCTCTGCTCGACACGGCGTACTCATTAAAGGTGGAGCCTATGTCGAAGCCCCGTCGCAAATGACCGCTTTGGCTATGGATAAAACAGGGACCATTACAGAAGGCAAACCTGAAGTCACAAACCTCCGGCCACTAGGCAAAACCACGAAAGCTGAACTGTTGCAGGCAGCGGTGGCATTGGAAGCCCGTTCCTCGCATCCACTTGCACGAGCCATTTTGGAGCGTGCAGCGTCTGACGGGATTGATCCCGTCGCAGCGGAAAATACGAAAACCGTCCCCGGTCGTGGGGTCGAAGGAGAGTGGCAGGGACAGGAAATCTGGTTGGGTTCGGACAGGTTTTCTGCGGAGAAAGGGCTTCAAGAAACCATTCCCTGTGACTTGCTGCATCAGATTCAATCGGCAGGTAGCACAATGGTCGTGGTGGGCACGTCTGATCGATTGCTTGGCGTAATCGAATTGCGGGATAAGATCCGTGCGAATGCAAAGGGCATTGTTGCCCGGCTGCATGCCCAAGGTGTGACGAAGATCATCATGCTGACCGGTGACAATGAGCGCACCGCCCGTGCGATCGCAGCTGAAGTTGGAATTGATGAGGTCCGCTCAGAACTTCTGCCCGAAGACAAAGTTACCGCAATCGAGGAACTGACAGCCAATCATGACGTGGTTGCGATGATCGGTGACGGCGTCAACGATGCTCCGGCAATGGCTCGGGCGCACTTTGCAATTGCAATGGGCGCGGTTGGTTCGGACGCCGCCATTGAGACGGCGGATATTGCGTTGATGACCGACGACATCGGAAAAGTTCCCTGGCTTGTTACCCATTCGCACAGAACGATGGGAATTATCCGCCAGAACATCGGCTTGTCGCTTGCGACCAAGGCGTTGTTTGTCGGGCTGACTGCCTTTGGCATGGCCTCTATGTGGGGAGCGATTGCCGCAGATGTAGGCGTATCTCTTTTGGTCGTCACCAACGCACTACGACTATTGAAAGCCCGAAAAGATGAGGAACTGGAACTGCATGGTGACCGCAAGGCAGGCGCCCGCAGTGCTGTCACAGCGTAAACCTGTAGACAATGAGTAGGGGCGCATAGAACGCCCGGGGAAAAAGGGGAACGACTTGGGATTGTTGAGTTGGCTTGACCGTTGCATTCGGGTTGTCGGTGTCCTTGCGTCATGGACGACTGTAATTCTGATAGCCGCCTACAGCGCGCTTCAGATGCTAGATCGTAAGCTTCAATTGGGTGTCTCAGGCTATTTGCCAGACCTTTCCACTTCTTTGTTGTTCATCCTGATATTTATGACCTTCGGCTATACCTACCTACGCGATGGTCACGTCCGGGTAGACGTCTTCCGACGCCACTGGTCGGCGCGCAGAATTGCGTGGATTGAGTTAATTGGATGCCTCTTTGTGATTTTGCCGCTTGGCGTGATCCTGACCTACTATGGTTGGGACGGGCTGATGCGCACGACGAAATACGCCGATACCCAGGTCTGGGCTCGGCGTGCCGCAGGGTTCGTTGGTCCGATACTACTTGCGCTGGCCGGATTTATCGTTGCCGCTCGCAACATTGCGTTTCTCGCGGGTAGACGTCCAAACGGTGCGCCCGAGACCGCCAGGGGCTTGCACGATGGCGAGTGAGATTCTGACCATCGCGATGCTGTTGACCATGGCTATTGGCGTTTTCAGCGGGTTCCCGGTGGCGCTAATTCTGGCTGGCACAGGCTTCCTGGGATTTGCAGCAGCGGCATGGTCGGGGATGACAGATTTCCAACACCTGGGCCTGATCTATTTTCGGGTCAGGGGTGTGCTAACAAATGAAGGCGTTCAGTTTACCAGTGTTCCGCTCTTGATTTTTCTGGGGCTGATCCTGAACGCCAGCGGTATTGCCGAAACCATGTTTCGCTTGTTGGGGCGGGTCTTGTCAGGTGTCCCCGGACGCTATGCGATCGCGACACTCCTGATTGGTCTCGTTCTTGCCCCTGCGGCCGGGGTGATCGGTGCGTCGGTCGTTACCGTGGCCCTCGTTGCATATGCACCTATGTTGGCGTCTGGGTACGCGCCTCGAACTGCCGGAGCGGCTGTGGCAGCCTCCGGCGCGCTCGGCGTGGTTTTTCCACCGGCAGTGCTGCTCTTTTTCGTGGCGAACCTGTTCCAGTTGCGGATCGGGTTGATGTATGTGGCTTTGATTGTACCGGTATTCCTGATGGTGACCGCGTTCTCGCTGTTTTTCGCAACGACACTCTGGAAAAAAGTGGAAACGCCCGTAGCAGTCTCCGATGGAAAGATTTGGGCCGATGTCGCATCAGTCATTGCTGCTGTTGTCGTGATTGCGTCAATCCCGTTGAGCATCATTACAGGTCTTGCCACTCTTTCCGAAGCCGCAGGAGTTGGGGTGTTCGGCGCGCTTGTTGTCGCGCTGTTCCGTCGGCGGTTGTCGTTCTCAATGTTCAATTCGGTGACGGTTCAGACCAGCACGATGACGTCAATGGTGTTCTTCATCGTCGTTGGCGCAACGGTATTCTCACTCAGCTTCAATTTGGTCGGCGGACCCGACGTGATTTTCAATTGGATATCAGGCTTCGATCTCACCCGGTGGGAAATGCTCGCGATATTGCTGGGCGTCGTCATTGTTCTTGGGTTTGTCTTTGACTGGATCGAAGTTCTGCTGGTCTTTGTGCCGATACTGATGCCGATTTTCGCGCAACTCGATTTTGCCGACCATGTGGGCTCCGCTTATTTTGCAAAGATGTGGTTGGCGGGTCTGATTGCGCTGTCGTTGCAAACTTCGTTCCTGACACCACCATTTGGTTATGCGCTTTTCTTTGCGAAGATGGCCGCACCGAAAGGCGTAAGTCTTGCTGACATCTACCGTGGGGCCGTTCCCTTGGTCGTCATGGAAGTCCTTCTGATTGCGACTTTGATCTGGTTTCCTGAACTCATCACATGGCTCCCTGAAAAGGCACTGAGCGCTGCTGATACTCCACTTTTTGATTGAGCTGACCTAGCTTTAACCGCGCTGGTCCCCGGCAGCAGAAAAGCTTCTTGGCTCGGCAATCCTCCAAAAAGCTTGGTGTCTGAACAATCTGATCCGGGTATTTTCAATGGAAGCCGCTACGCCGGGTTGCGAACCTGGTGGAAGATCAACAGGGATACACCGCACAAAACCGCTACATCGGCCAGATTGAAAGACGGCCAGTGGTAATTTCCGATATAAAAGTCTAAGAAATCCGTAACACCACCGTGTCGGACACGATCTGCGATATTGCCCAATGCGCCCCCTAAAATCAGGCCGCACCCAACGACTTCAACCTTGTGGTTTGACCTAAGCATTACGCTCGAAATCCACAAACAAATCAGCACAGCGAGAACAGTCAATACCCACCACGGCATGCCACTAAGTAGCCCGAAGGTGACCCCTTCGTTGCGCGTGAACACCAAGTTGAAGCCGGGCACAACCGGCAAAGCGGCAGACAGGCGGTGCGCGTTTTCTAGCACTGCTTCCTTGGATGCCTGATCTGCCATCAATGCGACGATGACTGCCAAACATCCTAAGAGGGCCTTGTTGGAAAAAAACAAGGACAACTTCAATCTTCCGACCATTGGGATCAACTCGCGGGGTATGAGTTATAGACTTCCAAGCTTCCGTCCTTGCCGATCAGCATGACGTCATATGGTTCACGACGACTTCCAAAGTCCATACCGGGCGATCCTAACGGCATTTTTGGCACGGCAAGACCTACCGCATCAGGACGTTCTTCAAGCAAGCGGCGAATATCAGCCGCCGGTACATGGCCTTCAATGATATAGCCGTCGACTTGTGCCGTGTGGCACGAGACCATTCGTTGAGGTACGCCGTTGTCGAGCTTGAACCGAACCAGTAGCCCACCGAACATGTCCTCGCTGGTGGTAGCAAAGCCGCTTTCTCGCAGATGCTCGATCCATGCAAGGCAACATCCACAACCCCTGGTTTTTATCACATGAATTGACGAGGCGCTGGCCATGCTCGCGGACGCGATCAACGCGCAGATCAGTGGTAACAGCAGTGATGTGCTTTTTCTGGGGTGCATGGGTAAATTCCGTCTTGTTCGCGACCATGGGTTTTCTGTCAGGGCGTATCAATTGTGAATTGACAGAGGTGCTTGATATTGGTGGCCCAAAATGATCTCTACATGCTCTAGTAGGTATAGGTTCAAGCAAAATCTTCGCAGATAAGGATGCGAAGGTATTTTTCCAGAGTAAGCCGCGAAGGCTTGTCGCCTGAAGGCTTCATTTCTATAGTTGCTGAAGGTTTAGGGGGCATTGAATGCTATCAATTGGAGCGCTTGCGCGTCGTACCGGAACAAATGTTCAAACAATCCGCTACTACGAACAGATTGGGATCATGCCTGAACCCGGGCGTAGCAGTGGTGGCCAGAGGCGTTATGGGAACGAAGCGGTTGACCGCCTGTCATTTGTTAGGCACGCACGCCAGCTTGGATTTCCGTTGGGCGCAATACGGGAGTTGCTAGAGCTTTCCGACCAACCGCATCTGACCTGCTCGAATGTTGACCACATCGCACGGAGGCAACTGAAACATGTTGAATCCCGCATACGCCGTTTGAAGTCCCTACGTAGCGAGCTTCGACGCATGATTGCAGAGTGCAGTGGCGATAGCGTCGCTGAGTGCCGCATTCTTGAGGTTCTAAGAGATCACTCCGAATGCCTGACAGATCATGGGAACGAGAAGGTGTAGCAAAGTGTCAGAATCCAGAAGAAATGCGCCCATCACGAGAAATCTTACTTGAAGCTATAGCCGCTATAGGAATTACACTCACGTCGTAGAGCGTCCGAGGCCCATCGGAGCAAAGCGTGCGGAGTGAGGCACTATTCCTGACGATGTAACACAAAAAAATGATGGACGTCGCCTCGCTGGCACCGCGGCTTGGATACGGGCGTTGCTTTCGGTTGTTCAGATCGTCGGAGGTTTTGTTTCTGGAAGTACGGCCCTCGTAGCCAATGCACTGAATGGTCTCGCTGAGATGACGTCTCATCTGATTGTACTGGCCGGGCGCAGGCTTGCGCGCCACCCGCCTACGAAGGAGATATCTTTCAGCTATGGGCGAATTGAGACAGTCGCTGCCCTGGTCAGCTGCTCAGTGACACCTGTCATCGGGCTGTTCTTAGTCTACTTCAGTCTTGTTCGGATGATTGAACCCGCTCCGACCAACGGACGCATCGTCGTGGTAGTTGCAGCTATCGTGCTGCTGGCTAACGCGATTGTAGACTGGCTGACCAGGATGTCTGGGACAGGCAGCGCCACGGCGCGCTCGATTTCTTCCCGCGAACTGAGTTCTGCGCTTTCAACCTTTGCAGTCGTAAGTGGGGGCGCGCTGCTGATGCTATATGACATTCGTTGGTTTGACCCTTTTGTTGCCATTGTCATCGCTTCAAGGGTCGTGTGGGCCTCAGTTAGGGAGGTTGCTAGAACACTCCGCTTTTCGACGTTGGAGGGTCGTCCAAAAGTCGATGCAGAGGAAATAATTCAACAGATTAAATCTGTTGACGAAGTAGAAAGCGTTCACCATGCGCATTTCTGGCTGCTGGACCCACAAAGCGTAGCTCTCGATGCCCACATAGTCGTTTCAACGACATGCTGGCAAAATGCTGAGGCGGTTAGAGATCGGATCGAAGCAATGCTCATTCGCAAGTTTGGCATCGCGCATTCGACGCTCGAACTGGAAACTCCAAACAGAGAGTTAGATGAGTGCCACGCCTACGGAATGTAAGGACGACGGTATTGTACAATGAATGAGCAAGATGGCCGGGATTGGTGAACAGAGAACACCGATTTGAGGCCATAATCTGAGATTAGGAGAAACGGCATGTTCGGAAGATTAACCAGAAAAAGGTGCCTGTTCGCTCTGGTGCTGTTTGTGGTTCCACAAACACTTGGAGCGCAACAAGGGGGATCGTGTTGCAACGATAGGTGGGGCTCTGATTGGATGGGATCAGGGCACATGCACGATCCGGACAACTGGGACTGGAACGGAATGCGCCCAGGACAACGCCAACGTATGCAGCGGCATTGGACCTACATGAATGAGGGTGTTCCTTCGGCCTACCGAGGCGCTCGAAGCACAGTAACGGTCACACAAGACACGATTGAGACAGGGGCCGAGCTTTACATGGATAACTGTGCGAGCTGCCATGGCGCAAAAGGATTCGGCGACGGTGAGGCGGGCCGCAGCCTTGTGCCGTCTCCGGCATTGCTGAATCGCTTTGTGCGGATGCCGATGGCTGGCGACGAGTACCTGCTTTGGGCAATCTCCGAAGGAGGAAACCAATTTGGAACGGACATGCCACCATTCAAAGACGTACTGAGCGCAGATGAGATTTGGACGATTGTGGCTTACATGCGTGCAGGATTTCCCACGGT
Organism: Ruegeria sp. HKCCD7559; assembly: GCF_013110575.1. Taxonomy (NCBI): domain Bacteria; kingdom Pseudomonadati; phylum Pseudomonadota; class Alphaproteobacteria; order Rhodobacterales; family Roseobacteraceae; genus Ruegeria; species Ruegeria sp. HKCCD7559. The sequence goes on from NZ_WVQU01000010.1 coordinate 50,842, forward strand.
CGATGTCCAGAAGTAGATCGTCGCGGTCCCATTTGCGCTGACGTAAGGCACCCTTTGTTGGCGATCCCGGCCATACGGTTCAGGGAAACCATAGTCCTTACGTGCGGAGCCGAATACACCAAATGCCCAAGGGAGAGAACCAATGCACCTGTGCCGTTCACTCACCGCTCTGTTTGTCTTGCAAATGTTCCTCTTTTATGTGCCGTCACCAGCTACCGGCCAGTCCATTGAACAAAGAGAATTTGACGTCCCAGGAACGGGTTATGTGATCCAGTTCAAAGATTTACTGGACGGCCAAGAAAGGCCATCCCCGCAGCTCGTTGATGCCTTGATGTGCTGGGTCAAATGCGTCACCGAATTGCCGGAACCCGGTAGAGCATCCAACTTTCGCTTCATTCAGCAAGCGGCAATGCCTAATCTGGCATTTGGTGATCAACCGGGCCTTAAACAAAATCCCGGACGCAATGTGCTCGACATCGAAGCGCTCTATGATCGCAAGAACGGGACAATTGTACTTCCCGAAACTTGGCGTCCATCTCCGCTGAGCTTGTCAAGGTTCGTGCATGAACTGGTTCATCACTTTCAGGCGGAAGCCAACCTCACGTATGCTTGCCCTGCCGCTGCGGAGGCCTTGGCATATGATGCCCAAGAGAGGTGGTTGGGGCTATTCGGTAAAACGCTTGAGGAGAGCTTTGAAATCGACCAGCTTACTCTATTTGTACTAACGAACTGCGGGTTTTGAAGCGAGCGCATCAAGCACGTCTTGTCTTCCACGGTGGCGCAGTGTACAGGCGACGACGTACCGGAGTATCCTGTGATCGACGCACTGACAGAGATGGCGTAAGGGGCTTTTCAGCAAAAATCCGAGTTCAATCGCTTGCTCTGTTTGCCGCCATCGCTGCGGAGCAGCTTCGTTCTAGAGTTGCACGCCCCGAAGTCTGAGCGCATTGCCAATCACCGAGACGGACGACAGGCTCATCGCCGCAGCCGCAAACATTGGCGAGATCAGCAATCCGAAAAATGGGTAGAGAATGCCTGCCGCTATCGGCACACCGGCCGTGTTGTAGATCATCGCGAAAAACAGGTTCTGGCGAATGTTGCGCATCGTGGCCAGTGACAGGCGCCGCGCCCGGACGATACCACCCAACCGCAACTCTGACAATTCTTGTGGCGTTGGTGGCCGAGCACATTGGACAAAACTCTCAAGAATTAACCTGTGAACAGATCGTGTCTCTTTCGACAGATCGAACCACCGGTCACGCATCCGTTCTTCTGTCAAGAGGGATCGCAGCGCGTCATCCGCGACGGGGTCAGCCACGTCTGACCAGTCCAGGTAGGGGCTGCGGTCAAAAAGATTCATTATCCGGCGCAGCAAGACAGCTTTGCCACGTCCTTCTCAAATGTCTGCGCTGCCAGTTTCAGCCCTTCTACAGTCGTGAGGTAGGGAAAGATCATGTCGCCCAAGTCATCGTAGGTCATGCCCATTTTCAGAGCCATCGCAGCGGTCTGGATCGTATCTGATCCCTCTGGTGCGATAATATGGGCCCCAAGCAGCTTTTTACTTTGCTTATCTGCCACCAGCTTGATGAGACCACGGGTGTCACGAGCCGCGAGTGCGCGCGGGACATGTTCAAGACCTAACACAGATGTTACGACTTCATGGCCATCTGCAGTGGCCTGCGCCTCGGTTACTCCGACACTGGCGATCTGGGGATCAGAAAAGACCACGGAGGGCATGACGCTATTGTCATAGTTAAGCGAGTTGCCGTTCATGGCGTTCTTTGCTGCCAGCTTCGCCCCATAGGCCGCCATGTAGACGAACTGATCATTACCAGTCACGTCGCCAGCAGCATATACGCCTTCGCGGGAACTGTTCATCGCAGGATCAACCACAACGCCACCTCGCGCATCCGTGGCGATCCCGGCAACATCAAGCGCCAGTGATCTGGTGTTTGGAACACGCCCCGTCGCCAGCATTAGCCTTTCTGCATCAACAGTCAGGGGCTGACCGTTTCGAGTGGCGTGTAGACGTACCCCCGTCTCGGTGGTTTCAAACCGATCATAGGACAGCCCATCGAGAACCGAGATACCTTCATCTGCAAAGGCTTCCGTAAGTGCAGCGCTGATTTCGGGCTCAGCTTCGGGCAGCAGCCCGCGACGGGTCACAATCGTGACTGTCGCACCCGCCCGCGCAAAGAACTGCGCAATCTCGACGCCTATATAACCCCCGCCCATAACCATTAGCGACGCAGGCCGCTGATCGAGTTGCAAGGCGGACGTGCTGTCCAGCCAATCAAGATCAGCCAAACCAGGAATGTCAGGGACATGTTGGGATGATCCGGTCGCAATGATGACCTTTGTGGGTTTCAGGTTACGTTCACCGACCTGAATCGAACCGTCTTCCTGAAAGACGGCCTGACCTTCGATATAGGTCACGGCCTCGTAGCTTGGCAGCACATCGACGTATTTCGCGGCTCGCAGATCATCAACCAGCGTTTGTTTCTGTGCAATCATCGCTTTCCAGTCGGTGACTTGGCCAGCGGCTTCGATACCATCAAAACGACTGGCCGCCTTTGCAGTGTGCAGCGTTTCTACGGCGCGGATCATGGTCTTGGAAGGCACACAGCCGACGTTCACACATGTGCCGCCAATCGCGCCATATCCAACCAAGGCGACACGCGCGCCTTCATCCGCTGCCGTAATAGCGGCGGAGAAACCGGCAGAACCCGCGCCGATCACAACTAGGTCAAAGGTGTCAGTTTCAATATTGGGAGATGTGCAGCAATCTGACATGGAGCAGCCTTTCAGGAATTGGTGTTTGGTGCGCGGCGGATCAGCGCGTAGATCGTAATGAGGACAAACACCGCCAGAGCAGGCATGAGAACATAATCGAGATAGCCGACACCAACTCCAACAGCGATCAACAGGATGGTGAGAATATCAAGGCCGGTTGCTGTACCGATAGCCCCGCTCAACATAGATGCAAGGACAGCGGCGTGTCCGCCGCAGCAGATCACGACCACCGGGGCCGCAACTATAAATGCAAGGATGCCACCTGCCGATCCGTCTTTCATTGGAGGCGATCAGGAACCGGATGGTACAGCGACAAGATCAGCTTCATATCCGGCTGCAGCTGATGCGAGAGCAATATCCTCAGCACTCACAACGGTGTCATCAAAGACGACCTCGGCTGTCAGCGTGTCAGCATCCGCCGTTACTTGCGTGACGCCTTCTACGCTTCCCATCGCTGATTCAACGATAAAGGGACAGCTCGGACAATGCATGCCGGGAACCGAGAATGTCACGGTTTGCTCTCCCGCAAAAACGGAAGAAGCGGCCAATAGGCCGATGAGGGCTAAGACGGGAGTGTGGAGTTTCATTATGGTTCCTTTCACAGACCAAGAAGAATGGGTGCAACGACGGGCGCAATCCAGTTCCAAAACAACGCAATCAAGATGAGAACCGTCGAGACCCAAAGCGCGAATTTGACCAACCGATTTGGAAGTGGCCGCGCACAGGCTTCTCCATCCGCGCAGGCCTTGGGTTTGCGATAAACCATCCAGAAGCCATAGCCGAGGAATCCAAGTGTAAGCGCAATAAAGATCGGCTTATAAGGTTCAAGTGCTGTCAGATTGCCGATCCATGCACCGGAAATGCCAAGGCTGAAAAAGATCAATGGAACAACGCAGCAGGTTGATGCTGCGAGAGCACCAAGGACACCACCGGCCGCAATCATGCGGGCTTTTTTAGTTTTGGGGCCGACCTGTTTGAGATCGACATCAATTACGTCATTCATTCAAGAACCCGCTTTTCAAGTTTCGAGATGCAAGATACGATCTGTAGCAACTACAGAAGCAAGGGGGTTTTCGATGGCTGAGTTCACGAATGCGCGAGGCTATCCAATCGGTGCAATGTCGAAGCACACGGGCGTAAACATCGAGACGATCAGATACTACGAACGAATTGGGATCATGCCAAAACCCGACAGAACAGCGGGCGGCAACCGGCAATATAATCACGACCAGCTCAAGCGCCTATCCTTCATCAAGCGTTCGCGTGAGATCGGGTTTAGCATTGAAGAAATCCGAGCGTTGCTGGAAATGGTGGATCGACGCGACTTCACCTGCGGTGAGGTTCACAGCATGACGGTCAATCACCTTGCGTCGGTCACAGAGAAAATACTGTCCCTGCATCGGTTGGAAGATGCGCTGGAAGCGATGGCGGCAGAATGCAGTCGTGGCGATGTGCCAGACTGTCCGATACTGGATACCTTGTTTGAAGTATCCGAAACCGGATGAATTCACCGAAGCGGGCATTGAACGAACGACGGTTTAGTCCGCGTCTTTCGTGTCCAACCACCATGCAGCGAAAGCGCGGTTTGGATCAGGTCTTCGAAGCCAGCTGGGAAAGGCCGTTTCCGCGACTTGGACTGCGACGCAGCAAAAAACCCGCCGCACGTGCAAAGTGATGCTGCGCCAGCGAAGGCAAAAAACCCAAGGTCGGTTTTGTCCGCATCTTGCCAGTTCATGCCCCACGCAGCGAATGGCCACTGCTCATCATGCTTTCGCCGCTGAACAGCGGCATCAACCTGTTGACCAGCTCGTCAGGTGAGAGCCGCTGTGCCAGATCGGCAAGTTCGGGTTCTCTGTTCGGGCTGACCGGTGCCAGATTCAAGAGGTTGCCGAGATTGACCGCCAGGCTTGGTGCTTTCACCGTTTTGATTGCCTGAGTCAGCTGACGGTCCTCGGCTGTTTCCTCATCATCGGCAGTCTCGCGCGGATCTTCGAAGTACCCGTAGCCTGCCACGCCCTGATCAAGATATCCGTCATGCTCGGGTGGATCAAAAGCACGTGGGCCGCTAACAGCCGCACGCTGCGACAAGGACGGCTTTGCAACCGGCTCAGGTTCCTGTTCTTCGGCCTCAGCCGACTTTGAAGTGCCCGCATCCTTCAGGAACTCGTCATACCGAGTCACAACGCCATCTTTCACGACAGGCACATCCGGCCAGGGTTTGCCCTTTTGACTGTCATTCAGCGCTTTGAACCGATGGTCTTTATAATAGGACACCCGATTTGTCCGTATCGGGAACATACCTTTGCCAGTGATAATGACCTCTTCCTTGCCGAGGCGGCCAATTTCTTCTGGGGTGAGCAGTGCCCGGCTTTTTTCAGACCAGCTTTCAGACCGGCCGGGCTCTTTCGACCAGTTGCGCCCCGAGACGGATTTCTGCGTCACAGTCTTGTTGCCAAGCGCCTTGGACAGCTTTTGCTTTGTCTCCTCTGAATTGGGGGTCAGCCACACATGCAGATGCGAACTCTCTGTCAGGATTTCCTCTCCAGCTGGCCCATAATGTTCACGCAGCGAGGCCGGCGATTGCACAATAAGGCACAAGCGGCCACCATACCCGGGCAGGGTGGTCACGGCATCGAGGACACCTTGCATCTTTCCAAGCGAATGAAACTCATCGATCAGAAACAGGACCGGCAAGAAATCTTCACCCGAGGCCATGAGACGACGACGCAACGCATTGATGGCGCATTGGATGAACAAACGCACCAAAGGCCGCGACACCTGCTTATGCGCCTCTGGAATCGAGATGTAGCAAGTTTGAGGTTCCCAACGCATCGATTCAAAGTCGAAGTCATTGGCCTTTGTCGTGCGAACGATCGCAGGATTGCGCCAAGCGTTCAGACCACCGCCCATCAGGACCGACAAGTATATCCCCAGCTGCTTATTGTCCTGTCCTGCCATACGCAGCATTGCGCCCTTTGAAACAGGATCAGGCGCGCGCGACGCGAGGGCGGCAAACATGCCTTTGTAATCCGGTATCTCATCATCGCCTGCCACATCCGGCGTCAACACCTGCAGGACGCGCCCGAGGGAAGGTTCCGGTTCATTGCAGACGATGGCCGCCGCGGCTTCAAAGATTTCCTGCGCATCTTCCATCAAAGACGCCTCAGCGCCGGTTGAACTTTTGGGCGCCAGCAGCGCGGCACTGATTTCAGATATCCGCACAAGTCGGTCTTCCAGGTCATCCATTGCCGCAATCTCAACCAGCGGGTTGAAGCTGTGCGATCGGCCGACAAGGGAGCAGGCTGGGTTGTTCGGAAACTGCACGTCGAACGGCGACAGAACCCGCACCTTGTCACCCTTTTCCAACCGCCGCCGTGACGTGGTTTCGAAAAGCTCGCCTTTGACGTCATAGACGATCAGTGAACCGGGGTAGTCGAGCAGGGTGGGGACAACGATACCGATACCTTTACCGGAACGCGGTGGACCCGAGACAAGCACCGTGCCCTGATCATCTGTATGGGCGCGCAAGTGAGGGGCCTTTTTCTCGGGTTTGCCCAGCTTACCCAGCAACAGACCCCAATCACTGACCAGACGCGCCGCGCGGATTTCTTTTGCTGTGGCCCAGCGTGCGTCCCCATGCGCATCAGTAGCCGTCACGCCAAACACCATCCCGCCAAAGAGATACGCCAGACCCGCGCCTGTCATCAGCCCGAGCGTGATGCCACCCCAAAGCACCAGGTCCCAATCCTTCTGGTGCATCGTGTTGCGCTGGCTGAGCAGGAGCCACGGCCGCCATGTTTCAATGTCGCCATTTACCTTCCACGCAATCAAAAGCGCGGCCCAGAGCGGGATGCTGAGGACGCCAGCGGCAATCGTGTAAGGAAGGTGGGTCTTTGCCTGTATGGTGCTCATGGCATTCTCCTTCAGGACAAGAGTTTTAAGGAGTGGAAAGCTCGAAATCGCTGCGGGGCACAACCCATGTTGCGCCCCGCGTGGAATGATGCTCATGCCGTCACATATAGAGGTCTCGCGATACGAACACGTTGATGTTCTCGCCCTGATTCACCCAGATCGTGGGCGGAATCGACAGGTACTCTTCAAAGGCATCCTGACCGGAATTCGCAAAGCCATCGGTTCCTGTGGACAGATCGTTCTCGCTCAGAGTGCGATTGCCGAAGCTGGAAATCCCCGAAAAGATCGAGATGAAGAACGCCGCTTCAAACTTGAGGCCAAAGTGGTGCTGCACATTGCCTGTCAGACCGGCGCGGCCCAGACCGTCGACGCCGCGCGAGCCAATCATGATGGAACGCTTATCCGTCGTGATCACCCGGTTCCAGGCCACCAGAACCCGGCGCTGACCAAGAGAGATATCCGACGAATATTCACCAATCAGCGTTGAGCCTTTGGGGATCAGGATCGTGGTCGCATCCGCTGACCACACATCCCGGCTTATGGTGGCTTTCAGTTCACCGGGAAGATCGGACGATATTGCTGTATCCAGAACGCCCGGAATCATGGTGCCTTGTGTGATCAGACGATGGACAACCTGCAGCTGCGTGGCCCGCGACGTTTGGACGGTACGAGACGCAGCGGCATCGAGGAAGTCGTTGCCCGTACTGTTATTCGCATTGCCGCCAGCACCCGCCCCAGCAGCACTGCGTCCAAGGCTATTGGTCAAAGGCTGGGTCAACCGGTCTTCTTCAGCCGCAACGGCATCCTGTACCGCATCGCCTTGCTGTGCCGCTTCAGACGCTTGGCCAGGTTCTGCAATCTGCCTGTTCGCTTGAATCCGCGCGAGCAATTCCCGTTGCCGGCGTTCATCCGCAAGCCGATCCTCTTCCAGCTTTTTCAGGAATGCCTCAAGGGCCTTTTCTTGCCGTTCGGTGCGTTTTTCGAGCGCTGCGAGGGTCGCTGCATCCAGATCCGAGGCGGGCGCTTGTGGGGCGGCCTCCTCAACAGGCGCCTCGGCCTGCGCCGCTTTAATTAACTCGCGCAGTTCGGCCAGCTCAGCCTCCAGAATGGCAACGCGTGGGTCAGGCTCTTGCTCGACCTGGGGCGTTGGTTCCGTTGGCACGGTTCCAAATAGGCTGCCCCCTTGATTGCGCTGATCCGGCGTCTCGTTGACTTCGGGAATGATGCTGCCGCCTCGGCCGGTGTCATCCCCGCCGCCATTGATCCAGAGGAACAGGCCAACAAAGGCAACCAATGCACCGATGCCGAGGATCATGGGCAGGTTCAGACCGCTTTTTTCTTCCTCAGAGCCTTCGATGCGGTTTTCAAGCAGTTTGTTTTTCTCGGACATCAGCGGTTCTCCCCACCTTGACGTGAATTGCGCTGTGACGTTGACGACGAAACCCTGCGGGGCTTTTTCGGGTCGCGGTTCTGGTCGACTTCATAGAGAGGGATGTTGAACACGCAGACCACATATGGCCCGTCGCGCAGGATCAGGCGCGGATAAACACCGGTCACAACAATGGTGCCATCTGCCAGATCCGTTGAGTTGACCAGACGTTCGCGCCCTTTGGCGTCCATGGCAAAGACGGCAGGCCGCACGCTTTGCTGTTTCAGGCGCAGATAGGTCTTGCGCCCATCATCAAAGGCCACTTCCGGCCGCAACAACCTGTCACCGCTTGCACTGTATTGCAGATTGGCAGGCCGTCCGGTGGTGTTGAATGCAGTCTGGATATTGCCAGCCTGCCGGGGCTTGTAACGCTTTTTCTGATCCGGATAGCTGAACCGATAAAGAAACCCGACATTGTCCGGTGGCCCGGCTTCATGCGCCTGAAGGAGAAACACATAGCTGCGCAGGTTGGTTTGCAGAATGAGGTTGCTCGCCTGCGTGGTGGCATGTTTGGCCTTCAGGACAAAGCCGTTGCCAGCGGTCAGAGGGATAAAGTCCCAGGTCTTCGGATCGCCCCGAACTTCATCGACCATCTGTTCACCGTCCTGGAGGTGAATGCTGAGAGCATAACCCCGCGACACATCGATCTTGTATACCTCGTCAGGGTGATACACGAGGGTGCGTACGCGCGCGTCCGTGCGGGTACCCCGTCCTTTTTGTTCAGCTGAGACAGAGGCCGCGCCAAGCGACATCATCACTGCCACAGTGCAAATCAAACGCAGCATCATCGCGCCTCCTCATCCAGTCGGTAATTGGTGACGCAGAAGCCGGTCGGGTTTTCCCAGCGTTCTTCCAGCGTCATGTTTCCGGTGCGGTCGAACTCGTACCCCATGGACACAACGAAATTGCGCTCCGAGACGGGTGCGCCTTGCTGCGCCCGTGCGCTTTTCGTCATGCGCAGCGTGGCCGAGTTTCCATTGTTCAGTGTGACCGATCGAATGCGGACATCCACACGCCCATAGCTGCCGTAGATGTTCATTGGGCTGTTAGGGTTTTCTTCGTTGTAGAGCGCCGCCAGATCCTCAGCCGCGCCGCCGCATGTCTGGCCATAGACCAGGTTCAGGCGGTCGCGCTGATCGTGCGCGTCATAGGTTTCCCGGTCGCGGGCGTACTGGAACAACAGCGCTTGGGTGACATACTCGTCATCATCCAATGTGAGGTTGCCCAGGCGCGATTCCACATTGACCAGGCCGGTATGTTTGTCGACGGTCATTGTGATGGGCACAACCTGTTTGAGCGGAGCCAGACCCATGACGGCCGCAACGCCCATAACCCCGATCAGAGTACCGATCCCTCCGACGATATAGGCATTTCGTGCCCTGCGCCGCATGGACAGATACAGTTCATCTTCCCAGCGATCATGACCGTCATGAATGGTGGTTGTATCGGGCAGGGGAGCGCCCTGATATTGCCCGTCAGGATTGAGCGGATCGGGCCTTAAATCTGCTGCTGCATGTTGCATCTGGTGACTCCTCGTCTGTTGCGGGGCCAGCCCGCCAGCGGTTTTTTGGAAAATTTTAGATCAGCTTCTGCGCCGTCGTGCGTCTTCTGCCATGCGTTCGGCTCCGCGCCTTACGGAGTCGCGAATGCGCTGATTATTGGCTTCTGTTGTGGATGGCCTGTCGGCCTCATTCGCCGCACTTGCGCGTTGGTTGGAGACATCGCCCAGGTTGTTGCCACCGGACTGGCCACCTGTGAGCCTACCGCCCAAGAGCTTTGCTCCGGTCAGACCAGCGCCCTTGACCTGCGATTCACCAAGGCTCAATGCTGCGCCGCCAATCCGCTGCGCAATCATCGGACAGATCAGCAGCAACCCGGCTGTGATCCCGCTGATGCCTGCGAGCTTGAACATTTCCAACGGAATGTCAGCGCCAGATTGAACACCTGCTGTCACCGCGTCCGATACATTCTCGGTTGCTGCCAGTGCTATGCCCATGACGCCAAAGAGTAGGACCTGAAACAGAACCAGCATGGTCACGCCGCGCACCCACCCGTTGAATATTTCCGCTGAACTACGAAGGTATGCCCAGACGGCGAGCACCGGGAAGATCGCCAGAAGTATTGCCAGCAGAACCTTGGATGCTACGAGCAGGGCGAGAGCGATCACGATCATCGCGAGGATTGCAGCAGCCGCCAACAATGCAAACAGCAGCACGCCAAGGGCATCTCCCGCGATATAATCCGTCACACCGTAAGACCCCATGGCGGTTACAATGTTATTGAACGAAACCTCCGCCACATTGGCAAAGGCGGAGGCGATACTGCCAGCGTCTCCATCCCCCCCAAACTCGCTGATGATTGTGTTGCCGACATTGACGGGAAATTGCGTGATGAAAGGATAAATGTATTGGGTCCAGAGCGCGCCGCCGGACACCGCCAAATAGAACAGTGAAAATCGGAAAACGAAGGTGATAAAGCCGTCAAGCGAGAAGCTGCCCCGGTAAGCCGCCGTGACCGCCCAGACCGCCAATGCAGCCCCGGCGAGCAATGTCAGGAATTGGGCGCTGGGGGTCGCAAGCGCCTGAAACACCTGCTGCGACCCACCGTTGATAATGTTGTCAAAACTCTGATCGGTGCCAACAAGGAAATCTCTGATGCTCATGATCCATCATTCCTTTTTCTGTATTTCAGGATGCAATCGTTCATGGATTTCTGAGAGGCCCTTTGCGCGTCAGATGCGAGCCCGAACTCGTCAGAAATTTCCTCAACAGTCATGCCCATCAGGTCTTCGTCAATTTCGACCTCTTCCGTGATACGCACATCTGGTTTCGGCATGGGTTCGTTTGCAGCAAATGCGGCTTCGCATTTATCAGCGAAAGCGAACCTCACTTCAGCCGCTTTGCGCGCGATAGATACATTCCATGCTTTGCTTAGGCGTGATTGTTCGCGCTTTTCGTCTGCCGTCAAAGCCAGGGACGGTTGTCCCGCCGCCAAAGTAGTGGCGATGGTAGCTGCGATGAGGAGGGTGGAGGTGGGGAAGCGCATCAGTTTGATCCTTCAGGTCTGTACGCCTGACGCGCGACGATATCCGAACCGCGCAGACGCTGGTTAACGATTGCGGCGTCCAGCTGACCTTGAGCAGAGAGGGTCTGCAACAAAGTGGCGAGCATCATGCCGTTCTCAACCGCTATGCGTGTGTTCAGATCAATGCTAGCTTTCAGATCTTCGGTCGCGGAAATCTGCTCACGGTAGCCGTCATAGCGCTCCATCGCTTCGCCGGCCCCGGCAAAGCCTTCCTCGGCAATTGCGAGCCCTGCCATGCTCGAACCGGAGAGCAGATCATGTGACCTTGTGGCTGGATCTTCCGCCGAACGCCCCAGCGCCTGCAGCCCGCTCAACGGCTGGAAATCGACCTTCAGTGCTTCCATGTGGTTGCTCAGGCGGTTGTTTACCGAATTGCCGGTCATGGAGAGTGTTGATAGGGACGAGGACAGCTTGCGTGGCGTGATATCTCCATTAAACAGATTTCCGATGGTGTCGCGGGCACCAGTGATCGCGTTGTGGGTTGCCCGCGCCTGGCGCAACTGTTCCTGGAGTTCATTCAGCTGTAACTGGGCATTGTCGAGCATCTGCGTGTTCAGACCAACCATTTCGCCGCTCGAATTGAGCAGCGCGATCAGTTCGGCATGTTCCGTGACGCTATAGGTTGGCACACCCTGAGCGTGGGCGTTGTCGGCTGTCCCGACAAATCCGGCCAGTGCAAGGGCAACAACTGCAGCGGTGTTTTGGAGAATGGTCTTCATTGTCTCGTCCTTTCAGAGGAGGGGTCAGATTTTGCCGATGCTGAGCGGCGGTGTGGTGGCAAGGCCAGTCTGAGGGACCGGTTCTGCGTCTGCGATATTGCAATTGGCCTTCAGCTCGCGGGGCGGATCGAGAGCATCACCGGTAATGGTGCAGGCTCCGAGAAGCGGCAGGCTAAAGGCAACGAAAACAAGTTTGCGGATCATTGGGGGGTCTCCTCAAGGGGCTTTGGGGGTCATGAAGGCATCGCGCCAGCCGTCTTCGCCGTACTCGGCACGCAGCTGGTCCATCTCGGCAACGCTGTCCCCTGTGGCGGACAAGACCCGGTAGAATTGCTCGGGAAGCTCAAGGCGCGTCGAGACCACGGCTGACCCGTCTCCGTCATTGATCAGCACCAGACGGGATTTTGGTGGCATGGATGAAACAGCGCTGAACTCGGCCTCAGTAAGCCGGAACGCGTCAACATAGGTTTTGCGATCCGCTTTGGGGTTGGCAAAGAAGACGCGGTTTTCCGTCGACTGGATCAGCGTGTCCGAAATAGAGGATTTGGCTGCGTCTGATGTCTCCTGCGTCATGAACACCAGAATGCCATCGAGTTTACGGATGGTTTTGATCCAGTCCTGAATGCGCGGCCCAAACCGGGGATCGTCAAACAATGCCCAGGCTTCATCCACCATGATGATCAGCGGCTTGCCTTCGGCCAGTTTGCGCTCGATCCGGTAAAACAGGTAATCCAACAGGGGCAGGCGGATATCCGACGCTTTCAGCAGTGCCGTCATGTCAAAGGCGGTGACGGCTTGATCCAGGCTGAAACTGTCCTCTGCATTATCAAACAGCCAAGCGCGACTGCCGGTCCCATACCACTTGCTGAGCGCATCGAGCAGCTGGACAGGCGCGTCCGCATCATCCACAGACCGCAACGTGTCGGCAAAATCAGAGAAAGTGCGCAGGGTGGGATCACTCGATGCAAGGCGGCGCAGACCAATAGCGATCCGCCGTTCCTGTTCCGGGGTGAGTTTGTCCGCGCCGGTCAGGCGTTGAATGAAGCCCTCCAGCCATTCGATCCCAACCTCATCGGTAGCAACCGCAAACGGGTTAAAGCCGAGGTTCATGCCGGATTTCAACTCAAGGTATGTGCCGCCAATCGCCCGGATGAAAGTTTCTGATCCTCGATCTTTGTCAAAGGCAATGAGGTGCGGGTGTTCGGGCAGGCGGTAACAGCTGGACATCAGGAAGTTCGCCAACAGGGTTTTGCCTTCACCCGTCGCCCCAAAGATGGCTGTGGTTCCTGGTCCCTTGGATTTGTCAGAGCCTTCGCGGTGGAAAGAGAACCAATAAGGCGTACCGCCCAGCGTTCGGAACGCGGCCACAGGGCCACCCCAGCGCAACTTTTCCCGCGATCCCGTCGGCCAGGAATGCAAGTTGGCGAAATCGGCAAAGTTCTTGTCGGACACAAGGCGCTTTTTGCTGCGGGTCTGATAGGCGAAGTTACCGGGCAGCTGCGCCCACCAGGCCGCCTCTAACCCGATATCCTCGCGCCGCGTGCGCAAATCCGCGCCCGTCAGGCAGGAGTTCACACGCGTCGCCGCATCTTCCATCTCGTCGCGCGTGTCACCCAGAACAGAAACTGTGAAGTGATGCCGCCCGATGGACATGGCACGGGAGGCAACCGCGTCTCGCGCCTCATTCAGATCTTTCTGCAGCGACTCCGCCTCATCGCCTGCATCAGCCATGCCGCGTTTGGCATCACGGATTTTGGTGCCGCCCGACACGCGGTCCATCGGCGAATAGCATTGCGTTGCAATGAACTCGCAGCGCTCGCCCAGAAGCTCATCGAACATGTAGTATTTCGAGCGCTCGGGATAAGCATTGACCGCAAAGACAGCCGCAAAACGATCTTTGTCCCCACCCGGCGACAGGTTGTGAACATGGTCTTTGCGGAAGGTGATGCGCCCATTCGGAACGGCATCGGCCAAATGGGTCCAGACGGGTGGGGCCTTTTGCCAAATCCCGCTTTGCAGCATCGAGAGAAATGACAGCGTGCGGCTGCGATCTGCCTCTGTTCCGGTGAGCCTGCGCGCGCCAAACACCGACAGATCCCGCATGGCCTGTTCTGTTGCCATGTGCAGAGCCTTGCGGTTCTTGGTGCGAGCAGCCGTGGTAGCCGGGTCTGATGCTGCCGCGCGGAAAGACCGCAGCCCGGCATCCAACAGCCGCTTGCCGCTGGAGTAAGGACGGCGAACGATCGTCAGGAAATGGCGCAGCTGATAAGTTTCGTCCTCGTCCAGTTGGGCGCGATAGTGATGATCCAGGTCTTCGGAAAAGCCGGGGCCGTTTACAGGGGGTAGCGTGTCGGACAGCTTCACTTTGGTGCGGATGATATGGCTATAGAACGCTGTCCGATTGTCTTCAAAGCTGGAGGCCAACCGGGCCAATGTGTCATTGGCGGCTTTGATCGCGGCCCGGTCAGCGGTTTCGTGGATGAACCCCTTCAGTTCCAACACCGCCACCAGATCACCGTTGCGGGTGGTGAATGTCCCGTCCTGCAGGAAACGCACAAACGGGATATGTGTGGTGGCGGGCACCTCACGCGCGGCGCGGCGCGCAGATGGCATGGCCTTTCGTATCTCGGGGTGCATGTTCATGTCAGTCTCCGGCGTAAGAATTGCCGCCCCAGAAGGGCTTGTTTGGGGTGAACAGTTTGCAGTCGGCCATGGTCGCCACGTGATCCGGCAGGTACGGATCGACGCTCACAATCCAGCGGGCAGCGGCATAAGACGGGGCGATGGCGAACAATCCCCAGAAGCCCACAAAGCCCTGCGTCATGATGAACGTCATCAGGGGAATGCTGAGCGCCACAATGTGAAACGTCATCGGCATCCCGGCCTTCTCTGAAGGCCGGGTAATCGCCTGGAATATGCGGTTGTCATCGCTCATCAGGTCGCAAAGCCCTGGATGGCTTCGGCAATGCCAAACGCACCGTAGAAGATGCCCAACACGACGAGGATCACAAAGAAATGGCCCCATGTGACCGGCACGCGCGGGCTGGCGGCCGAGATACCGGCCAGCGCAATGGCAGCGCCCCCGAGCAGAATACCATTGGCGCCGGTCACAAAGGTGCGGATCTGGGTCAGGATGGACACCGGCGCATCAAATAAGGACTGCGCCATGGCCGGGCTGCTGAACGCCACGAGGGCCAGCACGGTCAGCAAAGCGACGTTTTGAGGGTTGCGTTTCATATAGATAGCCTCCTTGGGTTTAACGGCGGGGTTTTGTGGGGCTCACTGACCTGAGTTGAAAACACGACGCAGAATGAGCAACGTGACGGGGTTGGTAAGGATCAAAAACAGACCCACAAAACGACCCACCACGGGAGGCTGAAGCGCGCCAGCACTGCCTCTGCCTTCTGTCGCAATCTGCCTGGAAATCGGATCATTCGGCTTGGTCTCCCTGGATTGGGGTGTTCAGGCGTCGGGCGGAAGCCCGGCCCCTTCGAGAACGGTTGCGACGTAGTGGGTGGTTTCAGAGAAGGGCGGAACGCCCTCATAGCGTTCGACGGCTCCGGGCCCGGCGTTGTAGGCGGCGAGCGCCAGACGCCATGTGCCGAACTTCAGGAACATGGCCTTGAGATACCGCGCGCCGCCATCGAGGTTCTGCACCGGGTCATGCGGATCTACCCCAAGGGCGGCGGCAGTCGGCGGCATCAGCTGGGCTAAGCCAAGCGCGCCTTTGGGGCTGACCGCGTTGGTATTCCAGCGGCTTTCCTGATGCACCAGCGCATGAAACAGCGGCACCGGAACACCGTGGCGTTTGGCGGCGCGCTCCGCTTCATCAGCCCATTCGCCCTTTGCGCGCGGGGTTGCATTCCTTGAGACGACCTGTTCATTGTTGCCGCCTTCCTCATATCTGAGGCAAACCATTGCACCTGCCCGGAATGACGGTTCCAGGCAGGTGCGGGCGGGGGCGGTCACACACAGCAAGCGCCCACCACTCAGCAGCGGGCCATCACGGCCCGCACAAATTGCGGCCTCGTCATTCTGGGCGAATGCCGGGGCTGCTACTGTCGATAGAAAAGCAAGAGCAAAGAATGTGGCTTTAGCCATGGTCGCTTGCTCCTTTAGGAAGAATGGGGCTATCCCAGATCGTGTCGCGCTCATCGCCCGATGCGCGGCGCTCATTTGCCGGTGATGGCCTCACACTCTTACCGGCAGCGCCCCCCTCCGGTGTTCGTGAGTGATGGCTGGAGGGGGACGCGCCACGATCCGGGAACGGGCTCATCGGCCCATCGTCAATCCAGCACCAGCTCGCATACCGGCCTTCTTCAGAGGCTTTGGTGAGGAGCGCCAGCGCCCCGGCATCGTCGGGATTATCGGCAACAAAAACGGCAATTGGATCTGTCGTATCCAGCAGCACAGCCGATGCGATCGGTGCGTCCACCGGCAGGTTGAACCGCAATTGCTTTTGAAACGCGCGGCTCTGTTCGGTCAGCGCATTCAGCACTTCCAGTTCGCGCATGCCTTCAAACGGAATCCAGTTCTCCGTCACCAGCATCATGCCGATTTCATGCAGAACCGGATAACCCGCCTTTGCGATAGAAAAGCTGGCTATCAGGATGGCATGACCGGACCCCATCGCTTCAAGAAGCAGCAGCTGTTCCCCAAACACCTTATCGAATTTCTTGGACAGATCTTCATCGGCAAAGAATGCGCAATCGGGGGCGTGTTTGAAGATGAACCTCGCCCCGTGTGGCGTCGTTTCCTTGCCCTTGTATTCTGCGACAACCAGGCCAAACGGGGTTGCGCTGCGACCCGCTGGCCGCAGGTTGGCAAAGACCCGGTTCCGTCTGGCCGCTATCTCCGCTTTGTTCTCAGGTTTGAAGTATTCCGGCACAAAGAGAACGCGGGACAAATCTTGCCCTTTGACGATCTTGCCTGACGCTGCCCGGCGCAGCGCATGATGGATCACGCCCCAAAACCGCTTGCCCTCCATCTTTGGATACCACTTGCCCAGGTCCGCCTCATGCCAGAGGAATTGCAGCACGCTCGTGATGGTCAGTTTGCGCGGCGCAACCTTGGCCTCTGTGGGTTTTGCGGCGGTCTGTTCGGGGGCGGTGCGGCTCTTGCTGTTCTTGCGCAGAGGGAAGCCCAACTTGAGCGTGGTGGTGCCATCGTCAGGATCTTCGGTGATGGCCGATGCCTGGACCTGTGCCAGTCCCGAGAGTTCTTCAGGTGGCAGGAAGGACGGGCAATCAATCGCATGATCTGACCCGGTGCACGGCATCCGTTTAACGATGAACTTGCCAGCGGTCGCCGCGATATACATCTCAGGTGCGGGCATCCGGCACCGGCATTCAACGCGCGTTCCGGCGCTGTGCGCAGCCGTCAGGGCGCGTTGTCCCGCTTTGCTATCAACCACCAGCGGTTTGTGATTCAGAAAAAGGGTCATTCTGGCGCCTCCAGAATGCTCTGAGGCGTGTTGACAAATCCGTGATCGGATTTGTTTTCGTATTGGTTTGAAAGGGTTGCGTTCGGTAGCTTTGAAGAGGCCGAGCTCGCTGTGTTGTGGGCTCCGGTTATGTGGTGGATGCAGTCCCATCTGGGTCTCGCCACGCTCTCTCTTCGGTGTAGCACCACATGCATCGAAGAGAGTTTGGCGAGAAGAATGCCTGGTATGAGTTTGATGGTGTCGAATGTCACGGCCATCACTTCTCCGTTCTCCCAATTAGGTCAACAGTTTTTACATAATAAGTCTTATGAGGTGCGGTTGTTGCGTAGAGCGCACGCCTATCGGACCCCTGAAGACCGTTCAGAAGTCGTTATTGCGTTCCGGACCCAGGGCATTGACTCCGGCGCAAATGCTGTCCTTTTTAGGAGCAGCATCGAGGGTTGCTGTATTCTTCATCGCTTATGGTTCTCTCTTGATGTTTGGGGAATGCCCCGGGCTTGGGGCGTTTCTGGTCCTGTCGATTGCGCCAACAACCGACAGGACCGTTCCTTGCTCGATTAGTTTCCTTCCTCTTGCAGCATTCTATTCTCCAATCAGATGCACCAGGACTGGCGTTTGCCGCCGCTGTATGGTCGTGCAAGACCCTCAGAAATCAGAGTCTTTCCAACGTCACTTCCGCCTGCACGGCCAACCGCCAGAAAGCGGCCATGCCTGTCGACGTCAATTTCAGCTTCGAGATAGATGTGCCCGGCTGTTTGGATGAGTTCAGTGAGCCGTTTTTTGGCTTTCAAACCCAGTGCCTTTTCGGCAGCACACTGTGGTCGGTAGGTCTCTGGGGTATCGAAACCAACAAGCCGGTAGCGGTCATCGCCATGGTCAATCGTATCGCCGTCAATGACGAGCACGTCAGAGGCTGACACCTTCAACGTCGGTTTTCGAGCCCCAACCAGATCTGCCAGGATTGCTGCGCCGAGCAGTACAGCCGCCATATAAAGAAGCTTTTTCACCTGGCTTGCCCTCCCAGTGGGATCGCAATGCCAGATCGGCGCAAGACTTGATCTAATGTTCCAGCTAGCTGGACCTGCTTACTTCGGTTTTTAGGACAACTCGAAAACGGCGCGACCTCAGTCCTCGTCTTCTTCCTTGTCGAAATCCAGGTTGATCTGCCCCCGTACACCATCTGTCGTGATGGTGAGATCATTGTGCAGAGTAATGTCACTGCCCTGCCTAAACCGGCTGTGAAAATTGAAGAGGCCCGGGAACAATGACAGTCTTCGGGGAACAACCCCTTGCGACGTCGCCCTTTCAGAGATGAGGACGTTATCCTTTCCGTCATAGCGGTAGATGCAAATGTATTGCGGACGCCCATTTTGCCCCAGCTCGACTAGGTCATACCGAAACTCATAGTCCTTACCAGATGCATCAAGGTCTCGTGCTTCACCTTGGGTGATCAATGGAAAGTTCTTTCTGTGCGGCATGGTCGTCCCCCTATGGGACGACTTCTTACATTCTTTCGAATTCTCCGAAAGTTCTGATCTGGTAATTTCAATACTGCAAAATTTTAAATTTGCAAAACAGAAAATAAGGTGATCTAACGTTTTTGCAGAATTCAGCGCAAACGATCATGAAATTACTGCTCCTCGAAAGGACCACACCATGTTTCGACTGAAGCTACTGGGATGCACATCAGCTATCGCTCTAGGTTTCACCGCTCCTGTAGACGCCTACCCAATCGACTGTGCGATCTTCTTATGCCTTGCTGGAGGGTGGCCGAGTTCACCAGATTGCAATGCCGCTCGAGCCGAGTTCATCCGGCGGATCACCCCCTTGCCAGTTGAACCGCCGCTTCAACTCTGGCGATGCCCAATGGGAGTGACATCAGGTTCCACTGGCATGTCACCCATGCAGCGCCTCGAAGCCATCAAATCATCAAGCGCCAACCCGGTTCCAGAACTACCCGGGAGCGATAACAATACCTCTCAAATTGTAGAGGTTAGTTTTACTGCGAATTCTTGGCCCACGAGCGATATTACAAATGCATCGGAAAGGATGAACCTCGAAACAAACGAGACGCTGTTGGCAACTGTCGGTGCTGGGTCCCCTGCCCTTCCCGAGCCCACGCTGACAAACGTGAATTTAGCCTCTCCCGATTTCGATGTGGTCCGGTCCATACGGGTGTGGCACGTCCGTCACTACAGCTACAAAGTACGTGAACGCGAAGGGCCTTGCGAAACCCGCTTGGATATGGATATCGGCACATATGACGACAACGCCAGTTTCAGCTGGTCCGACCGTGCACCTGGTCCGCGTCTTGCGTGGCTCCCCTTGTATCGACAATGTCCTAGCTACTTCCGCGGTGTTGGTGTGGAGTGGTCGGACAGTTTTGGCCGCTACGACTATTTGCTCGTGCCTTACTAGCGAACACACACGCTAGCTGTCTGTTCGTGGCCGAAACACGGCCTATGAGGTCGACGCTATCGGCATGTCTTTGTTTGTTGAGCCGAAAAGCTCACAAATTTGAGCCAACACGTTTTCGCGAACACTTGGCACCTCATACAAGACGTCGTGGCGCGCGTTTTGCATCAGCTCCAGTTTCCCATTGGGCCAGCCTGCCATTCTTTCCTTGATTGCGGGGATTGCGACGATTTCGTCCTCAGCGCCACAGAACGTGAGACACGGAATGCTAGGAGACTTCAGCTTAGAAAGTGTTCGAGTTTCTTTGAGGGCCTGGAACAACCAAGACATACTTGGTCCGCCAATCTGCTGGTCAGGCAGAGATTCCGAAACGTTCTGATAATAGTGGTACATACCAGGGTCATGTGTCAGTCGGTTGTCGTCGAAATCCGTTGTCAGCACATAGCTCTCGCCACGGGTACCGGGGGCATAGGTGGCACCTTTTCCAAGAGCTTGAAACGCGCCTGACAGAGGCCATGCTCCGAGTCGTTGCAGTGTCGGTAAGTTAATGTCCCACAGGGGGGCTGTGAACGCGCATGCTGAAACTGGAAGACCTTCGATTATCGCACGCAGACCGACGCATGCGCCAAGGGAGTGCCCAATGAGGTACCAAGGCTGAGGCAGATTGAGAGACTTAGCCGCTTCTACTGCGGCCGCAACGTCCTTCTGGTAGTCAGAGAATCTGACGACATGGCCCATCATCGGATCTTCGGCGAGCCTCTCGGAAAGTCCCTGACCGCGCCAATCAACCGCGAACGCAGTGTAGCCGGCGCAATGAAGATACTCGACGGTTCGTCCGTATTTTTCGATGTTTTCCGTTCGCCCTTGAAACAGAAAGACAGTACCTTTGGATGGTTCATCTGTCGGCCAGTGGGCCACCCTGAGACGAACATTATCATCGGCATGAGCCCAATAGGCGCGCACATCTGATGGACCTTCCGCCACTTCAGGATGAATGGGGGCATTTTCCAAAACATTCGTTTTAAGCATCTAGTTCTCTCGTTTTTTTTACATGCGGTCGGGCAAGGGTGGGTCGAGCAATGAAACATGCAGCCAAGGCCAGGGCGGCAATCATTAGGATTGTGAAGCCGGGAAACACACCAATGAGCATATAGGTCACCGTCAACAGGAGTAGGACCCCGTACATCGCCATCAAGGATGAGCTTTCCGCATTCTCGCCATTCAGCAGCCCCAGGCTGGTAACCGCTTTCCGTATTCTGGCCGTGCAGATCACAAACACTGCGAAAATCACAAGAAGACAGAAGAAGCTGTAGTAGAAACCCGGCACATTCTGGTGGAAGCCGTATCCGTTAAAATGCGGGCCGCTGCTCCGAAAAGGGGCTCGCAGATCGGCTGCCAACCATCCAACAATCTCCCTGCTGTCCGAGAGCAGGAAGCTGGCCTGAAGCTTCATCAAGATGGTGATCATCAGGCCCAATGAACAACACCGGAAAACTCCAACAATCAGGGCGTCGCCGATCCTTGCCAGGCACCGCCGCTGTTCTTCAGCCCCATCGTGGGCGAGGCTCGCAGAAAAATCGACGACATCATCGGTGAGCGTGTAGAGGACGATCAATCCGGCAAAGAACAGATAGGACCCAAAAGCATTCAGAAGAAAGACGAGCCCGGAGAAAACAACGGCGTTCGGAACTGAAACCAGATCAGGTTGGAAGATCGCAATTCTCCCCCAGTCCACCGGCCAGTTCCCTGCGTTCCCAGTTAGCAACGGGATCAGGTATGTTTCCACCCAGTTGAAAGCTGAGGCTATCAAAACGGTCACAACAAACACTGCCCAACAGACATAGGACATTGCTGTAACCCTGCTTGCCCAACTTTTGCTTGGTGATGTGGTTTTCAACCTAGTCACTAAGTCAGGTCGCCATTCTTCCTTCCACTGCTTTAACATATGGATCAACACGGCGAAGTAGATTGGCAGAAGTATGAGGAAAACAATTGTCCAATTCGGTGCCCACAAAAACCCGACTTGCTTTGTCGTACCAGTCGGAAGTTCGAAAAGAACGCTGTGAATGTTCAATGAAAACGACATCAGCCCCAATGCAGTGGCGGCGGCGAACACGACGGCAGGCAAGCCCAATGAAGAACGAGCACTGAACACCGCTTCCGTTCGTCCCGCCAGTCCAGGTATCCGCTTTGGTTCCAATGTAAAATGGCGGTTCTCTGTAGTCGCAATCGCAGCTTGGTCGCCGCTCTGGGAAGCACCATCAGAGAGGTTCGCTTCACGCTTTTGAGCACTCCGCATCTCTCTTCGCTTTGTCGACAAACGCCTGTTGGCGGTATTGAGTTCTGCCCTCCACGCGGCGATGGCGTCAGGATCGTCACAGCCGAATACACGCGCCAGCCAATGAATGTTGTCTGCGCTAATGCCTTTGTCATTGTCCTGAAACCAATGCTGAACGGTCCGCAGGTCTACACCCGTTTTGTTGGATTCGAACTGCGAGATTGTGCTGGCAAGAAGTTCTGGCGTCCAGGACCCGACTGGTAGTCCGGACTCATCGGTCGGAAGACCAGCGCCGACAGACATCAAGTACTTAAAGAGTTCTTTGATGTCGCTGCCGTTGTTCGGCGGAGGAACAAAATATTTCCCTCGCTTGGTCAATGGCTTCCACGCTTTCGTTTCGTTCCATTTCGTCCTGTGTCGTTTCGTTTCGTGCGATTGTCAACGAGCCGAGATACTCAGCTATAAGTTGAGCAATATCCCGCTTCGATTTCTGGGGCGGGTCGCTAAAATCGAACAGTCGAAAGTCCCCTACCCTTCGCTTGACGCTGGGGTTTGAGGAATGGACCTGCAGGATACCAAGGAACGAAAATGCAGTCACAGCAACCAAGCGAGCGCGCAAAAAGAGGCGAACCGATTATTGAGGTGCAAGACGCCCATACAGGCAAAACAGTGGCGCTCGTCTACGCATGGGACAACGGGCAGGTAAGTGTCGCGTCAAACAGCGGATTAAAGGTGGTGGAACTTTCTCCCTCCGCACGCCTTCGTCTTTAAGAAACTGGTCCTTTTAACGGCTACAAAGGTAAGAGGCGCCAATTGCACATAATTTCGCTTATGCTTCCGCAATCTGTAGCCGCAAAGCTCAAATGTCACCCATGAGCAATTCAGGAATGTCACTCTCGCCTGCGATGAGGACAGGCAGAGAGTTCGGGCATGGGGTGGGTAATGATGAGCGAGCCGGATTTGAGCCGCATTGTAGTCTTTCCGCAAACTGAGTTGGCCAGATTCGATCCTTTCCGGGCGTTGCAATTAGGTGTCGTTTATTTTTTCTTTGGCGATAGGCTCGTTGAGCAACGCCGTTAGCAGGGGGCATGAGGCCGTACCCTCGGTGCAGGTCTGCACAAGTTCTGCCAGTGCTTGCTCCAACCGTTGGAGGGCGGCGATTTTTGACCTGACGTTGTCGAGATGTCTTGTTGCGACGTCTTCGACGTCACGACAAGCTTGCTCGGGCGCTTTGGACAATTCGCGAAGTGCGCATGCACCCTGAATGGTAAAGCCAAGATCGCGGCAGCGTTTGATGAATCTGAGCTCGGAGATTTCCCGTTCCGTGTATGCGCGGCGTCCCGAGGCGGTTCGACCGGCTTTCTCGACTATGCCTTCCCGTTCGTAGTAGCGGATCGTCTCGACCGACAGACCGGTCAATCTCGCCGCTTCGCCAATCGCAATCATGTGATGACCTTTCCCTTGAACCTGTAGCTACTACAGGGTGCATGTTGTCGGTCATGATGTCGAATTTCACATACCGCGCGAAGCAAAAATCGAGGAAGTCGAACCGGCTTCCGCTCGAGTTCGTCAAAGCCGGAGAAAGCTGACCATGAGCAAGTTTGTTGGCGCAAGCTTTCTTGGATCGTTTACCGCACTTGGCGTTGCGACCTGCTGCATCTTGCCGATGGCCTTGATTTTGCTTGGCTTGGGAGGGAGCTGGCTGGCCGTATTCGGCAAGATCGCCGCCGCGAGTTATTACGTGCTCGGCGGTTCGACGGCCCTGCTGTTTCTCTCTGGCATCGTCGCGTATCGCCGTGGTTCGCTCGACCGCTTCAAATGGTGGCTGACAGGCAGTTTTGCGTTGACGGCCATCGCTTGGGTTATCGTGCTCAACGAAATCCGAATAAATGATTTCCTGATAACCTTGATGTGACGCCATGAGTGAAAAGCACCCGAACCTTGTCAGCACGATCATCTGCCCGGAATGTGGACATTCAAGGCCTGAAACGATGCCAACAGACGCGTGCCAGTGGTTCTACGAATGCACATCTTGCGGAAAAGTCCTGAAGCCACTTCCCGGCGATTGCTGCGTCTACTGTTCCTACGGATCGGCCCCATGCCCGCCAATTCAGGCGGGCGACAAATGCTGCGGTTGATACGGCGACCGGGATGTCGGTTTTGTCCGCAAAGCCGGTCATCAGGCTTTGCGGACGCAGGTATTTTTTCACCGTAGGCTGGAACTTGCCCGGTAGGACAAGGCAGGCGTGAAGTCACGGATCAACTGGTTTGCCGTGAAGAATGTCACGTAAACCAGGCAGCAGAAGCGAGCGCCGTGTTTGTCAGGATCTTGCCAGCGCCATCGGGAAATTATGCGGCCGGGTAGCTGGCGAACACCTCTGTGGTTCCATCCTTGCGGATCAGAAAGACGTCGAAGGCTTCGCGTTCACTTTCCGGCCCCATGCCCGGTGAGCCGAAAGGCATTCCCGGAACCGACAGTCCGACAGCATTCGGGCGTTCGCCCAGCAGGCGCCGAATGTCAGCGGATGGGACGTGTCCTTCGATCATGTAGCCCTCCACGCGACCCGTGTGGCATGACATCATGCCCTCCGGAATCCCATTGGCGGTTTTGTAAGCGTTCAAGGCCTCCCAAGCACTGTTTTCCACGCCTACTTCAAAACCTTCCGCCCGCATGATTTTGATCCACGATCCGCAGCACCCACAATTCGGATCCTTCAGGACATGGATTGAGGGACCGGTTTTCGCGAAGGCGGGAAGCGCCGCGCTGCACGCAATTGCCGCGGCTCCTTGCATCAAGCGGCGGCGGCTCAGGTTATTCATTGTCATGTTCCCTCTTGGGTAAACTTGTCTTAAACCGATATAAAATCGCACCGGTAGGATAAAAGCTGGACCGCATTTACAGGGCCGACTTGTCCGTCACCCTCCGACACTCATCAGATATGGCTTTCTGGGCGACGCAGGGATTTCTCACAATGATCTGGCGCAAACTCTGCTCGGAAGCGGAACCCTCGCTCTCCTTTTTTCGCTGCACCTGCCGTTCTGGGTCCTGCTTGGCAATAACCCGGTTCGCAAGCAACGCCGCTACCCTCCGTTCAAGGCCGGAATTGCGCCTATTTCTCACTGCTGCGTTCTATGGCGCCCACGATCGAACAGTTCTGAATTCCACCACGCCCCGGACACGCCGCGATCAGCTCGTCCAGATTGTTCCTCAACCGTGCAAGCCCTTCGATCCGTTCCTGAATTTCGTCCCGCTTTTTGCGCGCTCTGGCCTGCATCGCGACGCACTCGGTATTTGGTGCCGTGCGCAACTCCAAAATTTCCGCGATTTCTGCCAGCGAAAATCCGAGCTTCTTAGCGCCGGATATGAATTTCAGCCGCCAAAGCGTGTCACCACCATAGTCCCGCGCGCCGCCGTCAATTGGGCGCGGCGGCTGAGTGACAAGGCCCTTCTTTTCATAAAATCTGATCGTCTCGACGCCTATCCCGGTCTCGCGCGCGGCCTGGCCGATCTTGAGTGGTTGCATCGCAGTCTCCCTCCGTCACCGTCATCTTGACACCGTATCATGATACGGAGGTTAAAACATTGAGGTCTTGGTAGTTGCGAGGATGTCAAATGCGGACCTTCCTGAAACGGTGGCTGCTGCCGATATTCGGCTCCGCCCTGGCGCTCTATCTGGTGTTTGCGCTCTACGGCAGCCTCGATTTTGCGCTGTTTCTGCAGGGCCTGCGCGGAGCCAACATGTTCTGGATCGCGATTCTTGCCGCCACCATCCTGCTGGAGCAGCTGATGAGCGGCTGGAAGTGGCGGCAGATCCTGTTCGACGTGAAACCCGTCGGCACCCTGCGGCTGACGGGGGCGCTACTGGCAGGTTATGGCGCAAATGTCCTTGTCCCGCTCGGCATCAGCCCGCTGGTCCGGGCCTGGCTGGTTGCCCGGCTCGACCGCTTGAAGATGGCGACCGTGCTTGCAACCGCGATCATCGCCCGGTTCCTCGACGGCGTCGTTTTCGCCCTTTTTGCCGGAGCGGTGGCCGCCGCCGGCCAGATTCCACAGATCGAGGGTGACCTGCGGCTGGGATTGAGCGTTGCGGGCCTGTTGAACCTGATGCTTTTCGGCAGCCTGCTTTGGGTTCTGTTCCGGTTCCGCGCGTCACTTCTGAGCGAGGACCCTCTGGTCTGCCGACTCTTCGACTGGGCTGCCGCCCGCATCGGGGCCGATGGCGCGTATCTGCGCACCGCGCTCGGTGAAGGGATCGTCTGGCCACAGGCACGGGCCCGCCGCGTCGCCGCCATTGCCGCAGCCATTGCGGGTAAGCTGGTGGCGACAACCCATTTCCTGTGGGCCGGGCTGGCGGTTGGCGTGGTGCTGAGCGCGTGGGATTACCTGTTCCTGATGGTGTTTGCCGGGTTCGCCATGGTTCTGGGTCGTTTCGTGCGCATCCCGGCGAGCTTTGTCTTTGGGGCGGGGTTCGCGCTCAAGGTGCTTGGCGTTCCGGACGAAACCGCCCTTCTGATGATCCTGTTCAACTATGTGCTGACGATCCTTCTGGTGGTCGGGATCGGCCTGACGGTGTTGTGGCAGAGCGGCATCGACATCCGCCGCGCCCGGGCGGAGGCAGAGGCGGCGAATGGCAAGGCGTAATCCCGAAGACACGAGATTTTGGCGCATCGCCGGTGCTGGTGCGGTGTTTCAGGGCGGGTCGGCGGCGGTGGACAGCGCGACGGTGGTGGCCAGTCTGGTGCATATGCTGACCGGTAGCGCGCTGGCCGTGGGCTATGCCAGCACGGTCCTGCGTCTTGGCTGGCTGCTGCCCCAGTTCGCGGTGGGCTACCTCGCCGAGCGCACCGATCGGCGGATGCCGTTCTACGCCCTTGGTGCCTATGGGCGGGCGATCACGGTCGCGATGATCGGTATTCTTCTGTGGTGGGGGGCCGACTGGCCTCAGGTCGATTGGCCTCCGGTTCCGCTGGCGCTCGGGATGCTGGGATTGTGGACGGTCTATGCCTTTGTCAGCGGCGTGGTCGCGGTGCCCTACAACGACATCGTCGGCCGGGCGATCCCGTCCGAGCGCCGCAGCCGGATGTTGGCCTGGCGCTTTTTCGGCGGCGGTGTTCTGGCGGTTCTGGTGGCGGGCTTTCTGCGACACGCGCTCGACGTGATGCCGCCGCTCAGGGCCTATGCGCTGATCTTCTGGCTCGGCGCGGTGCTGATGATCGTCTCTGCGACGCTTTTTGTCTCCGCGGGTGAGCCCGCTACCGCTGCAAGGGCGCCACGGGACCGTCCTGCCAATCTGTCTGGATTTCTGCGCGAAGGTTTCTCGACGCTGCGGCAGGACCACCGGTTCCGGCTGTTCCTGATCTTCCAATGGCTTGGTGCAGCGACGCTGATGGCGTTGCCGTTCTATGTCGTTGCCGCCAGCCGCAGCGGCCTCGGGGCGGCGGATGTCGGAACGCTGTTGGCGGCGCAGACTGTCGGCGCGCTGGCCTCGAATCCGCTCTGGGGCCACATCGGAGACCAGGCGGGCAAATTGCGCCTGCTGGGGATAGTGGCACTGGTGCGTCTCGGACCTCCGGTGCTGGTTTTGCTGCTTGTGGTCACGGGTTCGGGGCTGACCGGTTTCGCGGTGCTGTTCTTCCTGATCGGCGCGATGATGAACGGGGTGACCATCGGCTATCTCGGCTATTTGCTGGAGATCTCGCCCGACGACCGCCGCCCGGCCTATTCCGCGTGGTTCAACAGCTTTGCGGCCCCGGCGGCGCTGGCGCCGCTTGTGGGCGGTGTGGTGGTCAGCATGATCGCCATCGAAGCCGTGTTCATCGCTGCGATCCTGGCCGCGCTGGGACAGGTCGCGATCGCCGCGCGGCTGACACGGGGTTGAAATAGCACCTTGTTCAGGACCAAAGCGTTTCCTCTCAACCCGCAATTCAGATGCGATCCTGTCAAAAGGCAAGATGGCATGTCTAAACATGGGCGAAGCAGAAAACGTTGAGCGCAGCGATTAGAATTGTTCCGTTCAGAACATGACGGCGAGGTCTCTTCTCGAAAACTCCAGAAAGCGGGGTACATGTCGAATTCCGCCACATAGCATCGCGGCGCTGATCGAGGGATATTCGAGGACTGACAAACGAACTTGGTGAGGCACGCGCCTCTGAACAAAGTTCACCGCGCCGTCACCCAATTTTGACCCGTGTGTCGGTGACGAACTCGTAAGGGGGCAGATCGAGGTTGCGGGGCGCGGGGCCTTTCCGAATTCTGCCAGACGTGTCGTAATGTGAACCGTGACACGGACAGAACCAACCGTCCCAGTCTCCGGTGGGTTCGCTGCCGCCCTGCCCGAGTGGTATGCATCCCAGATGGGTGCAAACGCCAATAACTACCAGCCATTCCGGTCGCTGTACGCGCTCGGCGTCAGGTTGCGGGTCGATCATTGGTGCATCGTCTTCTGCTATCGCCAGCGCGATCCGCTCTTTAGTCCGGTGGTCGATAAAGATCGGCTTGCCTTTCCATTTAACAGTGATCCTCGTTCCTGGTCCGACACCTTCAAGATCTATGTCGACAACGGCTTGGGCGGAGATGTCTGCACTGGGGTTCATGCTGTTAACAAGTGGCCAGACCGCCGCGCCCGTGGCCACGATGGCGGCACCGCCGGTGACGAAGTATAAGAAATCGCGCCGAGTTTCAGGCTCTGAAGGTGCCTGTCTTTCAGAAAATTCAGACATATTGTTCCTCCTGTGCGTCAGGACGGGTTCATCGAATTATAGGACTCGGACGAGGTGGATCAGTCGCCTTGGTCCTCTTCTTCACCGCGATGCCCCATTCCCTATTCATCAGAGTGATCTTCGTCGGTGTCACCGTGCAATGCCTTTACAGTTAGTGCACCGGCCGTCAGGTGCAGTTCAGTTGCTGCTCTCCGAATTGGATTTGCTAACATGGCAATTTCCCTTCCTTATTGTGTTACAAATTTGTTCTGATCAGTTGGCCGTTGCTGCTCCTTGTTGCGCAGTGTTCTTGCCGCAAAGCCGCCAGCCATACAGGGCGCCGTTCTCAGTGTTTGCCGTGGCCGCGATGCATTAAGAAATGCATGCCCACGCAGACCAGCAAGAACAGCAACGGAGAACTGAGCAAAGGATAGAGTGTCTCGCGGTATTCCCAGCCCAGAACAGCGGCGCCCAACGCGATCGCAATGACAACCGGGAGCCAATTACGCTTGGCACCGTTGGCCGTCTGATCTTCGGTTTTGGGCGCTTCGGCCGTTACGTCAGAGCTGACCCTTTCGGTCGTCTCCTGTGTGGCGCGGGTTTCGTCGAAATTTGATTGGGTCATAGCTGATTTGTCTCCTTTTCGATGATCCATTGTTTGAGAAAGATGCGCTCATAGACGAAGACCAAGCCGATGCCAGCAACGGCATATACTACGATCATCGGGTCGGAGCGCAGCTTGAGTATTGTGAACGCGGTCAGGACTACGCAGTCCAGCGCCAGGGCGGTCAGCAAGACCCATCCACGGGCTTTGATCTGACCGCGCAAGCGTCGCCAGACACCCCAATGCACCGCCATGTCCATCACCAGGTAAAAGAACGCCCCCAACGAGGCGATGCGAGACAGGTCGAACAACACCGCAAGCAGGCCCGCAATCACGACCGTGTAGATCAGCGTGTGAGACTGGATGCTGCCCGTCATGCCGAAATGGCTGTGCGGGATCATCTTCATGTCGGTCAGCATCGCCAGCATCCGGGACACAGCGAAAACGCTGGCGATCAGCCCCGAGGCCGTCGCCACCATCGCCAGCGCCACGGTCAGGTAGAACCCGCCCTGCCCCAGCACCGGCCTGGCAGCCTCGGCCAGGGCATAGTCCTGCGCCGCGCGGATTTGCTCGGGCGGCAGGCTGACACCGACGGCAAGGGCGACCAGCAGGTAGACCACCGCGCAGATCGCGATCGAGATCATGATGGTGCGCCCGACATTGCGGTGCGGGTCGACGATCTCGGCCCCGCTGTTGGTGATGGTGGTAAAGCCCTTGAAGGCGAGGATCGACAGGGCTACCGAGGCGACGAACCCCAGCGGCGCGGCCGGTTCCGAGCCCTGAACCTGCCAGGTTCCGCCCGCAGCCCAAAGTGCGGCGATGCCGAATATTGCGATCCCGCCTATCTTGAGCGCCGACATGATGATCGACCACAACCCCACCGACCGGTTGCCCGACCGGTTCACCGCATAGGCAAAGACGATCAGCGCAACAGCGACCAAAGACACCAGCGGTCCGCTCTCGATGTTGAACGGGCGGAGCGCATAGGTCGCGAAAGTACGCGCGACGAGGCTTTCGTTGATCACCATCGACAGTGC
Organism: Ruegeria sp. HKCCD7559; assembly: GCF_013110575.1. NCBI lineage: Bacteria > Pseudomonadati > Pseudomonadota > Alphaproteobacteria > Rhodobacterales > Roseobacteraceae > Ruegeria > Ruegeria sp. HKCCD7559. The sequence continues at coordinate 81,255 of NZ_WVQU01000010.1, forward strand.
CATCAGCAGCGAGGCCGCCGCCGCAACCGCCCCGGGCCCATATGCCTTGGTCAGGATCATGGCGATGCCGCCTGATGAGGGCCAGGCGTTGGACATGGCGATATAGGTATAGGCGCTGAAAACCGTCACCACGGCCCCGACCACGAAGGACAGCGGAAACCATGGCCCCGCCAGCCCGGCGATCTGTCCGGTAAGTGCAAAGATCCCAGCGCCAATCATCACGCCGGTCCCCATGGCGACGGCTCCGGTCAGCGAGATTGATCCGGGCTTCAGCGCGCCACTGGCGCCGTGGGTACTATGCTCGTGCGTGCTCAAATCTTCGCCCCCCGCAATCGCAGCGCATTCAACACCACTGAAATCGATGAAGCACTCATAGCGAAGGCCGCAAACATCGGGCTGATCAGGATGCCGAAAAGCGGGAACAGAAGACCCGCCGCCACCGGAACGCCCGAGGCGTTGTAGATCAGGGCAAAGAATAGGTTTTGCCGGATATTGCGCATGGTAGCGCGGGCCAGCCTACGGGCGCGCACGATGCCATCAAGGCTTCCGTTGACCAGCGTGAAGCCTGCACTTTCGATCGCCACGTCGGCACCGGTCCCCATGGCGATGCCCACATCGGACTGCGCTAACGCGGGTGCGTCGTTCACTCCGTCACCCGCCATGGCGACCTTTGCGCCTTTCTCCTGCAGTTCGCGAATTATGCGGGCCTTGTCCTCGGGCAGTACGTCGGCTCGAATCTCATCGATACCCAGACGTTCGGCCACCGCCTTTGCAGTGCGTTCGTTGTCGCCAGTCGCCATGATGATCCGGAAACCCAGTTCGTGCAGCGCCTTGAGTGCGGCTGGTGTTGTTTCCTTGACCGGGTCGGCGACGCAGACCAACCCCGCCACTGAACCATCAAGCATCACGAACATCACCGTTTCGCCGTCATCCCGACGCGCATTGGCCTTGGCCGTCAGTTCGGCCGCCTCGAGTCCGAGATCGGTGACCAGTTTCAGATTGCCGAGCGCGACGGGGCGGCCATCCACCGTGCCTTTCACGCCTTTACCAGTCACCGCCTCGAAGTCACTGGCGTCGGACAGGGCTACGCCACGTTCCTCGGCTCCTGTGACGATTGCCTCAGCTAACGGGTGCTCCGAGCCCTTCTCCAGCGTTGCGGCCAGCCGCAGCACCTCGACCTCGTCATGGCCAGGTTCGGGTAATACAGCCACAAGCTTTGGCTTGCCCATGGTCAGCGTGCCAGTTTTGTCGACGATCAAAGTATCGATCTTCTCGAACCGCTCCAGCGCTTCGGCATTTTTGATCAGCACTCCGGCCTGCGCCCCGCGCCCCGTGGCCGTCATGATCGACATCGGAGTGGCCAGGCCAAGCGCGCACGGGCAAGCTATGATCAGTACCGACACCGCTGCGATCAAGGCGTAGGAGAGCGCCGGAGCCGGTCCCCAAATTGCCCATGCAATAAAGGCCAGCGCAGCTATACTTATGACCGCCGGTACAAACCAGCCCGCCACTTTGTCAGCGTATTTCTGAATTGGTGCGCGCGAGCGTTGCGCGTTGGCCACCATTTCGACAATCTGGGACAGCATTGTGTCAGAGCCCACTCGGGTTGCTTCGATCACAAGGCTACCGGTGCCGTTGATTGTGGCCCCTGTGACCGGCTCGCCTTGTACCTTTTCGACCGGAACCGGTTCGCCAGAGATCATGCTTTCGTCAACAGATGAGCGCCCTTCGAGTACAATGCCGTCTACTGGCACCTTGTCGCCGGGGCGTACGCGAAGGCGGTCACCTACCTGTACTTCTTCAAGCGGAATTTCCTCTTCACTGCTGTCAGGGCGGATAATGCGGGCGGTCTTTGCGGCCATGTCCAGCAAAGCGCGGATTGCCTTTCCTGTGCCTTCGCGTGCCCGCAGTTCCATCACCTGCCCGAGCAGAACAAGTGTAACGATAACTGCGGCCGCTTCGAAATAGACCCCAACATGGCCTTCTGAATCTCGAAAACCGTCCGGAAATATGTGGGGCATCAATACGGCGACAACGCTGAACAGCCACGCGGCCGAAACCCCCATGGCAATCAACGAGAACATGTTCAGGTTCATGGTGCGAAACGAATTCCACCCTCGTTCCAGAAATGGCCAACCGCACCAAAGAACAACCGGAGTGCCAAGTATCAGTTCAATCCATAGGGTTGTTCGCTCACCAAAAATCTCTCGCACACCAGACAGCCCAACGTAGGGGCCCATCGTGAAAACCAAAAGTGGAAGCGTCAGAATCGCACCTACCCATAGGCGCCGGGTGAAATCCACCAGTTCCGGGTTCGGCCCCTCGTCCACCATCGCCGCGCTTTCCAGCTCCAACCCCATGCCGCAGAGTGGACAGGACCCGGGATGGGTTTGCCGCACCTGCGGATGCATCGGGCAGGTATATACGGGTCCGTCATAGCCTGTCGGAACGATGTCATATTCACCGTTCTCGTCCGTCGCGCCATGATGCGCGGAATGGTGGTGATGCGCATGCGCATCCACCTCGCCCTCGGGCACAAGGTGCATCCCGCATTTGGGACAGTCGCCGGGCCCAGATTGACGCACGTCAGAATGCATGGGGCAGACGTAAGCGACCTCGGTCGGGCCGTTCGCGTGGATTCTGATGTCGTGGTCTTCTGTCATGTTCTGCTCCCTGGTTTAAGCTTTGGTCGTAGAGCCGTTTAATTACGCAATGCCGGGCACAGTCCTTCAGGGCAGAACAACCATCTGGTGGCCCTCACCCAGTATCGGCATTTCGGTAATAGCCGTCAGGCTGACTTGATCGACGATCCAGACCTTCGGTTCGGTTCGGCTTGATACCATCACTTTGCCTGAGTTCGGTATGGTCGTCAGGTGATAAGGTGCCGGTGACAGGTTGGTCGAGCGCTGTTTGCCCGTAGCAAGATCAATCGACAACAACCGGTCGGTGCCTTTGGCGGCCACGAACAGTACGCCCTCGCGGTCGGACAGGCCGATCCCGTGCAACTCGCCTCCAATGTCATAGGTTTCGGTGACAGAACCGCTGGCAAGATCTACGCGGAAGGCCTTGCCACCATCACTGTCGGCTACGAAGGCGGCGCTGCCGGTGGCGTTAAGTACAAGATGCTCAGGGCCTTCGCCGACGGGCATGTTGCGTACGACGAAGCCTTTGACGACATCCACTTCGCTAAGTGTACCATTGCCGGTATTGGTGACATAGACCCTGTCGCCGTCAGGCGCGAATACCGCATAGTTGGGCATTGGCCCGGTTGCTACGAAACCAAGGAAGCTGAGCTTATCGAGATCGACGATCGAAATACCGTCACCGCCCGGATGGGTCGCCACCGCGAACCGCCCGTCGGGCGACACCGCAGTGTGATGCACCGCACCTGGAACCTCGATCTGGCGGACGACCTCGCGTGTTTCCGCATCAAGGATCGTCAGCAGGCTCCGCCCCTTGTCTTTGGGCAACGCAGTGACATCGCGCTTGGCGTGGTGCGCAGCGTGTTCATCCTTGGACATACCTTCGGGTTTTGGTGGCGTTGTGGCCTCGGTTTCTGCGTAGCTGCCCGCGACCAGGTACTTAAAGCCGGGCGCGCCGGCCAGCCCATGGACCGCCACGAGCCTCGGCAGCCGCTCGACGGTCTTGCCGGTTTCGGAGTCGATCACCAGAACCGAGTCCGCGCTGCCTTCGGGAATGAACACGGTTGCCGCCAGCGTGAGCGAAGGCGCAGTCAAAGCTGCGACGGACAGGCCTGCGGCCAGATTGAACAGGGTCATTTAGGTTTCCTTTCGTCAACTGAAACGCGCGCATTGGCGGGCACGTGCAGAAAAATCCGGTAGATGACGGCCATCAGGAAGGGCGTCAAAAGCAGGGTCAGAGCGATGGCCTTCATGGCTTTGTCCTTTCAATCAGTTGAGTTTTGTGCGAGCCGCAAAGACATTGAACAGTCCGCCGAACAGCAACGCGGCGTACCAGCCGTAGAGAAACGCCCATAACAGTCCCAACAGGAATGAGGGCAGGCTGAGCCAAGTCATTCCGGGCATCAGGCCGATCCAAGCCCGGTACATGGCAAAACTTGGAAAGATCAGGTCAAAGGCCACGCACAGCAGGTAGGTTGCGGCCAGAAACAGGCTGAGCGCCCAGCCAAGGGTTGTCACCGGAACACCGGGATGATGTTCTTGTGTCCCCATCACACAGGGGCCACAGGTCAGGCGCAACAGTGCGAATAGCACCACGCCCGTGACGAAAAAGTACAGAATGGTAAGCATGGTAAGTGTCCTGAACTGAGTTGGGCCGCAATCAACGGCTTGGGCAAGACCCCGGAGCGATTCCGGAGCCATTGCCGGTCACGTTCAGGACAGGTTTGGCGGATGTGGTAGTGGTGCGACCGGCAGGCTTGCGCGTGGCCGGAACCGTTCTGGCGCCACGGGCGTAGCAATACGCATCGAGAGCAATTCAGGTGCCGCCATAACTGCCATCGCATAGCAGCCCGGGTGCACTGAGCAGTCTAATTCTTCTGATGGATGAGACGCGGGATACCCACCGCTGTCATCGATCACAAGCTCGGCCTGGGTGGCGGCCTTCGCGATGTCATGCCCGGCATGGGACGGCACAACAGAGATCAGCATCGAAACCACCAACGCACAGATCAACAGGACCTGCAGCCGGCCCATGGCTCGGGCCGTCCGTGTCGCAGTTGATATCCATTGTGCGCGGATCACTTAGGGTTTCCTCCATTCTCCAACAGTTTAGGGCCGCTTGGACCGGTCGCATTGATCTGGCTCAATTCGTGGTCTGAAGAGCCAACAGGCATCTTGCGTTTCCAAGCCAACCAGATAAGTGGCGCCCCCGTCAACAGCCCAAGCCCGATAACCGCAAGGCTGGTGCCGCCTGTCGCGGTTTCGGTAATCTGGCTGCCCAGATGGGCCAGAACGAAACTGGCCGGCAGGAGTCCAGCCAAGGTGGCCAGTGCGAACCGCCAAAATTGAAGTCGGGTCAGACCGGCGGCATAGCTGACCATGTCGAAAGAAACGAAAGGCATCAGGCGGCTGGTGAACACGGTCAACATCAGGGCATTCTGCGATCCAAGCAACCCCAAGTCCAGCTTGTCGCCGAACCACTGGCGCAGCGCGTCGCGCCCCAACCAACGGGCTATCAGGAACGCCAGCAGCGCCCCCAACTCCGCTCCGATAGCAACCAATGCGGTTCCCAGCCCATGCCCATATGCCACCCCGGCAGCGACAGCGATCGGAGCGCTGGGGATTGGGCTGGCAACCACTGCGGCTGTCATGAAGCCGATGATGACAACGGGTCCGAACGGGCCGGCCCAATCCACCCACGCAGTAATGACTTCGCGCGATAGTCCTGCGTCCAACGCGCCAGACAGCCACAACCAGATGGTGGCGATCAGCAACGCGATCAAAACCGCGATGAAAACCAAACGGCTATTGCTGTGCAGGCCCTCCAGCTTTCGTTCCTCCTATGACATAGCCCTCCACCCCTAAACGGGAGTGACGGATTCCGAGGTCACTTAGCGATGTATTTGATCAGCGCTACGATCGCCAGAACGATCAACACTGCGATCAGCAACATCCAGATCATTCCAAACCCCATTCCAGCGCCATAGCCCATCATCGCTTTGTTCCTCAGTGGTTTGTGCCGAGTGCGATGACCCGGCTACACGGTTGCGTTTCAGTTGTTGGTTTCAGAAGCCTTTGTCACAGGTTTCGAGGCCTTCATGCCGTGTTTCGGCGACATCGTCTTTGCGCCTTTCTCGATTTCCCCTGTGGTCACAACGCCATCGCCATTGGCATCAAGATGCTGAAATCGGTCCACCATGGTTTCGCGGATCATCCCGGAATGCAGCGCTTCGAACTCATCAATCGACAGGTTGCCATCTCCATTGACGTCATGCGCCTGCATCCGGGCCTTCAGACCTTCGGCGATCTCAGATTCGCTCGGGCGACCGTCCTCGTCCATGTCCAGAACCGCCAGCCAGTTGCCGCCCATCATCTGGCCATGCATTTTCACCATCATTTGCATCATGCCTGCGTGATCGCCCATCATGCCGCCGGGCGCACCCTGCATCATGCCGCCCTCATGGCCCTGCATCTGCGCGCTGCTGCCATGCTGACCGGCGGCAAGCGCGGGCAGCGCCATCAAAGTCGCGGCAATGGCTCCAGCGGCCAGCGTGAAGGTACGTTTCATGACTTTCACCTCTCGGGTTTTTGTTTCTACACAAAGCATATGGCCGCCCTCGGTCGCGCCACCACCCCCCTGCTCAACCCGGTTTGTATCGTTGTGTCGCAGCCCGCCCAACTGATACAAAGGGATACAAAAAAGCCGGGATTTGTACCGCGCCGGGGCTTATGATTGCGCCATGACTGAAGCACCACATATCTTGATTGTCGACGACCACCGCGAAATCCGTGATGCTGTCAGCCGCTATCTGGAAAAGAATGGGTTGCGCGCCAGTACCGCGCGCGACGCAACCGAGATGGACGCACGACTGGCGGCCGGTCGGATTGATCTTATCGTACTCGACATCATGATGCCGGGCGAAAACGGATTGTCGGTCTGTCGCCGCCTGTCCGCGGCCGGTGGCCCGCCGATCCTGATGCTGACAGCCCTCAGCGATGACACCGACCGTATCGTGGGTTTAGAGATCGGCGCCGATGACTACCTGCCCAAACCATTCAACCCACGTGAATTGCTGGCCCGGATCAAGGCGATCCTGCGGCGTTCCGAAACCACCGTCCCCCCGGCTGGCGATCTGAGCGGCAAACGGATCGCCTTTGGAAGCTGGGTTCTGGATGCCGACAGTCGCACCTTGATATCCGCCGAAGGGGCCGAAGAAAGTCTGACCACCGCCGATGTCCGGCTGCTGGCCGTATTCCTGCAGCGGCCCCGCAAACTCCTGTCGCGAGACGAACTGCTGGATTTGACCGCCGGCCGCAGCCCGCACTTGTTCGACCGTACGATCGACAACCAGGTCAGCCGCTTGCGTCGCAAGATCGAAGCTGACCCAACGCGGCCGAAGCTCATCACCACGATAAGAGGTGGCGGTTATTGCCTGTCGACCGACGTGAGCGAGCTTACGGGATGAAAGCCTTTGCCCAAAGTCTGCGCGGTCAGCTTATCCTTTTGATCATCGCCGCGCTGGCTGCCGCGCAACTGGTCAGCCTGTGGCTGTTCGTCGACGAACGCTCAATGGCAGTGCACATGGCCCTTGGCCTGGAAACCGCCGGACGCGCCGCAAACATCGCGCGGCTGATTGAAGAAGCTCCACCCGAGATGCACGACGCGATCCTGCGGGCGGCAAGTTCTCCACTGGTGCGTTTCAGCCTTACAGATACGCCCGCAGTCGATCACACCGGACATAGCGCTGGTGGGACGGTCGAAAACACAATCCGCAGAATTCTGCCAGGCTATGAAAACCGTCCCATCCGGGTAGAGTTGCATGAGTTCTCTCCCGATATGCTGCCGGTTGAAGGTGTTCCGTCTACAATGGCTGAAATGCACATGGCAATGATGCGTGATCACGTTTCCGCAATTGAAATGCAGCTGTCGATCGCTCTGACGACCGATCAATGGCTCAACGTGGATACCCGGTTCCATAACCCTCCTCTGCAATGGCCTTTGCAGTCCTTCGTCAGCTTCGGTTTCACTGCAACTTTAATTCTTGGAGCAGCCATTTGGTTTCTACTGACACGGCTGACCGGCCCGTTGCGCCGCCTGTCACTGGCTGCAGACCAGTTTGGTCGCGGTGAAGACGTCCAGGAACTGACGGTTTCTGGTCCGACCGAGGTGCGAGATTTGACGCAGGCGTTCAACCATATGCGTGATAGGCTGACTCGCTATGTTGCCGATCGGACCAGACTATTGGGGGCGCTGGGTCACGATTTGCGGTCGCCACTGACGGGATTGCGGGTTCGCGCCGAACTGGTGGAGGAAGAGGAGACCCGTGACCATCTGATCGAGACCATCGAGGAAATGCAGGAGATGGTGGACTCCACCCTGTCATTTGCCAAGGGCGTGGCCACGCGCGAACCTTCCAGTACCGTCCCAATTGGTGAATTCGTAACCAAAACGACCGAAGACATTGTGCAAGCCGGTGACACGGTTGAAGTATCGGTCGCAGACAATCCGGCCGTCACGCTTCGGCCGATGCTGATGAAGCGAGCTCTGCGCAATATCATTGAAAACGCCTGCCGGTATGGTGCCCGGGCCAACGTCTCAGTCATGCAAGAGGGGAATGAGGCAAAAATATTGATCCAGGATCAGGGGCCCGGCATCCCCGAGCATATGCTCGATGCGGTATTCGACCCATTCGTGCGGCTTGAAACATCCCGCTCGCGAGAGACTGGCGGAACCGGCTTGGGGCTGTCGATCGCACGTACGATCATCCAGTCGCACGGTGGCACGATAGAATTGCTAAACGGGGAAACTGGCGGTTTGTGCGCTAAGGTGGTTCTGCCAGTTTTTGAGGGCCAAACGTAACTTGTGAACACAATCGGCATGCCCCGAAAGCTTATTGGAAGCGTACCGCTTTGGGCCAGTTTCAGGTGTGGGCTCAAACGCAGCGGCGGAGAACACTGAACTGGAAAGACTGACTTTCCCCCCAAGAGGTTTGGTGCAGGTGATGGCGATGCGCGACGAGTTCAAAGTGTTCCTCAAAAAGCACGGCGATATCGCTCGGACTATAGCGGGCGACAGGGAGACCACTGCAAGTCTCCGGCCCATCAAGTGCAAACGTAGCAATGATCACATGGCCGCCAATTTTTACCCCTTTCTTCACGCTTTCCAGATAGGCCGCGCGTTGCGATGTATCCACGAGAAAGTGAAAAACCGCCCTATCATGCCAGACGTCATATCTGCGATCGGGGACCCAAGAAGTTATATCTGCAGAAATCCAAGTGACTGTTTCAGCGGCGCGCCCCAACCTTTCCCGGGCCGTGTCCAACGCGACCTGCGATAGATCGAGAACTGTCACGTCATGGAGCCCCTTCGCAAGCAACGCTCCAGCAAGACGAGATGTACCTCCACCAATGTCGATGACGGATGAAGGCTTAGACACTCTGATCAACTCGATGAGTTCAAGCGATATCTCTGGATCATCCTCGTGCCAACTCAATTGGGTGTCAAACTTCTCGCCATAGACATCGTCCCAGTGCTCTCTTGTGTTAGCTGTCATGTCGTATCGTTTTCCCAAGTCGTCGCCCTGGAGATATCCTCATTTTGACCGCTCCGCGCTGCGTTTTCGACTGAAGCAAAAACCAACAAGGCAACGCCCCAGACAATTCGACGCTGGTCCGTTGAATGGCCGCGTGAAGTCATCTCGGCGACAATGTAGTACACACATTCCAATTGTGAAATGTTTTAGGTGGGATTTGCTTGTCGGTCAGATTTCCACTGGGCTGCGCAAGTAGCTCCAGAATTTTGCGCAGTTTAACTGCAGTGGCGCGGGCCGGAGATACCGAAGCGTTGGCAGTTTGTGTACTGCTTGCCTGGATTGCTCTGTTCAATCAGTATAGCCGGAAGATTTTCTGAGCTTTGGAGCTTCAATCAGTCAACGAATTGCTTAAAGCGCCTTTAACCGACAATGGACTGATAACTTATGAGCAGAGCCACAGATCGTTGAAATACGATTTGGTTCTTGAGTGGCTCCTACTCCATTTCTCTTAGTTCATAGAATTTCCTACAGTCGTTGAAACGGCGAACAATCACATCATTGGTGAATAGCTGCCGCATCAACAGACTCAGTTTTTCATGATCGCGCCGATCGCATACATACCATCATCGCTTTTGACCAACATCAGTGTGACTTCGTCACCTGCGCTGATCTCACCCATCATCTGGGCATTCTCAAGAAGCTGCAAATCCATCGTCATCGCGGGCCACCCGATCTCGGGGATCGGATCATGGCTGACGTTAGCGGTTTCGTCGCCAATTGAGTTCACCAAAGCCTTTGCGTGGACCGCACCTTCCATCTGTTCGGAAGACATGGGCATGTTGGAATGGTCCATGCCGTGGTTCGTTTGCGCGATGCCGGATGTTGTAGACACGGCCAATAGGGCCAAAATTGCAGTCAAAGTTTTCATCAGATGCTCCTGTTTCAAGGTTGTGGGTATTATTCTGCCGGAAGCGCAGGGGGCACTTCCTGGATCGTGTGGGAGATCTCTCGGTTCACGCGATTGAGCGCGAGCCGTTTCCAAATCACGAATATTGCGGGAATGACAAAAAGCGTAAGAAGGGTCGCTGTCACCATGCCCCCAATCATCGGCGCAGCGATCCGCTGCATGATTTCAGAGCCTGTACCGGTGCCGTACATGATGGGTATCAGTGCTGCAAAGATCGTGGCTACAGTCATTACCTTCGGCCGAACCCGAAGAACGGCTCCTTCGAACACCGCGTCTTCGATATCGTCACGTGTCAGCTTTCGCTGTTCCGATTGCGCCAGCCCTCGACGTTTCTCCCAAGCAAGATTGAGGTACAACAACATGACAATCGCTGTTTCCACGGCAACTCCCGCCAGCGCGATGAAGCCCACGAGCACAGCAATTGAGATATCGAAGTTAAGATACCATAAGAACCAAACCCCACCTGCCAATGCGACCGGGAGCGCCGCAAGAATTATCCCGACCTCAATCACCCGATTGAACGCCAAGAAAAGCATGAGCGTGATAATTAGCAGGGTTGCAGGAGCAACGATCGTCAACCTGTCCTGCATTCTCTCTATGTACTCATACTGCCCTGACCAAGTCAGCGAGTAACCTGGAGGCAGGTCGACCTTTTCTGTAACCACCTCTTGTGCTTCGGCCACATAGCCGCCCAGGTCGCGCCCCGCGATGTCGATGAACACGAACCCAGTTCGTCGAGCGTTCTCTGATCGTATCATTCCCGGCCCGTCAACTATTCGAATATCGGCGAGAGCGGACAGTGGCACATGAGCACCCGACGGCGTGACGACAGGAAGATTTTCGAGCCGTTCCGGGCTGTCTCGCCATGCCTGAGGGTACCGAAGGTTTATAGGAAACCTCTCCAGCCCCTCCACAGATTCCGACACTTGCATACCGCCAATTGCGGTCTGCACTACGTCCTGAACTTCTCGAACACTCATCATGTATCGGGAGGCGGCATCTCGTTTGACGTCGATTTCGATGAAACGCCCGCCAACAGGTCGCTCTGCGTAGGCGGAAGCCGTTCCATCAATATCAGCGACCGCACGCTCTACTTCGATCCCTATATCTGTAATGACCTCCAAGTCGGTGCCGGATATTTTGACACCGACAGGAGTACGGATACCTGTCGCAAGCATATCGATGCGGTTCTTGATAGGTTGGATCCAAACATTTGTAACGCCCGGAACCTGAACGATACGATCGAGCTCATTCCGGATTTTCTCCATTGTCATGCCGGGGCGCCATTCTTCTTCCGGCTTGAGTTGGATTGTGGTCTCCACCATCGTTAGAGGTGCTGGATCGGTTGCAGTCTCCGCACGCCCAACTTTACCGTGAACAGTTTCGACTTCTGGCACGGTCGCGATCAGGCGGTTGGTCTGCTGCAGTACCTCACGGGCTTTTCCCGTCGAGATCCCGGGGTAGAAGCTCGGCATGTAGAGAAAATCACCTTCGTTCAACTCGGGCATGAATTCAGAGCCAATTCTCTGGTACGGGTACCACATGGACGTCACCAGAACGCCGGCCAACAGTGTTGTTGCCCATGGCCAGGCAATTGCCGCGTCCAGAAATGGGCGGTACACGAACACAACCAAGCGATTTAGCGGATTTTTTCGCTCCGGTAGAATACGCCCCCTTACAAAGTAACCCATCAAGACCGGAACCAGCGTTATCGAAAGGATGGCGGCTGCAGCCATGGCGTAGGTTTTGGTATAAGCGAGTGGCGAGAAGAGCCTACCTTCCTGATTTTCCAGAACGAAAACAGGCAAAAAACTAACCGTGATAATCGCCAGAGAATAAAAAAGGGCTGGTCCCACCTCAGAAGCGCACTCTTGCACAATCCGCCATCGGTTCTCTGCTGTGAGCTTTTCTTTTTCCAACCGCCTGTGCATCGCCTCGATCATCACAATCGATGCGTCGACCATCGCACCAATAGCGATGGCTATGCCGCCGAGCGACATGATGTTTGCGTTTACTCCTTGCGCCTTCATCAGAATAAATGCGGCAAAGATTCCCAGAGGGAGCGACAGAAGAATTACGAGGGATGACCGCAGATGAAGTAGAAAAGCCGCGCACACAAGAACAACGACAATGAATTCCTGCGTCAGTTTCTTCTGGAGGTTATCGATAGCACGCTCGATCACACCAGATCGGTCGTAGGTCGTTATGATTTCGACCCCCTCCGGCAGGTTTGAGCGCAACTCTTCGATGCGCGCCTCCACCGCTTTGATCGTTGCCAACGCATTCCCACCCCATCGCAGAATGACTACTCCACCAACCGCGTCTCCTTGCCCGTCGAGTTCTCCGACACCGCGCCGCATTTCCGGCCCCAGACGGATTTCAGCGACGTCTCCAAGCGTCAGAGCGGCGCCACGGTCGTTGACCATCAACGGCGCGCTTGCAAGGTCTGACAATTCGTCAATGTAGCCCGAGGACCTGACCATGAATTCGGCTTCCCCCATCTCAATGACGCTGCCGCCCGTCTCGCGGTTGGCCGCCTGAATAGCCGTCCTCAATTGTGCAAGTGTTATGTCATAGGCACGTAGTTTGTTTGGGTCGACGACGACCTGGTACTGTTTGACCATTCCGCCGATGGTGGCGACTTCTGAGACGCCTTCCACGGCTTGTAATTCGTATTTCAGAAACCAATCCTGCAGAGTCCTGAGCTGAGCCAGATCATGATTTCCGGTTCTGTCAACCAGCGCATACTGATAAATCCACCCGACCCCAGTCGCATCAGGGCCAAGTTGTGGTGACACGCCCTCAGGTAAGCTGCCGGTAATCTGGCCCAAGTATTCGAGCACACGCGACCGAGCCCAGTAGAGGTCCGTCCCGTCCTCAAAGACAACATATACAAAGCTGTCTCCAAAGAACGAGAACCCGCGAACGTCTTTTGCACCGGGTACGGCCAATAGGGCTGTCGCAAGTGGATATGTGATTTGGTTTTCGACAACTTGAGGCGCTTGCCCGGGATATGGCGTGCGAACAATTACCTGGACATCCGACAGATCCGGGATTGCATCAACCGGCGTCTCACGAATGGCCCAAATACCCGCAACTCCTATCATGAATGCGAGGGCCAAGATGACGAACCTGTTGGCGAGCGAAGAACGAATGATGGCCGTGATCACTGCGTAACACTCCCATCAAGCGCGACCTCTAACAGCGTCATCGAAAAGTCGGGATTGCGGCGAAGGATCAAAGAAACATCAATCCCTACAGGCAAGTTAGAAACCTCAATCCCCTCCGCAACCGGGAAATCCATGGTCATGCCCGGCATGCCGATCTCAGTCATCGGACCGTGTGTTACGTTCGCGGTACGCGCGTTCGGGTCGATACTGTTAATCCGGCCAGAAACCTGAAGTGGCGGTGCAATAGGCGTTGCCGCAGCCAACACCATTGTCATGCCATCTGCACGCGCGAAAGTCAGAGTCATTTCAGAACCGACTTCGAGCATGCTTGTGTCCAATGTAGGTTCTAATGGGAAATCCATGGTCATTCCGGGCATGCCAATCTCAGTCATCGGCCCGTGAGTGATGGTTGCCGTTCCCGCCTCAGCATTAACGAGGTTGATCGTGCCGGTGACTACAATCGGTGGAGCAGAAGGCGTGTCGGTTTCTTCGGGTTCAACGGAATCCGTCGGCGGCGAGCCCTCTTCGCGAATTGCCACAATCGAGAACATCCCCCCTTCTCCCTCAGCCAGATCAAACTCAATTGGCATGTCGATTGGCACGGTAGTGAGATCTACTCCTACAACAGGCAAATCCATTGTCATGGCGGCCCAACCGAGCTCGGGGATCGGTCCGTGCTCAAGCGTCAATTTGCCGTCTGAAGTGACGGCGCGCGCGATTCCGGCACCAGTTCCGGCAATACCATCGTCTGGTGCAAGCTCCATCAGGCTCAGAAGCCCATCCGCACCCCGTGCGATCACGAAAGCGACTGCGTCGCCTGCACTCAAGCTGTCGAGCGAAACACCAGACCTCACCGGAAACTGCGAAGTCATTGCGGGCCAATCGAGGCTTTCGAGAACATCGTGACGAACAGTTGCCATACGATTTTGGGCATCGAGTGAAACCAGGGTGCCTGCCCCGCGTGCTGGTTCGGTATCCGTTGGTGCCATTCGGGTGAAACCGGCGCTCAAAGCACTTTCACTGTCGATTAGAAACTGTGCGGATGCGACAACTTCCTCACCAGGTTCAAGCCCTTGCAGAACTTCTGTTCGACCCCCCTCGCCGAAACTGTCTCGAAGACCTGTAGTCACCAGTCTCGGGCGAAAAGTACCATCGCCTGTTTTTAAGATGACGCGTTCCGCCGAACCGGTACGAATTAACGCCTCTGATGGAACAGTGAGAACATTTCGGCTTTCATCCGGTATAAGGCTAACACTGCCAAACATGCCCGGCCGCAGCACGCCGTCGGTGTTATCGAAACTAAGCCTTACGGGAAGAGTTCGGGTTTGCGGATCAAGCTCAGGGTAAACATAGTCGATGTCGCCTTCGAAGGTGCGACCGGGTAGGTGCTCGAACCTTGCTATCGCGCGCATATCTTCCGACAAACGTGCAATATCTCGTTCAAATACATCAACGATCAGCCATACTTCAGAAAGATCGGTTACCGAAAAAGCAAGCGTGCCTGGCTGCAGGTACATGCCATCGGCGGCATTCAGAGCTATGACGACACCGTTTTGAGGTGCCTCAATTTCCACATTTCGAACCAACTCACCGCCCGCCTCAATCTCAGCAACCTGACGAGCGGACATACCGTGGCTGATCAACTTATTGCGCGCCGCGTCCAAAATCCGCGGGTCACCAGCTTCGACTGCGCGTACAAGATCGCCGGTCGCAGCTGCGATCAGTGGTGAAAAGAGTTCAAATAAAACTTGCCCCTTCTCAACGCGATCACCGACCGCTCGAACTTTCAGTTGCTCAATCCAACCTTCAACACGCGTATGAACGTGATTGGTCAGGTGTTCGTCAAAGCCGACGAAACCCACCGTTTCGATGCGAGGTTCGATATCAGTCATGCGTGCAACCGCAGTTCGCACACCAATTGCGTTGATTTCCGCAGCGCTCAGGGTGACTTCTTCAGGGTCGCCGGTAGGTTCCTGCCCAGAATAAACCGGGATCAAGTCCATACCCATCGGCGATTTTCCAGGTCCAGGCTGCCGAAAATTCGGATCCATCGGTGCTACCCAATAAAGGACCTCTGGTTCGTTCGACTGGCCCTGATCAATTGGATTCAGGTACAGTCTTTCAAGAAAGACACCTCCACCCAGGCCAATCGCCAAGGCAAGTACTGATAGTGCCGCATATCTTCCACGCATAATAATCTCCTGACGGTCGCAGTGCATGCTCGAACCGAAACAACATGAAAACCCGCGCTGACGGGCCTGTGGATGTTAGGAGATTTGTGGAGGACGATCGGGCGTCAGAGGCGCTTGAGAGTTGTGGATGTCGGAATCCATGTTACGGTTTTTCTGGCCAAAAGCTTCAGCCAAAACCGCAAGTCCTACGTGGGTCGGATATTCGCCAACACAACAGATACCGGAATGACATTCTCCGCTGTGATTTACGTGGCTATCCGTGTGGATTTGGCCAGTCGTCGGATGCAAACCGCTATGGTCGTGTTTGAAGTCTGATGACTTTGCAGCCATTGAAACGCCGTGAGGCTCAGAGGTGCTACTGTTTTTGACGTCACTGCTCGCGACCACAACAGTGCCGACGAAGGTCATCGCCAAGCAGACGCATGTCAGAAACGTCATTCGCAACACTGAGAAAAACTTCCACTTCATCCCGTGCAGTTAGGACGAACGTAACGAGTGTTCAAGCCAGTCGGAGGAAAAAACAGGTGAGTTGGTGCGCTGTATCGAAATGAAGCGGATTCCCGCGAATACACGTAACAAACTGCCAAAATAGGAGGCAGTTCATACGATGAGCGCATCTAAGTTTGGCCGAGGTTCTTCAGGATCGGGCAGTCGGGACGGTGGTCTCCGGCACATTCATCGATTAAATGAGACAGTGTAGCATGCATGGCCTTCAGGTCCGCGATCTTGGCATCTATTTCTTTTAGGTTCTGTTTGGCGATATCCTTCACGTCCGCGCTTGCGCGTTCTTTGTCCTCGTACAACGCCAGTAGTGAACGGCAATCCTCAATGGTAAAGCCCAATGAGCGGGCCCGCCCGATGAAGGCCAGTTTGTGCAGTTCCTTTTCGTCGAAATGTCGATACCCGTTCAGACTGCGCCTGGGTTTGATGAATCCGATATCCTCGTAATAACGGATGGTTTTGGCAGGCAGACCCGAACGTTCTGCTACATCTCCGATATTCACAGCGGTTCTCCTATTCTATTCAGCAGGCGCTGATCGCAGCGCCTGCTCTTCATTCTGCGAGATCTGTTCTCGCCCAACTTTGATCGGCTTAACCCAGCGCAACCGCAGCGCGTTGGTCAGGACAAATACACTGGACAGCGCCATGGCACCTGCAGCCAAAACCGGCGACAGCAACGGGCCGCCAAACGGATAGAGCACCCCCGCTGCAACCGGTATGAGCAGCGTGTTGTAGCTGAAAGCCCAGAACAGGTTTTGGCGGATGTTACGCATGGTGCGCTGACTAATATCGAAGGCGTTGACCACGCCTGTCAGGTCGCCTGACATCAGAACGACGTCAGCCGCCTCGATGGCGATGTCAGTGCCTGTCCCGATCGCAATTCCTACGTCAGCCGCCGCCAGAGCGGGGGCATCATTGATGCCATCACCCACAAAGGCCAGTTTTCCGCCATTTGAGCGCAGATCTTGCAACGCGGATACTTTACCCTCTGGCAGAACCTCGGCCACGACATGATCGATGCCAAGCTGCGCCGCGATGGATTTGGCTGTAGCGGTATTGTCGCCGGTAATCATCGCTACTTTCAGCCCCAGTCCGTGCAAAGCTTCAATTGCGTCTGGCGTGGTGGTCTTGATTGGGTCCGCCACGGCGATGACGGCTGCGATAACTCCGTCTACGGAGGCATAAAGTGGAGTCTTTCCGTTGATTGCGAGTTCAGCGCCCCGATCAGACAACGCGCCCATTTCAACCCCTTCGCGACTCATCAGGCGGTCGGCCCCGATCAGGATTGTATGGCCTTCGACTGAGGCGCTTACCCCGTAACCGGTGATCGACGTGAAGTCTTCTGGCTTCGAAAGCTCCAGACCACGGGTTTCAGCCGCGCGCACGATGGCCGTGGCGATCGGATGTTCGGATGTGACCTCAACGGCAGCAACAAGGCGCAGAACCTCATCCTCGGCCAATCCTTCGGCCACAATCAGGTCGGTCAGCTCCGGACGCCCTTCGGTCAAGGTCCCCGTCTTGTCCACCGCAACAACGGTGGTTTCCTGCAGCATTTGCAAGGCGTCGCCCTTTCGAAACAGGACACCCATCTCGGCCGCGCGGCCGGTGCCGACCATGATTGAGGTGGGTGTGGCCAACCCCATGGCGCAGGGGCAAGCAATGATCAGTACCGCAACCCCGGCTACCAACGCCAAGCTGAGCGCAGGATCGGGTCCGAACAACATCCAAACCAGCACAGTCATTACGGCCACAGCGATCACTACCGGCACGAACCACAGCGTGATGCGGTCAACCAAGCCTTGAATCGGAAGCTTGGCACCCTGTGCTTGTTCGACCATTTGAATGATCTGGGCCAACATAGTGTCTGCGCCGATCTTTTCAGCCCGGTACGTCAATGCGCCCGCGCCATTAACTGTTCCGCCGACCACAGTTGCGCCCTCGGTCTTTTCGGCAGGAACCGGCTCGCCGGTGATCATGCTTTCATCGACATATGACGCGCCGGTCACTACGGCACCATCCACCGCGATTTTTTCGCCCGGTCGAACGTGCACAATATCCCCTACAACGATCTGCTCGATCGGTAGCTCGACAACCGATCCGTCGCGCTCAACGCGCGCTGTTTTTGCCTGCAGACCGACCAGTTTTCGGATCGCTTCACCAGTTCGCCCCTTGGCGCGCGCCTCGAGGAACCTCCCCAGCAATATGAGAACCACGATCACCGCTGCGGCCTCGTAGTAGACGTTTGCGGTTCCGGCGGGAAGAACACCCGGCGCAAAGGTGGAAACAAGCGAGAACCCATAAGCCGCCGAAGTGCCCAGAGCCACCAGAGAATTCATGTCCGGCGCGCCTTTGAACAAGGAAGGGAATCCCTTAGTATAGAACTGCAAACCTGGCCCAAAAAGAACGATCGTGGTTAGAAGGAATTGCAGGTAATAGCTGTTCTGGATGCCGATCGTGCTCGCTATCAGGTGGTGCATGCCCGGAATAACATGCGAGCCCATTTCAAGGATAAAGACCGGCAAAGCGAGCAAGGCGGCAAAGCTTGTTCGCCGGGCCAATTGGCGAATCTCTTTGGCTTTGCGGTCTTGTGGTTCGGTCTGCGTCGCGGATCGCAGGCTCGCCGGATAGCCAGCAGATGCCGCAAGCGCCGCGATGGCTTCGGGTGTTGTGACTCCCTCAGCATAACGTACAGTTGCACTTTCGGTGGCCAGATTGACCGACGCGGACAAGACGCCATCATCTGCTTGCAATGCCCGTTCAACGCGCCCCACGCACGATGCGCAGGACATGTTCTGAATATCCAGCGTTACCTCTTCCGTCCGTGCCAGATATCCGGCGCTGTTTAACGCATCAGCAATGGCCGCTTTATCGGCTGGATCGCGGAAATCGACCTGAACGCTTTCGCTGGCGAGATTAACCGAAGCGGCATCTACCCCTGGCACATCTTTCAACGCGCGCTCAACCCGCCCTACGCAGGACGCACAGCTCATACCCTGAACTTGAAACCTTGCATGTGAAATTTCAGTCATATTGTCACCACCAATGTTCTGCTGACGGGAAACATAAGGGTTCCAGCAAGTGGAAGGTCAAGGGATGGGGCTGACTTTCTTTGCCACTAATTTTGACGATCCAATAATCACGACTTGACCTTCCTGTGCTGGAATACTTTAGCCGGGACGACGGAACACAGGAGCAAACATCCATGACGACCCTAAATATCCCGGATATGAGCTGCGGGCACTGCAAGTCAGCTATCGAAAAAGCCGTTGCCACGGTGGATTCCTCCGCACAGTTGGACTTTGACATGGAAAACCGCAGGGTACGTGTCTTAAGCACCAATTCACTTGATCATATCCTTGCAGCGCTGAAGTCCGAGGGATACGAAGCCACGATCGCATGATAAACTTAGGAGCGCACATGCTGTCGCCCCCTTGGTTCTATCTTGCGTCTCTGACTGCCACGATTAACCGGGTCATTTCATCTTCGGTGATCAGACCCGGGGCAAGCGCATCTCCAATCACAAACGAAGGAGTGCCACTGAAGCCAAGCTGTCGGGCCAATTCCATGGAAATCTGAATATGCGCGTCGACTTCCGGCGCTTCCATATCTGCGCGCAATTGATCCTCGTCCAGGCCAAGTTCCCGAACAACTTTCAGTACACTGGCCTCAGTGGCACGACCGTTCAGAGCCATAAGCGCCCAATGAAATTCTTCGTATTTTCCCTGGTTTCGTGAGGCCAGCGCAGCGCGTGCCGCGAAGTCGGAACCTTCTCCAAGTATGGGCCATTCTCGATAAACAATTCGCACATCGGAATCGCCCGCGATTACGTTCTTCACGACCGGGGCAGCGCGTTTGCAATATGGGCAGTTATAGTCGAAAAACTCGACCACGGTTACATCGCCTTCCGGGTTTCCGATTACAGGCGCATTCGGATCCTGTTCCAGCAATTCACGCTGATTTTCCAAGACGCTTCCAATTGCTTCGGCTTTTGCCTGATCCTCGCGCTGTTGAAGCAATTGAATCGCCTGCATGATGATCTCAGGGTTTTCCAAAATGGCTTCGAGAGCCAGCCGTTTTACATCGGAGTCAGACAGCTCGTCGGCGCGTGCCATAGGAATGCCAATCGACATGGCGATAGCGACTAAGCCTGCAAGTATTCGTTTCACATCAGTTTCCTTCCGTTTGTTCTGCTTCGGTGCGTTGCTCTTGCAGCTTGCGTTCCCGATCCGGCCAACTCTCCTGGATGAAGGCGAGGATGTCCCAGATATCCTGATCCGACAGAGTGTCCCCGAAGCCTGGCATGCCGCTTTTGACGTCAGCGACACCCATCTGTTTCAAAGTTTGGTCCCCGCCAAACTTTGTATAGTCGAACAACAGCTTGTCGCCGTGATGCCAGGTATGCCCGGTTCGGTCATGCGGGGGCGCCCGCAAGACGCCATCCGGATCAGGTGTTTGCCAATCCTGCTGACCCTCCAAATTTGCCCCGTGGCATGACGCGCAGTTTTCGGCGTACAAAACTGCACCACGTGCCGAATCCGCTGATGCACTGTTCTGCGCACGCCCACTCAGGCCCCAGCCAGCGACCGCGACAATGATCACTACAGCAGCCAGTGACACCCATTTCGCCGAACTCTTGTTCATCATGCCACGCTCAGCCAGGTCTTCATACCAGCGGCCTGATGCGACAGCATATGGCAATGAAACAGCCAATCCCCCGGGTTATCCGCAACGAACGCAATCTCCCGCTTTTCTATCCGGTCAACCAGGATTGTGTCCCGCAGCGGCCCTAGGTTGCCGTTTGGCAGAACTTCCTGAAAGTGCGTCCCGTGCAAGTGCATAGCGTGCGGAAAGACGGTGTCGTTCTGCATCTGAATCCGGACTATGTCGCCACGCGAAACGGCAGCAAGGGGGTTTTCAGGTAACCCGGCGACACCGTTGAATGTCCAGATCTGCCCTTCCTGAACCAATTCATTGGTGCTCATGACCTGGCCGTTAAAAGTGCCTTGACGCAGTCCGCCCATCGCCCCGCCTTCCATCACTAATGGGATTGTCAAAGCGTCAGAA
The DNA here is from genome assembly GCF_013110575.1 of Ruegeria sp. HKCCD7559. Classification (NCBI taxonomy): domain Bacteria; kingdom Pseudomonadati; phylum Pseudomonadota; class Alphaproteobacteria; order Rhodobacterales; family Roseobacteraceae; genus Ruegeria; species Ruegeria sp. HKCCD7559. Next base: position 102,324 of record NZ_WVQU01000010.1, read on the forward strand.
ACATCTTCGAGAAAGGAAACAGGGTTGGGTGGCAGGGCTTCTATTGCACCGCGGTTTGCGGATGCACCGCTTCCCGAAACCGGGATTTCAGCAATGACAAACGATTCATCGCGTTCGTGAAGAGTTATTTGAACGGCTTCGTTCGATTCCGCTGTGACATCAACAATTAAGTCTGCTCGCTGTGCAGGCCCAAAAACAAGGGTTTCAAAATCCTCTGGCTGCCTTACAGGCATGCCATCATAAGCGACCAGTTTCCCGTTTGCGCCACCTACTGAGACATACATGATCCGATCAGTTGCCACGTTGACCATTCGAAGTCGCAAACGCTGGTTTGTCAGAACTTCTGTCATGGGCGATATGTGTGCGTGAACGTAGTTTCCCATTCGGCCTGCATGCGTCCAGTCATGCATCGCGCCGAAATCATCGACGATTTGGGCGTCCTGACCCAACCTCCAGTCATCCAGCAGGATCGTAATGTCATGATCCGTGTCCGGCGGGTCCATTTCGTCGACGATGAACGCGCCGTAAAGGCCCCTGGCCACTTGTTCCGTTGACTGGTTATGAGAGTGGTACCAGAAGGTTCCTGCATCCTTCAGAGGCAAGTCATACTGAAACTCGCCGCTTGTTGGTACAGCCTCCTGTGTAAGACCCGGCACCCCATCCATGTTGTTTGGAACCCGCAGTCCATGCCAATGGATTGCCGTAGGCTGAGGCAGTGAGTTCAGGAGTGTCCGGCGAACCGTTTCGCCCTGCCGGGCACGAATTTCGGGGCCCGGAACACCGCCATCATATCCCCATATCTCGGTTTCAGGATAGCTGTCGGGGGCAACACGTGCCAATCCTGAACGCGCCTCGATTATTCGGGGGGCGGTAGCCGCCCTCCCGATAGTCGGCACTGCGATTAGTGCCGACGTGCCTGCAACGAATTGCCTGCGATTGAGCTTCATGAGGACTTCCCTCCAAAGAAAATTTGATCTCTCACTCGATTACCCCCCGTCGTGCACATCCAGCAGATAGGTCGCCATTGCCTTCCGGTCTTCGTCTGTCAGAAAGCTGGTGCCATAGTTTACGACCTCTCCCATGGCGCCGCCGAAGACATCGCCATCAGGCATGACGCCGGTGCGCAACGCGTAGGCCAAATCATCTACCGTCCAACCACGCTTTTGCAGGGTCTCAAAGTCGATGGCCGGTGCCTTGTCACCGCCCGGCAGAGAGTCACTTCCCTTGAAGTGTTCCGTGTCCGAATTTCTTGCGCCAGCCAGGTTCCTCCCGGTGTGGCAGGCCGCACAATGTGTGGCACCTTCGACCAGTAGCCGGCCCCGGTTCCACACTTCGTCATTGCCCGGCACGGGATCAGTGCGGGGTGGTTCCAGAAAAGCCGCGCGCCACAGCTTCAGGCCCCATCTCTGATTGAAGGGGAACGCCATTTCCTGTTCTTTTGACGGTTCCGCTACCGGTGGAACTGTTTGCCATGCGGCCCAGAGATCGGCGATGTCCTGATCCGTGAAATTGGCATAGAATGGATAAGGAAAGGCCGGGTAATAGGGTTGTCCGCCGGGTGATACGCCTTGACGCACCGCGCGGGCGAACTCCTCGATTGTCCAATCACCGATCCCGTGATCGGGATCTGTGGTCAGGTTCGGCGAAAAGAGCGTGCCGAACGGGGTATCCAACTCCACCCCACCGGCCAAGGCCGCGCCCCCTTTGGCAAAATCTGTGTGGCAAGCGATACAACCACTTGCCCTTGCCAGATACGCCCCGCGGTTAACGTCACCCTGAATGTCGAGAGCTTGTAAGGGCTGGCCAATCGGCCAAGCCATCACAGCAACAAGTCCCGCTGACGCCGCTACGGCGGCAGCAAGGCCCAATCGGAATATCGGTCTCATGACGCATTCCTATTCCGACCGAAATTGCGTGTGACACGCCGAGCATGTCTGGCTCAGCATCATGAACACACCATCTGCCGGCATTTCAGAAAGTTGTGCCTGGTTTGGACTGCCGCCCATCATTCCGGCACCCATCATAGAACCGCCACCCATCATGGATGCGCCGCCCATCATGCCCGAACCATGGCCCGACCCGGACATCATCAACCCGTTGTCCGCCGCAAGCACAAGGCCTTCAGAGTAGGATTCCAACTGCCTGGCTAACTCTGCAAATGAACCCCAATCCTGCCAGATCTCCGATTTGGCCTCCGAGGGTTTGCCATCAGATCCCTCTGGAAACAGCTTTGTCATGCTCTCGCCAGCGTGACGCCCGATTTTCTTGGCCTCGCTTCGTACCGTTTGCGCATTGTAGGGCGTTTTCCCCTGCATCATCGGCGTAAGGATCTTCATGCTGTCCTTCATCGCGGACATACCATCCATGCGTTCTTTGACGATGCCGGTTGCGCCACCATGCGCCAGGGCGGCGGCTGCAAACAGAGAAACCAGGGCAACGCCTGTGGTCATTTTCAGAATGTTCATTGTTTTGTCCTTGTCGTCTGCTTCGACGCGCCCAGGTTGAGCGCAATTCGACTGGTCAGATCAGGACACGCGGCGGTGGTGGGTCAAACGCCGCGATACCGAGAACCCGGTATTGGGCTCGAGGGATCGAGTATCTTTGTTCAGTATCTTGGGGGCCAGGCGGTGGTGGACCCATCGAAAATAGACCAACAGCGTTGCAAATCGTTCCGCCATGACAATGTCCGGGATGACCCTGCTTGACATGCTCAACGTCCGCGGAGTCCGTTTGGTCAATCACGTGCTGAGAACCACTGCCATGTGCATGAGCAGAATCGGCCGTCACAAGCAGCCCGCCAATGGTCAGCACCATTGACAGTATGATGTAACGAATTGCACTGCCCATTCGGCTCGTCACCTTCAGAAAATCCCGTTTTCCTGCTGCAGCTCTCTGATATACGCCACGATGCCCTTCACATCCGCACGGGTCAAGCCATCGACCGGCGGCATATTGCCGAACTTCCAATGGTGTGCCCGAACTCCATTCTGGACTGCCACATAAAATGACTCGTCCGAATGGTGGCTTGGTTCATAGATTTTATGCACCAAAGGTGGTGCAAGGCCTTCCAGACCTGTTGCATTCGCGCCATGGCACGCCGAGCATTTGGCGTCGAATGCCACTTTGCCGACGGCCGCAAATTCGCTTAGCTGGTCCGGCAGAGTGACGTTTTCGATTGGGTCTCCTTGCTCCAGTGCTGACGTATCGGGCGGCGTCATCGAGTGACCTGTTGGTTGCTGATTTAAGTTGTAGACGAACGCGGCGGCGCCTGCGATCACTACTCCGCCGATCAAGAGTGTAAGTTTATCCATCTCTGTTCTTCACATGATTGTCAGTTCTTAGGTTCAACGCGCGCAAAAAAAATCGGCCTGACCAAGGTCAGATCAGTTTTACCTGAGTGCCCACAGTGGCCAGTTCGAACAATTCCGCAATCTGCTCGTTGTACAAGCCAATGCAGCCGTTGGAGGATCTTCTCCCGATCTTGCGCGTGTCGTTGGTGCCGTGGATCCGGTAGTATTGCCAGCTCAAATAAAGTGCATGTGTCCCCAGAGGATTCTCCGGACCCGGGCCCACATAATCGGGCCAAGCGGGGTTGCGCTTTTTCATTGCTGGTGTCGGTCGCCAAGACGGCCCTTCGACCTTGCGAGTAACTGTGGTGTAGCCCAGCCTTGTAAGGTCTTCCGTCAGCGGTACGCTGGTTGGATACATTCGGTAGACGCTTTCGTCTTCCGACCAATATTGCAGGACCTTGGACTGTGTATCGGACAGGATCACACCATTCTTAAGCGTATCAAAGTGGTCCTGCCATTTAGCAACGCGGAATGAGGAAACATTGCGGCGCGTCCCCTCAGTTGCCGTTGATTGGGCCCAAACGGCCGGTGCTGGAAAAAGCGTCGTCGCAGCAAACGCGGCAATCACTCCACGTCGCGTAACAACCTTTCCTTCTTTGCTCCGTTTCATGCCTGCCATCCCAAAGTTTATTCTTTTTTTCCGACTCAAATAACTCGTATGCCCGGTTCCTGCGCTGGAAGGTCAACACGCAAATGACATTTCATATGGGATGTCTCGTCTGAATTGTCGTTGCCGTTGGCGCAGGGATATTTCCTTAGAAGGCGGACCCAAATCATCAAGTCATTGTGGAAAAGCAATTTTTCTTGGACGTAACTCCAGGCTGCTTTAAGCAAAACCTGACTTTCTTGAATCAACCGAACACAAAAAAGCAACGCTAACAATTGCTTAGTTCTTGGTGAATTGATGTGATCACCCGTCGATGCGAGGGTAGCAGGCACTACAAATGACAATCACAGTGGACTAAACACCATGTCCTTCAGGAAAGCTTTCCAAGCACTGGCCGCACTTTTGTTCATCGGCGCTTGTACCGAAACAACGTCAATATCTGCAGATAGCGAGCCCGGAACGCTTTCCCAAGTTCCTGACGCCGTAGCCCAGATTGCTGCTCCGGGCCAGGACCTGAACGCAGTGAAAATCATGCCTGAGGACGGTTGCTATTGGTATCGCTATGTTGGGCCAGTTGAAACAACCTACCTACCACTTAGGACTATTGAAGGGCGCCCAATCTGTACGCGCGCCTGACAAGCGCCTGTCAGCTGGTCGCGGTCAGAAGCCGCTCGGGAGGGTAGAGATGAGCCGTGGACCCTGGCCTGACACGATCATAAAGCCCGATGATATGTGGCATCGCCATCCTTACGCAGCCAGAACTTGCGCGACCTCCGATAGATCTTGGATAAGGCGTTCCGTGAATTCGCAGGTATGTGTCGCGACCACCTTCGAACAGATAAAACGCCCTTGATCCCAATGGGTTTGTCGGCCCACCGGGCACACCATCTGCGAATTGCGCATATTCATCAGGGTCGCGCTCAATCATTTCGGCTGTAGGAGTCCAACGCGGCCATTTGGCCTTTCGCTTGATCGTGTAGACTCCGGGCTCGTAAAGATTGCCTCGGGCAATGGCTACGCCGTAACGCATTGCTGTGCCACCGTCTTCGATGAAATACAGATATCGTGCCACCGCGTCGACATGAATGTCACCCGGAGTAAGTGGTCGATTGGTTTGCACACGCTGAGGCAGGAAACGTGGGTGTAAACCCCAGGGATTGGATGTTGCGGGATCAAAATTGGCTGGAGTTACTTGCGCATCCCACTCCGACCATTGCGAGGCCGCCGCCGACGTCACTCCAAAAACCGGCTGAGAGAAAATGGCGAGCGAGGCTGCAACAAAATGTCGTCTGGTCAGCATTGATAGCGCTCCTATTGGCTGGTTGGTGTCTGGAGTTAGTACCCAGGGGATTAGACAATCCGCGACGGGGGAAGATTTGTCCATTCAATTATTCGTTCGATATCGCTTCGACCCACCCGCGAGTTTTCAAGGCTTAAAGTGACCTAGGCAGCTTCGTGTTTAACCTGAAACTTCACCAGGCGTCGGGACGACAATGCCTGCTGTTCATACCCCTAAAAACTTCCCTGTTCCGGCCGTGTCTATGCACCAAGTAAGGCCCAAGCAAATGCTGGACTGGTTTGACAGCGTCAAATTCGCTTCGCGCCAAAACAGCTTGACCTTCCATCGTGGGAAGGCGTTAGCAGAGGTCTCCAATCCAAATTTTGGAGTTGAATGTGAAAGAAAAACAGACTGCAAACGCGCCGCAGGCGTCAGTACCGGTTAGCGGCGGCAAGATAATGAAATGGGGCATGATGGTATGTTGCATTGCCATGATAACGCCGATCGCTCTCTACTTGATCGCCGGCGGGACGGTTGGTGGGCTTTCTGACTCCTTGGGTCTTTTCGCACCGTTGATCCTGTGCCTCGGAGCCCATTTCTTTATGCACAAGGCGATGGAAAAATCCTGTCATTCGAACAAATCTGAATCGGAAAGACCAAAGGCAACAGACGCCGCGGTCGGACCGAACCCAGTACACCGGCAATAATCTTCAATCATGAAGCTTTGGTGCTCAAGGTTGGCCGCCATGTCGCTGGCCGCTCTTTCGCTGGCGGCTTGCGCACCACGCCCTAAACTATGCCCGCTGCAACCGCCGCAGCCTGAATACGCCCTGCCCCAAGGTTGCCGGGTTCAATGGGAGGGCGCGGATGGCGGGGCCTATTTCATCTGCGAAGACGGGCGCGAAGGTTTCGTGAGCTGATCGTGGGGATGTGACATTCCGGCTCGTTGACCCTCCAGCGCTGGAATCTGGCAGAGACGGGTGCAAAACAACCGATGGCAACGCGCAATGGCAAGAACACTCCTAAATTTATGTATTATGATCTTGGGGTTAATCTTTGGCCAGACTTCCGCCGGGACAAGCCTTGCAGCTACATCCCAAGCGTATGAATCAGAGCCCCTGGTCGCACACATAATTACCGCGCAGGACGGGATCGCGCCTGACGTCAAGACGATCACTGCAGGACTGCATCTGAAACTGGGCGAAGATTGGAAAACCTACTGGAAGTCGCCTGGTGAGGTGGGAATTCCGCCCAAGATCACTTGGAACGGCTCGCAAAACGTCAGCGACGTACAGTTTCACTGGCCCGCGCCGATCCGTTTTCGCGCCTTCGGGATCGAGAATTTCGGGTACAAGGACGAAGTGGTCTTTCCGCTGACCGTCACACTCGAGAACCCCGGAGCGCCAGTTGACTTGAAGGCCGCTGTGACAACGCTGATCTGTTCCGATATCTGTGTGCCGGTCGAGTTTTCGCTGGACTTGTCGCTGACTCAGGGAACGGGTCGGGATCAGGACTCGGCCCGGCTTATAAATGCCTTTCTGTCGCGGGTGCCAACCACGGGAAACACAAGCGGAATGAAGTCCGACGCCGCGACCCTGGATACCGAGTCCGAGATGCTGACGCTGAATTTCACCAGCGACCTGCCCTTTGATGCGCCTGATGTCTTTCCCGACATGGGACGTGACACCGCGTTTGGTGCACCCGACATCCGGCTCGCTGGCGACAGGCGTCAGCTATGGGTGCAGTTCCCGGTCCTCGCTCTGGCACAGGACCCCCCCGCCTTGTCCGTCACGGTTACCGACACCAACCGCGTGGCCGAGTTTTCGCCCCGTACCGACGCTCCCCCTACCCCGCCACCATATGAGATCGCGGCCGCCGAAACTTCAGCCAGCGCGCTGGTCTGGATCATTTTGCTGGCGGTGGGCGGCGGGTTGATTCTGAATGTCATGCCCTGCGTACTGCCAGTGCTTTCGATCAAGCTTTCCTCGGCGGTAAAGGCTCGCGACCGCTCTGCGGCTCAGATTCGCGCCGGGTTCCTGGCTTCGGCAGCCGGAATCCTGACATTCATGTGGCTGTTGGCGGCTATCACCATTGCGGCGCGGTCGCTGGGCTATTCCGTCGGCTGGGGCATCCAGTTCCAGAATCCGCTTTTCCTTGCGGTGATGATCGTGGTGCTGGCGGTTTTTGCAACCAGCCTCGCGGGCTTGTTCGAGATCACGCTGCCGCAGTCGCTGAACACCCGGCTTGCCCATGTCGAAAAGGGCCGCGTGTCGCTGGTCGGGGATTTCCTGACCGGAGCCTTCTCAGCAGTTCTGGCGACGCCCTGCTCGGCCCCCTTCCTCGGCACGGCGGTGGCCTTTGCCCTGACCGGCCGACCGGTGGATATCGTGGCGATCTTCACCGCAATGGGGGTCGGGCTGGCCATTCCTTACCTGCTGGTTGCAGTGCACCCGAAACTTACCGCCGCTCTGCCTAAACCGGGGCGTTGGATGGTGGGATTAAAATGGGCCCTGTCGGCGGCACTGCTGACCACGATCGGCTGGTTGGTCTGGGTGATGGTCGGGGTGGCCGGAGACACTGCTGCAACTGCTACCGTGCTGGCTGCAACTGTTCTGGTCCTGTTGATCTGGAAAAGTACGATGATGCCACCCGTTTTGCGCTGGACAGCCCTGTTGCTGACGCTGACCGCAGCGTTTGCCGCACCGGTTGCGATTGCCGGCAAAGACCGGTCCAGGCTGCTTGAACCAGCCGGAGAGATCCCTTGGATTACCTTCAGCCGCCCCGAAATCGCCCGCCTTGTGTCGCGCGGCGAGGTGGTTTTCGTCGATGTCACAGCCGACTGGTGTCTGACCTGCAAGGCCAACAAAGCGCTGGTGCTGGAACGCGGCGAGGTTCTGGCAACACTGCAATCGGACAAAGCAATTCCGATGCAGGCCGACTGGACCCGCCCCGACGATGTGATCGCCCGTTTCCTTGAGGACAATGGACGGTTCGGGATCCCCTTCAACATCGTCTACGGCCCGTCGGCCCCCGAAGGCATCGCCCTGCCAGAGATCTTGACCACGAACGCCATTCTCGACGCGATGGAACAGGCCGCGCCGATTGCGGGCGGAGCCGTGGAAAGCGGATCCTGACCCCGGAGTTCACATATCCCGGACGCGGTTGCTCTGCTGCGCTAAACGCATGGTCTCGTGCTCTTCCATATCCAGTATCGCCTGAAAGAGTTCGCGTGCCTCGGGTATCTCGGCACGCCCGTGCAAATACCGATATAAGTCGATCACCTGATTGTGAAGATCGAAGACCGCTTCGCAGATCTCATCGACGCTCATCTGTGCGAACGGCCTGTCGCAGGCGCGATGTGGGTCGATCGGCTCATTGCCCAAATAGTCATATACCCAGGTGTTGAGCGCTTTGGGATCGGCTCGTTTCACGAAACCATCGACGATTTTCTCCAGAGCAGCCTCATGATCGGCGAGGTAGGTAAGCAACATCCTGGCCAGCTCCTGCTCTGACTGTGTCGAACAGTGGGCCAAACATTCGGCGAGCCAATGATGCATTTCCCGCGTCCAGACAATTAGATCAGAAAACGTTTCAACTTTCATGGTCTCAACCTCCTAAAGATCGGCATGCGATAGCCTAAACCGGAATTTTCCAGATGGCTCACTGGGCATCAGCGCGAAGTCGGCGCCGGCCCGATCCACGCCGGGCTGCGGGAATCAACCCCCCAGTTCCAGCAATGCCCGGTCGATTGCCACCTTGCGCGGATCCCCCTGCGGCAGGTCATCCGCCAGATCCCTTGCCCTGCCATAGGCGTTCCGGGCGCCGTCGGTCTCGCCCAGCACCGAATAGGCGTTGCCCAGCCGCATCCAGCCGTCCAGATCGCCTGGGTTTTCCTGCATCCGGCTCGCAAGCCGTTCGACCATCGAGCGGATGAAGGCCTGCCGGTCTTCGTCTGACATCTCCTCGGCCGCCGCCACCTGATCGGCAGTTGGGCCGGGCATGGAAGGGGCAAAAGCCGCCAGATTCACCGGAGCCCGTCCGATCGACGGGGCGATGCGGTTAAGCTGGGCCACAAAACTCTCCATCCATGGCCGGAACTCCTCTTCGGCGTCCATCCGCGTCTTCAGTAGGTCATAGGCCTTATCAGGCGATCCAGCCTGCTCCAGACCAATGGCTTTGTAGAATGTCGCTGCTGGGTTCGATGGGTCCAGTTCCAAGGCTCGTTCAAACGCCCGATCGGCCTTGGGCGTAACGACACCGTCATCGGCATAGACCAACGCCTCGCCATATTGCGACACCAGCGCTGAATTCGCATTGGGTCGGTCCAGCAACCCCTCGAACGCGTCTGCGGCATCTCCAAAGCGTCCCATACGCATATAGGTCTGAGCCAACAACACCCATCCCTCGGTTGGCCCGCCGGTTTCATCCGCCTCAAGCCGCGACTTCAGGCGCACGGCAAGGTCGGCGATTTCACGGGCTTCGGCCTGCTCCCCCTCGCGTTGGGCAAATGGCTGGCTGGGGATGTAGGGACTACCCAGTTGCCAATAAAGACCGGCTCCGAGCGCTGGAACTACCAGCGCGGCAAGTAAAATCAGCGCACGCCCGGAATGGCCCATTATCGCTTTGTCGTCCGATTGCCGGTCAATCGCCTTCAGGCGACGTTCTATCTCGGCTCTGGCGGCCTTGGCCTCTTCGGCTGAGATAATTCCTCGTTCCAGGTCCTTCTCCACTTCGCCGATCTGGTCGGAAAAGATGGCAGAGGCGCTTTCGCGTCTCGACAAGTCCGAGGTCTTGCGCCCCAGGCCGGAGAGGGCGAGCGTCAGAAACACCGCCACGGCCATGAATGAAAAGATAATCCAGATCATGCGTGCGGCTCCGTGAGTGAATGGTTTTCGGGATTCCGTTCTTCGCTCGCGCCGCGTTCCGTCTCTTGTTTTCGCGACTTCCGATATCGGCGCGCATTTTGGGTCAATACCGCTGCAGTCGCGATACCACCCAGCCCCAGGATGACGATAGGCGCAACCCACAGAATGTAAGTTGATGGCTTCCATGGCGGGTTGAACAGAACATAGTCGCCATAACGCGCAACCAGAAAGTCCATAACCTGCTGGTCCGTGTCGCCTGCCACCAGCCGTTCGCGCACAAGCAGACGAAGGTCGCGCGCCACGCCAGCGTTAGAACTGTCGATGTCTTGGTTCTGGCACACCACGCATCGCACCTGTTTCGAAATCGCCCGGGCCCGCTCTTCCAATACCGGATCTGCAAGTATCTCGTCGGGCTCAACCGCGAATGCCGGCTGCGACACCAGCATCGCCAGAGTGACCGCGGTAATTACAATGCGACGTATCATGACGCCTCTCCTCCGGCCGCCCGCGCCTGATCCAGCGCGGTGCGCATCTTTGAAATTGCCTCGTCGCCCAGCACCGGGCCGACAAAACGGAATACGACCTTGCCCGCGCCATCAATCACAAAGGTCTCCGGCACGCCGGAAATCCCCCATTCGATCCCGGCTCGGCCGTCCAGGTCGGAACCGATGCGCTCATAAGGGTTGCCCAGATCGTCGAGCCATTTCCGCGCGTCCTGCGGCTTGTCTTTGTAGTTAATGCCCATCAGGCGAATGCCCTCATCGCGTACCATACGCGTCAGCACCGCATGTTCGGCCCGGCAGGGCACGCACCAGGACGCAAACACGTTGACCACGATCGGAGCTGACCCGTCATTTTCCACCAGATCGGTACTGGACAGCCCGTGGGTATCCAGCCCTTCGACCGGCGGCAAGTCGAACTCAGGCACCGGCTGCGAGATCAAAACAGACGGGATTTCGTTTGGATCGCGATCGGGATTCAGTCCCCATAGCAGGAAGGCACCCAGGATGCCGGCAATCGTAATTGGGAACAGTGCAAATAGACGTTTCATTGCCCTACTCCGCCGCCACCGCAACGGAGCTCTGCCCAGTCCGTTTTCGTGGTGCACCGACGCGTAGACGCCGATCGGAGAGTGACAAGACACCACCAAATGCTAACAATCCTGAACCTATCCAGATCCAGACCACCAATGGCTCATACAAGATACGCAGGGTCCATTTGCTCTGTTCTGATTCCGCCGCCGGTTCCGATATTGAGGCGTAAAGGTCCCCTGCCAACGTCGTTCGAATTGCTGACTCGGTCGTACTGGTACCCGCCACGAGATAGGCCCTGCGCTCGGGTTGAAGCGTGGTGACATAAGCGCCATCGCGAAATACCGTCAGTGTGGCCGCGCGAGACAGATAGTTCGGACCGCGAAGCTGTTCCACACCGTCAAAACGCACGTCGAACCCTGCTATCTCAATCTGTGTTCCGGGCTCGGCAAAAGTCACGACCTCGGATTTCCAAGCGCTGGACCCGATAAAGCCGATCATACAGACAGCCAACCCCGCATGGGCCACGACCATGCCGTAATGAGAACGCGGTAGGCTGCGGGCCCGACGCAGGGACTCGGCCAACGGTGCCTCACCCAGCTTAATTCGGCTGGCCCACTCTGTCAGCACAGCGCCCAGCAACCAAACCGCAAGGCCGATCGACACTACCGCCAAGGCTGGGCCGCCGGTATCCAGATACCACACAAGCAACGCTACGAGCAGGCTAACCCCGGCCACCCATTTGAGCCGGGACAGAACACCGCGCAAATCCGCCCGCTTCCA
>NZ_WVQU01000011.1:0-88975 GCF_013110575.1 Ruegeria sp. HKCCD7559
ATTCAGTGTGACTTTGTACGATCAGGATAGATTATGAACTACGAAACCTCGCACCATCAATCCCTCAAGCAGCTTATCGCGGCGCGCGATGCGCGGGTTGCCGTGGTCGGGCTGGGCTATGTTGGCCTGCCGCTGGCGCTGACGGCTTATGATGAAGGGTTTGATACCACCGGCGTTGATCTCAACCCCGACCGGGTGGCGCGGATCAATCAGGGGGGTCAGGTCATCTCGTATCTGGCACCGGATCGGATCGCACACGCGGTGGAGAGTGGGCGCTTTCGCGCAACGCAGGACGCCGCAGCACTGGCCGAGGCCGATATCATCCTGATCTGTGTGCCGACCCCGCTGACCGACGCACAAGATCCCGACATGCGTTTTGTCGCCGCCGCCGCGCAGACCATCGCACAGCATCTGCGCCCCGGTCAGATGGTGGTGCTGGAAAGCAGCGTCTGGCCCGGCGCCACGACCACGCTGGTTCAGCCGATCCTCGAAGCGGGCGGTTTGCGGGCAGGTTCCGATTTCTTTTTGGCCTTCTCGCCCGAGCGCGAAGACCCCGGCAATGACAAGTTCGACACGCACAGTATCCCCAAGGTGGTCGGCGCCGACGATCCGCTGTCGCGGCAACTGGTCGAGGATTTCTATCGCGCCATCGTCACCAGCGCCGTACCGGTCAGTTCGGCCGCCACGGCCGAAGCGGTGAAGCTGGTCGAAAACAGCTTTCGCACCGTCAATATCGCGCTGGTCAATGAATTGAAGACCGCGCTTGAAGCAATGGACGTGGATGTCTGGGAAGTGATCGAGGCTGCGGCGACCAAGCCGTTCGGCTTTATGCCCTTCTATCCCGGTCCTGGAATTGGTGGGGCCTGCATCCCGGTGTCTCCGGCCTATCTGGCCTGGCGCGCCGCGGATGCAGGATCTGATACGCCGCTGATCAATCTGGCCCGCTCCAGCAATGACGCCGTTCCGTCGATGCTGGCGGCACGGATGGCGGCGGAACTGGCCGCGCGCAACGGGTCTGCATTGGCGGAAACCGGGCACCCCCTGACCGGACAGCGCATTCTGCTGATGGGCATCGCCTATAAGCGCGATGTCGAGGATACCCGCCGCAGCCCGGCGCTGGTGCTGCTGGACGAGCTGGAAAAGCTTGGGGCCGAGGTCGAGTATCACGACCCGTATTTCCCCCGCCTGCCCGAAGGCGGCGAATACCCGCAGCTTGCGGGCCGGACATCCCAGCCACTGACGGCGGACAACCTGAAACGCTATGCGGCGGTGGCCGTAATCACCGATCACAGCGCCCCGGATTATGGTCTGGTCGCGCGCGAGGCCGCGCTGGTCTTTGACACGCGCAACGTCTTTGAAAAGCAGGGGATCAGGGTGGCAGACGGGCGCTTGGTCAAGATGTGACCCCCAAAAATCTCTGATCATTCCATGGCCGAAGCGCACGCGAGTCTGCCATTCCATCCAAATGATCGCGGATTGACAGAACTGTGTCATAGGCGGACCTTTGCACATTTTCTGGGATCGTCGGCGTTCTATATTGCTGTCACAAAAGTTTTAAGGAACTATCTGTTCAGACATATTCATGTCTCAATAAATTATAAGCAGTGTTGCGCGAGTAGTGGAGCAAAGCTCCTTCCGGTAAAAATAACCAAATTTTAACCTCTGGTGGTTCAAAGTTTTGCCATGATTTCATCGCGGAATCATTTTGGGCATCTGCTCAATGGCATGACGGCGCCCACCTGGGTTTGACCAGACCAAGACCATAGCCGGAGGACTTGGAGAAGATGATTGGAATTATCGGGATAGCCATTCTAGTTGGCCTGTGCGCCGGCGGGTTTGCTTTGATTTCCGGTGCGTCCATCCTGATGGCTCTGGGCAGCTACATCCTCTTTGGCTGGCTGTTCATCATTGCAGCCCTCATTGTTATCGGCGCTGTCAAAATCGTGAAGACACGCGTGCAGAAACAAAACCCCGCCTATTCCAGCTAAGCGCCTAGTCCCGTCCGGCGACCCTTTTGGCCACATAGCCCAGAAACGCCCGCTGCGGATTTCTGATCTGTGGGCGGCCTGACGCGGCCCAATAAGCCAGCCAATCCGCTTCCAGCGCATAGACATCGTGGCCAGGCGCCATCGCCCTGGCCTCCTCCAGCGCCTGCGGCGGCAGGATCGGCTTGTCCGGCCCCTCGACCACCTGACCCCGGCGCGAGAACCGGATCAGGTCGCCCGGCTCTTCGGTCATCTCATAATCGGGCAGGTGATCGGCTGCGATCATGTCACGGATCATCTTGCGGAACACCCGCCGGGGTGAGGCCGAGCCGGACTTTTTCAACAGCACCTCGACCGAGATCCGCCACTCGGGCTGACGCCCGCAATGTTTGCGTGCCAGCTCATAAATCCGCCGCTCCAGCGGTTTGCGCAGGCGGAAGTAATCGCGGCTGAGGGTTAGCACCGATTTCGCCAGCACCGCGCGGAACAGCCAGTCCGACAGTTTCACGCTGACGCTGGCCATCCGCCCCGCCCTTGTGTGACGCACGATTTCCCAGCTTTCGATCAGGCCGAACCCCGTGGTGGTTTCCGTTTCACCGGTCACAATGTTCGTGGTGATCCTTGTGCCGGCCAGCCGCTCGAACGCTTCGCGCAGACGCTTGTAACCGTCACCGCTGGTTTCGCGGTTGGTGGCCACCAGCAGATCATGCGCCTTCAGATGCAACACCCGGCTGACAGTCCGGCCCGCATTGATCGCCGCCATCAGCTGGCTGATGCAAAAGATCAGGATGTCCTTGTCGTGGATCGTCGCCAGACCGCGCACCGAAGGCGTCACCGTGATCTCGACCCCATTATGTTCGTAATTGAGGATGCGCCGGTCCGGCCGGGTCGAGAGCGAAAACATAGGATGCTCCATCGAACCCATATCTGTCTTGGGCAGCGCATCGAAGATATCGCATACAAAAAAATCGCCCGTTGGGTGCCGGTCAGGCAACAACGCCCCTGACCCGCTCATACTGCCCTGCCCATATGTCCTGCCCGAATCTTTGTTCGTGGTTTTATTGACGCTCACCGTAGAGTTATCCACAGGATGCGTAAAGCCGCCGGAACGTGGGTTCAGAGTCACTGCAACGTGGGATCAGAGTCACCCTATCGTGGGATCAGATTCAGTATGATCTACAAGAAATACAAAAACCGCTTTTTTTTCTTACACTTAATAGAATTCAGATTCAGCCGTAACTAATAAGATAACAGGATTCTAACTGAACATTTTTTTGCTATAGGCCCAAAAGCAGCGTCTCGAAGGCTTTCTACCCCTTAATTTTGCTTAGAAAATCCGGTTTTGTACTCATAATGCTTTCACATGCTTTCTTTTGTGGTATATTGGCTAAAACATAGCACATGGGCAGTATTTCAATGCGAGCAGCAACGTCCGAGGGGCTTCCCCCGTATTTCAATATCGACCCGGATCTGGCCTATGCTGAACTGGGCGACCCAACCGGAACACATGAGTTCTCGCAAATCGCGGATGCCTGTGCGCGGGGGCGTAGCGACCTGGCGAACCGGGGGCTGGAAGAAAACGGTCAGAAAAAGCTGCGCCTGTTTTCAACCTGGGAAATCACCAAATATCTGATCCCTGTCGCGCCTGCTCATTTTCGCCGGGTCCTGAAGGGCAACCCGGATCTGCCGCAGGGACAGTCCGAAACCGAAGGCGGTGCCAAGTGGTTTACGCTGGATGAGGTTCTGCGGCTGCGGGCGCATTTCGCCTCGGAAGGATCCAAAGCGAAAGAATACCGCCCCTACCGCCCCGAGGGTCTGCCCGCCAAGATCGTGTCCGTGGCCAATTTCAAGGGCGGTGTTGGCAAAACCTCGACCTGCGCGCATCTGGCCATGTCGGCAGCTCTGGACGGTTACAAGGTGCTGGTCATCGACCTGGACAGCCAGGGTTCGATGACGTCGATCTTTGGCGGCAAGGTCAGCGATGAATGGCAGACGGTGTTCCCCTTGCTTGCCCGCCACTACGCCACCCATCTGCGCCGGGACAATCAGGGACGTCTTGACCGGGGTGAGGCCCCGCATCCGATCGACGATACCCTGTCCGAGGCGCTGAAGACCCGCAGCAGCGATCTGATCCAAACCACCCACTGGCCGAATATCGATCTGATCGGAGCGCAGCTGAACCTCTATTGGGCGGAATTCCAGATCCCCGTCTGGCGAATGCAGGGCCGCAGCTGGAAGCTGTGGGATGCGCTGACGGATACGCTGGACGAAGATGGGGTGCTGGACGATTACGATATCATTTTCATCGATACCCCTCCCGCCCTTGGCTATCTGACGATCAACGGGCTGGCCGCCTCGGATATCCTTCTGGTGCCCATGGGGGCCTCGTTCCTGGAGTTCGACTCCACGGGTCGCTTCTTTGACATGCTGCATTCCACCTTCCAGTCCATCGAGGATGGCGAGAACATGGCCGCCCGCGCCCTGGGGCGGCCCGAGATGGCGTTTCAGTGGGATGCGGTGCGCACGATCATCACCCGCTATGACGGCAGCCAGCAGGCGGAACTGGCCGGGCTGATGCAGGCCTATCTGGGCCGGACCCTGTCGCCGCACTGGCAGGGCTACACGGCGCTGATCGGTCAGGCGGGGGAACAGGTCAACGGTATCTACGAGGCCGATTACCGCGATTTCAACCGCGAGACCTATGTGCGCGGGCGGGAAACCTTTGATGCCACCTATGCCTCGTTCAAGAAGCTGCTGATCGGCGTCTGGCGGGGCGAAGAACGGGCCCGGCAGGCCGAAGAGGCGGGAACACCGGAATTGTCGCTCTGAGCGCGATGTTTCGCGCGCGAAACACGCCTGCCACGTCCCGAAACAGAGTCTGATCCGCGCAGGAAAAGGAGAAACCAATGGCAAAACGTAAACGACTGACCCCTGCCCGACCGGATTATCTGGAAGACAACCGCCCTGCCCCCGGGCTGAATCCCATGTTCCCCACAGACGCCCCCCGGACCACGCCGCCGGTTGCGCAGGTGGCCGGGGCCACGGCGGCTCAGGCGGCGCTGGAAGAGCTGTCCGGAGAATTGCGTGCCGCGCGGGCCGAAGGGCGCTTGGTGCAGGATCTGCCATTGGACGCCATCGAGGAAGCCTATCTGGTCCGTGACCGTATGGCGGCCGATGACGCGGATATGGAGGCGCTGAAGGAAAGCCTGAAGGCCCGTGGCCAGCAAACCCCGATCGAGGTCGTGGAACTGGAGGGCGGGCGGTACGGGTTGATCTCGGGCTGGCGGCGTCTGACAGCGCTGCGAGCTTTGGCGCAGCAAACGGGCGAGGCCCGCTTTGAGACCGTGCGTGCGTTCCTGAGGCAGCCGCAGAGCGCATCTGATGCCTATGTGGCCATGGTCGAGGAAAATGAAATCCGCGTCGGGCTGAGCTATTATGAGCGCGCCCGGATCGTGGCGCGCGCGGCAGAGCAGGGCGTTTACCCGGATGAGACTGCGGCCCTGCGCGGGTTATTCGCCTCGGCCAGCCGGGCGAAGCGATCCAAGATCGGGTCTTTCATCGCGATCTATCACGCGCTGGATGACCATCTGCGCTTTGCGTCAGCTATTCCTGAACGGTTGGGGTTGTCGATTGCGAAAGTTCTGAAAGAGGAGGCAAAAGCAGCTTCCTTGATCACCACCGCTCTGCGGAAGGCCGCGCCTCAGAGCGTGGAAGCCGAGATTTCAGCTCTGACCCGTGCAGTGAACGGCCTGGGGTCGAATGGGGAAAACCCACCTGCTGCCAAGCCCCCCCTGAAAGAGACATTCGGCGGCATTCAGTTGAAACAGAGTCGAAACGGTGCACAGGTCACCCTGTCCGGCGAGGGAATGTCCGAGACATTTCTTGCGGAGCTGAAAGCCTGGCTGCACGCGCGCGGCACATGATGTTTCGCGCGCGAAACAGATCCTCTCATCACCCCAACAGATCCGTCGCCGGGTTTTCGGCGATATCGACGTCGTCATAGTATTTCTGCGCCTGCGCCACAGAGCGGTGCAGCGACAGCCGCATGGCGGCCTGGATCGGCGCACCGTCCAACGCGGCTTGGGTCAGAAAGCCAGACCGCAATCCATGCGGCGAGGCGAAATCCTCGGGCAATCCGGCCAGCCTGAGACGATGTTTGACAATCTGATAGATCGCATCCGGGGTCAGGCGGCGGTTCAGCACCCGGTCCGCCTTGGAGATCGGGCGAAAGAGCGGTCCGTCGGCAATCTCACCGACCTCGATCCAATGCACCAGCGCCTGCGCGGCGCGGCCTTTCAGGATCAGGCGCGGCGTCTCTCCCTTGGCCGTGGTCTTGGTTTCCAGCAGCGACAGCCAGGCGACGCCGGATGTGTCGAACTCCTTCAGCGAGACATCTTCGCGCATCAACCCGGTGATCTCGGACCGGCGGCGCCCGCCGCTGGCCCAGCCCAGCATCAGGATCGCCCGGTCGCGGCAATCGCGCCGCGAGCCGCGGCAGGTGGCCAGCAACTGTTCCAGCACTCCGCGGGTGATCGGATGCTGCGACTTTGGGGCAGGGGGGCGGGCGGCCGCCCGGCGCGCCTTGGCCCGGGCCTGTTTCACCTGCGGCGCATCAAACGGGCTGGTCAGGTTCTTCATCCGGTGAAAGGCCAGCCAGGAGGCAATGCGCCGGTCCAGCGTCGACGGCGCCGGGCAGGCCAGCGATTTGCGCAGCCCCCGCGCAATCAGCACCTCCGCGGTTTGACGCGCAATATCTTCATCGGGCGCATCACCCAGATCGCGCGCATGATCAAGGATGAAGGCCAGCGCCGTGGCCTCACTTTCGGGCCAGTCCAGCGCCACCCCGAAGCGCGCCATTTTCCACGCCGTCACATAGATCAGATCGCGTTCATAAGCCCGCAGCGTATTGGCGGGGGTGCCGCGGATATAAAGATCACTCAGCGCGTCCTGATCTGCCTGCGACAGGGCAGGGGCGGCGGCGGGGAGATATGGGGCAGGGGGCTTCATGGCGGCCACTCTGCGCGCAAATCGGCGGGAAATCAATCACATCTGATAAGGGGTACTTATCAGGCACAATTGAGACCTACGAACCCATTTAAAGTAATGAGCGAAACGTCCTACTTTTGCGCATAAGGGTGAAATTTTGTTATAAACCTAAACCCTTGGTTACGCTCTCTTAACGAGGGTCTCTGAGATGACCGTTGGCTGGGCCGGTTGTATAAGTTTCAAGTTTTTACCCCTACACCCGTTTTAAAGTGATTAGTGGCTGCGATAAATGTGGGGTGCGCTATATGCGGTAATCCTCCAAGTGGGACTTTGAAGCGCGGCTGTTCAAGTGATCGCGCTTTATAGAGTGTGGTGTAAGATTATTAGCTTGACGATGTCCCCCGCAAACTTCTCATGAGGATAGCTTGGCGAATGCCCATCGGCGAGATGCCAGATATGTAGTTGCCGGAACCGTTAAGATAATCACGTTGAGAGCTATAAAATAGTTCAACCCCCATAAATTGACTATCAGATAGACAATCACCTGGTTGAGAAGCAGCCCAAAACCCGCAACCGCTAGGAATCGTGGCATAGCCCGCCTGTGACCAGCCTCGGATTGAAAGCTGAATCGGTGATGACCAAAGTAAGACACTATGAACCCTGTTCCAAATCCAAATGCGTTGGCTGAGAATGGATGCAGGTCGGAGATTTCAATCAATGTAACCGCAAGAAGAGCATGAGTGACTGTAGCGAGGATACCAACAACCCCGAAGGACAGAATACTTTTAAGATCAAAGGGCCTCATGAGTGCTCGTCCGGACTTGAAACGATGCGCTCCACCACAAAGTGGGGGCGTCGTTTGCTTTGCAGATAGAGTCTCCCAATATACTCACCAAGAATACCAATTGTCAGAAGCTGAACCGAGCTTACCAACAGCACCACCACCATCACCGAGGACCAGCCCGAAACGACATCCCCGGTAAACCATTGGAATAGGACCCAGACAATTAATGCCAGCCCTAGTACGGTGGTCAAAAGTGCCAGCAGTGTTGCTAAGCGCAGTGGAACAATGGAAAACCCGGTGATAGCATCAACGGCCAAGCGTAGCATCTTTTTAAACGGGTACTTAGTTTCCCCAGCAAAGCGTTCTGCCCGGTCATATGGCAAGGGTACTTGCCGAAACCCCAGCCAGCTGACCATTCCGCGAATAAAACGGTCTTCTTCTGGCATAGTGTTCAGGTAATCGACTACAGTGCGGGACATCAGGCGGAAATCTCCGGTATCAAGCGGAATTTCGACATCGGTCAGTTGATCTAACAGGCGATAAAACGCGGCTGCGGTTGTGCGCTTGGCTACTGTTTCACCCGCCCGCTGCTGACGTTGCCCATAAACGACATCAGCTCCGTTCTGCATCAACTCAAGCATCTCGGGCAAAAGCTCGGGGGGGTCTTGCAGGTCTGCATCCAACACAAGAATATTTGCACCGCGTACATATGCCAGCCCAGCTGAAAGCGCTTTCTGATGCCCGTGGTTTCGAGACAGGATAATTGCACGGATATTGGGCTTGGTTTCCGCAAGCTCTATGATCATGTCCCGTGTGCGGTCGCTGGATCCATCGTCGACCAAGATGAGTTCCCAGGATGATCCAACGCATGTTTCGGCCACGGCGCTGACCCGGCGAACGAGTTCCGGTAGGACCGCTTCTTCGTTGAAACAAGGAACTACGATTGACAAGCTGACGATGGCCTGTTCCATCTGTTCTTCCGTATCCGATTTTTGTACTTTGTTCATCGTTACAATAACTCTTTCCGGTCTGCGCGCGGATTAGACTTTTAGACCCCAATTGTTTTATAAAACAGAAATTTCGAAGTAATAACGCGAATTTCGGAAACAGTTCTTTCCCTTCTTGCTCGTCCTCAGAGCGTCGGATGACAAAAGGTGGGAGATTTACTAATAACAGAGGCGGATTTCGAAGAAAGGTCTTGTCGGGTGGTATTGGTTTGTGTGGTTCATAATTGGACTTTGCCATGACCGATGCAAGGATACCAGCACGGCTTCTGTTTGTATCAGCTGTCATTGCTGCCGTTTTGTTTCTGCCTACTGCCGGGATCGGTATCGCACGATCTGGATACAATCCGGATGAATGGCGGTTTGCGGCTGGCCTTGAACGAGGGTTTGCTGAAGTTCACGGTCGCTGGGCGACGCATTGGGCTCACGAGGTTCTTTTTGAACAGGGTGCGTCGATTGCAATCCTAGTCTCCATCATTTTTGCGGCTTTATTTGGGGTTGCTGCTCTGATTGCACGTGAGGCTATTGCGACGACGGGGCCAGCCATGGTCGTAGCTTCCATCCTAACAGTTTTTCTGGCCGGGTCTTCGCATGTTTATCTGACCGAGCTTTTGCACTATCAGACGCTGGCACCGTGGTTTTGTCTTGGTCTTCTTGCGTCTGTCGGGGCCATGGTACTGATTGAGCCCACGGGCATGCGGTCGCGTTCTGGGCTGATCCTGCGAATGGCCGTCGCCGCAGAATTGATGGCCATATCCATTGGCTTTTATCAAAGTTATGTTTTGCTGGGGTTTATTATTCCGGCTCTGGTTCTGATCCGGGTTGATCGGTTTAACCACAGGCAATGCCTGTTCTGTCTGTTGAGGGTCCTAATCGTCTCAGGTGCAGCTCTGGTCCTGTATCAACTGCAGCGTGACATTACGATTTACGCCCTGAACCTCGATGCAAATTTTCGTTTCTCGGGTGGCATAGATGCTGCGGTATTTGCCGATAAGCTGTCGGCTTTCTACCGGATTGAGAAGCTCATACATAGCGGTGGGCTTCTGGGGGTGCCGTCCTTTTATCGCCGCCTGTTCCTGTTGACTTCAGCCATAGCCTGCATCTTGGTTTTTATAGCGGCGGCGGTAGCTGTCTTTGCTGCGCGCAGGCTTGTCGGAGGAGGGTGGATGGGCGGATTGCGCGTGCTCGTCGGGGGATTGGGCGCGTTTTTCATCTTGCCGGTTCTGATCTGGTTTCTTTATCCGGAACCCTATCTGATCGGGCGTAGCATAGGGTTTGTTGGGTTTATCTTTGCGGGCATTGTTTTGGCTTCGGGCACGGTTATCGTGCAGGCGGCCGATGGGGTGTCTGTATCACGCCTGGTACGGGCCGGAGTGATGAGTTTGTGCTTGGTTTATGGCGTCGGTCAGGCAGTTGCCTCATCACATATCTGGCCCCTGTTTAACCAAATGGCGGAGCGGGACATTGAATTGGCGGACGCTATTGTAGAACGAGCCCGGACACTGGATGCATTCGATGTCAGATTTACACCGATCCGATCAGTCGGTGAGCCTTGGTCTCCGTCTCTGAAATTCGGCGATTTTCAAACCCAAAGCACGTTTCATCGCGGTGTGGATATGAACTCCATTTTTCAGGTTCGCTATGGTGCGGCAGACTACGCTGGGTCGGTGTTGACCCCGCCGCAGGCATGCACGGGGTTTCCGGCAGATGGATCGGTTTTTATGGTCGACGATACACTGTTTGTCTGTTTCGAAAATCTGAACCCCTTGTCAGTTCAATTCACCTGCTTCCCACTGGGCGGTAATGCGCGCGGTGCGATTTGTTATTCTGATGGGATGGCGGTTTTGATCGGTCAGACCTGCGCCGATATTGATCCCGGTACTGGTCAGATTGTTGCAACACAGCTGGATGAAGCCGGGCGATGGATCAGGTCGAATCAGTTTTACTGGCAAGCTAAAGATACCGAGATGAACGGCCTTTGTTATCGGTTTGTCGAGACGGCTAACCTCCCGTTCTCGACTTTGCGGATTGAGCATAAGTTGGCAGCGTCCGAAACGGCGTGGATGATCGAATATGACGTGAAGGATGCACGCCCTCTGAAGGAAATATTCGATACAGTTAATTAATGGGAGTATGTCGCAATGGGGAGCAGGAATGCATTTGGGCTTGTTATTTTTCTGGCAAGCGGCGCGCTACTCGCTTTTCTTGCGGGCGTTTCGGCTGCGGTGCTGAACCTGCCGCCGACGGCCTTAATCCGCGAGGCAAAGGATACAGCAGAGGAACTGATCAGGGGTCCGTGGTACCGTGATCCCCGGTGGATGCCGCGCCGGTATGAAGGCGTTGGTTTGGTAAAGCATGACACTGAACGCAGTTGGTCCGGGCTTACGGTTATTCAGGGCATGTTCGACGAAGGCATACAGGCACGGGTCTACGATGCAGATGGTACGCTTCTGCGTGAGTGGCCGCTGGATTTTCACGCCATCTGGCCTGATCCGACCCATATCGTGCCTGCCAGCGCAATCCCCCAAGGATCAGGGGGATATCACACGCAAGGAATTGCTCTGCAGGAAGACGGGTCTGTCTTAATCAATTTCGCAGAACGTGGCACGGTACGTCTTGGCCCTTGTGGTGATGTCGTCTGGACCGTTGATCAGATGACCCACCACTCGATCACGGAAAACCCGGACGGGAGCTACTGGATTCCAAATAAGCGTGATCCTTCAACGGTGGCTCCGGAATACATGCTTCCGGGCGCCTCAGTCGAGGCTATCCTGAATTCCGACAATTATTATGCCGATTCAGCCCTACGGATTGACCCGGAGGGGCGTGTTGTCGAAGATATCCCGATCCTTGAGCCGACAATCGACTGGTTGGCCGAGCACCAAGAGTTTGAAATCATCCACGGGCTCAATCCGGAAGATCTAGATCCCGTACATCTCAATGATATCGAAGTTGTCACTCCTGAATTGAGTGCGCGCATTCCTGGTGCGGAAGCCGGTGACTTACTGCTGTCCATGCGCAATCTCAACGCGCTGGCTGTGCTTAACAAAGCCAGTGGCAAGATCGTCTGGATGCAGCACGGGCCATGGGTACAGCAGCATGATCCGGACATAGCGCCGGACGGGACCATCACGGTTTTTGATAATGGCGGTGGTGCTATGGTGCCCGGGCGCGATTTCGCCGGGGCACGTATTCTTCGCTTTGATCCTGCCACCAGTCTGACCGAGACGATTTATCCGTCAACAGAGGATCATTTGTTTTTCAGCTTCATAATGGGCACGCACCAGACTTTGCCTAATGGGAATATCCTTGTGACCGAAAGCATGTCTGGCCGTGTTTTCGAAATCACCCCAGACGGAGAGCTTGTCTGGTCTATGGTGTTTGTGGCCGGAACCAGCTCGGCTGCGCTCGTAGAAGAGGCGCGGCGCTATCCCTTGGATTATGTTGATCGGTCCGTCTGGGTCTGTTCCTGATCAGCATGCGCGTGCGGGTAGCCGGAGCGCGTGGAAAGTGTGGCATAGATCGCCTCCGCCTCTGCGACCAGCGCCGGTGAAAACTGCCCGGGATCGGTTTTGCGTGTCAGTGGGCGGATCAGATCGGTCGCTCCGGATAATTCACCCGGATCCAGATCCAGCGTCAGACACAATTGTTGCAGGACCGGTCCGGGATCAGAACAAAGCGCCTCATAGGGCAATATCTGTACGTGTTCGTACCGTTCTTCGACATGTTGGAAAGCAGCGATCCAATAGGCCAACCAATAATCATGCGCGTCTGGTGTTGCGCGTTCTGACAGCCCGGGAAATCCGAATGGGCGGTGCAGTTCTCCAAACTCGAAATGGCCGATATCTGCCATATACCGTGTGACGAACGAATCTGCGGCCTGTTGCATCGCAAAATTTCTATGTTGACGCAAAAGCGAGGCCGCGTGTTCCAGCGGATGACGCAAGACAACCAGAATATGAGCATCGGGCAACATTTCCTTCAAAAGGTCGATACGTGCGATGTTAGCGTTATTCTTTGAGACATAGCGCGCCACAGCGCTGTTCTCGGGCCGCCTGAGGGACACGATCTTTTGCATGTGTTTGCGAAAAAATGCCGTCGCTTCTGTATGGAGATGACGTGGTTTCCAAAGCGGAATCCGCTGCGCGTGTCGATAATGATCGGGCCAATGCGCCTTCCAGAATACCTCTTCAAAGCTTTCGGGGCTGTCGAACCCAATTTGTACCCCATCGCCATGAGCGCGTTCGCGGGCTTCGCCCTCCCGACGGAAGCGCCCAAAGAACCGGTCCCAAAAAATCGGCGCCAGAACAAACGGCATGTCGCGATATGTATGAGAGGCCAAATCTGGATGTTGGGACAAAAGCTCCAATACCAGTGTTGTTCCGGCACGGGCCAACGATGTAATAAACACTGGGTTACGATCATTGGCGCCCGTAAATTGCCGGGCCAATGTGCTATTTTCTATATCAGCTGCGACCATTTGGACGGACGGGCCCGCAAAAGCCAGCCGGTGAAATATCCGCTCAGACCGGTTGTATCTTACTTCAAAGTCCACACCCGCCCCTTCAAATACCAAAGTGCGATCAGAGAGACAGACAGGATGATGATCACATCCCAGCGCAGAAGCCAGGCAGTGACGGCCTCGGTCTCGGCAAGCCCTAGAGCGTTCGCTGTCAGGATTGGGGCCGCGCTGATGGCAAGGATTGTCAGAAAGCGCCAGAGTATTTGTCCGAAATAACCGAATAGGCGCAGCGATGCACGTTGTACGGCAGTTTCGCGTGCCTCTTCGTTCAGGCTAGGGTCGCGCATAGCCGCAACAGCAGCAGAAGCAATATTGATCGCTGATATTGCTGTCGGTATGAGGCGCAACGCGACTAGAGCCAGCACAAACGCGACTACTGCGGTCAATCCGACGGCTACGATCACGTATTTGATTTCGGGTCGTCTCCGGATACCCCGTCCACAGGTTTCCGCCGCCGCATCATGCGTTTGACCGGGTACCACACGAACCCGATAATCGCGAGCAGCACGGCTCCGACCAGTGCGACAAGCGTGCCGATTGCGCCCAGCCCAGCCCCGGGTCCGATATACGCCAGTGCGGTCGTTGGGATGATAAGTAACCCGGATAAAAGAATTAACATACGCATTGTGGTTATCACCTCAATCTTCAACTCACATAAGTACGGTACAGCGGGGCAGCAGTCATGCAATCGTCAAGAAGGTTAGCACTTTAGCTCTCAGGTACAAAGGCTCCAAACTTCCTGCGTGCCCTAGTTGCCTGTTTCCCTGCGATGATGTGTACGGAGCGCCCGATTTGCAAACAGGACAATACGGGTTAGTGTCGGATTATATACCCCATTATCCCATTATCCCATTATATTGTGTAAGGAGCGTCAAAGGTAGCTTGGCTGATATCGAATGTTTTCAAAACGTGGGCGCTTGGGTTTATTAACATTCCGGGTTTGATCGGCTGAGTGTTTCTTGTTTAAGCGCAAAGGTTCCGACAAGACACTGTTTAAAGCCGAGTATTTAGTTAAGATTTTATTTTGTAACACAACCACCTTATCCTGTCATACGCTCCAAGTTCTAAGCGAGAGAGACTTGAGCGGTACGTATTTCTCAAATTACCATCGGAGTAACTTTGCTCTTGAGGACCATTTTAACAGGAAGCATTTTGACACTTTATCTCGGACCGACGGCAATTCCAAAGCTTCAAAACCATGATCTCAGAGCTCAAAGATAAGCGCCTGCTCCTCAGGTTTCTCAGTATCAGCGTTCTGGGTACGATTGCGGATTACCTGTTGGCGCTTTTGCTCGTTCTGACTATTGCAGCCCCTTATGTTTTTGCTTCGATATGCGGCTTTGTGCTGGGCTCATTTGTCAATTACTGCGGGCATAATATCTTCAGCTATGAGCATACCGACAAAGGCACAATCTCGCTCCAGGGATATGGCAAATACCTGATGGCGGTTCTGTCATCTTTGCTGGCCCGCCTCGCTGTAGTGGCGGCTCTGGGATATGTGACAACCTTGCCGTTTTGGGTCATCCTTCTGATTGCGATCGGGGCATCTTTTGTTACCAGCTATGTGATTTCGACACTCTGGGTGTTTCGCAAACCGGATTAGGCATCGATGTAAAGCTCGTACCACATCATGTAGTTCAAAAGACCCCAGAGCGGGCGGCCATTGTCTCGTTTCCCGCTCACATGGTCGTTGATCAGTGTCTGCACCGCCTGAACCCGAAACAGGCCTGTGCGCCGAATATTCTCGGGCCCGAGATAGCGCATCATCAGATCTTTCAGCTCGATCTTGAGCCAGCGGGAATAGGGCATTTCAAGCCCGACCTTCTTTTTGTTGAGAATGCTGTCGGGCAGATCGTTTTCCATTGCCCGCCGCATGAGATGTTTCTTACGCCGGTTCTTCATTTTCAGATGTGGGGGGACCGTGGCCATGAACCCGGTCAGCTCTGGGTCGGTAAAGGGCACCCGGGCCTCAAGAGAATGCGCCATGGTCATCCGGTCATTCTTGATCATCAGGTCGTCGGGCAGGAAGATGGTTGAATCGATATACATCAGACGTGACAGTGTCTCTTCCGCACCGCAATGTGCGTAGGCCGCCTGAAAATGACGCACCGAAGGCTGCAAGGACCCGGTGTCTGCAACCCCATCAGCGTAAAGGTCCAGTTTTTCAGCTTCGCCCAGGACAATCCGCCACCACAGATGTGCTTCTTCCGGTGGTAGATCCAGCCCGCCTAAAAAACGCTTGGCCTTGAATTCAAAGCTGAGTTTCTTGTCCGACACAGGCAGGCAGTTCACCAAAGGCTTCATCACGCCGTTCCGAATGAAACTGGGTATCTTCCGGGCTTGTTTATACATGTTGTAGGCTGCGTGTGTATCATAGCCGGCGAACGCCTCGTCGCCGCCTTCGCCCGACAGAACGACAACCACTTCGTCCTTGGCCAGTTCACTGATGAAATATGTTGGTATTGCAGATCCGTCCCCATATGGTTCGTCGGTGAAGGTCAGGTATTTCGGTAACATATCACGCACCATATCGGCGGTGACGGTCACCTCACGATGCTTGGTGCTGAACTTCTCGGCCACAATTCGGGCATAGGGCAGCTCATTGAAACTTTGATCTTCGAAGCCGACAGAATAGGTGTGGATCGGTTCATCCACATGTTTGTGCATGAGTGCGACCAGCGTACTGGAATCCAGCCCCCCCGACAGGAACACGCCAATCGGCACATCCGCAACTAGGCGCCGCTGCAAAGCCTTATCCATCAGGTCATAAGACCTTTGAATCGCCTCTTCTTCGGTTATGCCGGGATCAACGTGGAAGTTCAGATCCCAATACCGCTGCGTCGTCACTGTGCCGTCGCAGGTGACAGTCATGTGATGCCCCGGCGGCATTTCGGAAATACCGTCAAAGGCGGTCTGGGTTCCCGGGATGTA
The DNA here is from genome assembly GCF_013110575.1 of Ruegeria sp. HKCCD7559. Lineage (NCBI taxonomy): Bacteria > Pseudomonadati > Pseudomonadota > Alphaproteobacteria > Rhodobacterales > Roseobacteraceae > Ruegeria > Ruegeria sp. HKCCD7559. The sequence goes on from NZ_WVQU01000011.1 coordinate 16,213, forward strand.
GTTGAAGGTCAGAAAATCATGCAGGGCCTGCATCGATGGTTTCCGCATAACCCGGCTATCGGCGATGATCGCCTTGATCTCGGAGCCAAACCGGAAATAGTCATTATCTTTCTGGTAGAAGAAGGGTTTGATCCCATAGCGGTCGCGCGCCAGATGCAATGACCTGCTGCGGGCATCCCAGATCGCAAATGCAAACATCCCGTTGAGTTCCGGGATCATGTCGAGGCCAATTTCCTCGTAAAGGTGAATCAGGACCTCGGTATCCGTGCGGGACTTGAAGACATGGCCGCGCTCTTCAAGGCGGTATTTCTCTTTCAGTTCCTGAAAGTTGTAGATTTCGCCATTGAAGACAATCACTACAGTGCCGTCCTCGTTTGTCATTGGCTGATGACCTGCATAAGACAGGTCAATCACCGAAAGACGCCGAAAACCCAGCGCAACGTCCTCGTCCAGCCAGACGCCATCATCATTTGGTCCGCGATGGGCCAATGTTGCTGCCATTGCCGTGATCAGCTCTTTTTCGGGGCGATCAGCCGCCGGGTCGACCTGCAGGATTCCGCATATTCCGCACATATCAATCGTTATCCTTTACAGTACTTGTACTCTTTCCTGTGGCTTGGGCCTTGGTCGGATCTGCGAGGTTGACCACCACGTCTCCCCCGCCCAGAGAACCCCGGAACCGCGCAACGGTAGCGTATTCCTTTTTGATCCTCTCCAGTATTCCCGGATATGTGGTCCGGGCATGCACCGGCATCGTATAGACCAACCAGGTTCTGCCTGACTGTGAGGCCAGGCGATCCAGATCATCGGTCGTTTCGATGACATCCCACCCCTTGTCATAGTATGCATTGAACGGAAATCCTGCGATCCCGACAGCAAGAACCGTGTCCCCGGGTTGCAGGTCGCTTTCAATCAGATTGATGGCACCATTGAAATCCTGTTTTGGCAGATACACGTGCCGGAGGGATAAAAGAGATACCGCCACAATGCCTGCGCATATCAGTCTGGGCAGCCATTTCGTGGCTGCGGCGGGCAACCGTGCCAGGTGCGCAGTCAACTGGCCGGCAACAAAGGCACCGCGGATCACGATAAGTATCGCAAATCCGAAGGTGAAAAAGAAAAACCTTGGGAACAGGGTATACCCGATACTGGTCATTGCTATGAAACCGACTCCAACCGGGATCAGAAACAACGCCACAACAACCGGTCGCGTTCGGGCAAAGCTGATGACACCAATCGCAAAGACAAGGCCGGCGGCTATCACAACACCCGCACTGGCCAACCCGATTTGCAGACTGCTGAACAGTTCTGCCAATGCCCAAAAAGGGTTGGTCCACTCGTTGTCTTCGCCCTTCAGTCCGGAATTCAATAGCGCCCCGCCGACCATACTGGGCAAGACCAGAGCATAGACCTGAAACGTAAACAGACCCACCGGGATGAAGCCACAAAACAACCCGTTCCAGCGATAGCGCTTGTATTGCTTGTTTTGCTGGACCCAGGCTGTGCTCCAGATTGCAAAATGCGCAAGCACCATCAGCCCCATAGTAGGGTGCGCATACGCCCCCAGGACGACGGCAAGGCAATACAGCCCCCATTTGCGGGGGCTCCCCTGGCGCATGGCGTCCAGAAACCAGGTGCTGGAAAGCAGGGCAAAGAACAGTAATGCGGTGTAACCACGTGCATTCTGGCTGAACCAGATGTGGTGATAGGAAAACGCCAATAGTGCCGCCGCAAACAGAGCCTCACGAGTCGGGCCGACGCGTCGGGCAAAAAAGTAAATAGCGGCAATGCCGGCAATGCCAAAACCGACCGCAGGCAATCTCAAGGCCCAGACACTGTCATCGAAGACCGACAAAGACAGTCGCGCCAGCACCGAAAACAGGACATGGTTGTTGGCATCGTGATAGGTGCTGACGATCTGCCCGATTGTGAGGGGCATGTAATTTACGGATGTCAGAATTTCATCATACCAGATGCCGGTATCAAGTCGGTAAAACCGTAAAGCCGCGGCGCAAATCAGTAGTAGGCCAAAGATCAGTGTCTGGACCGGGCTAGCGGGAGAAACCTCGGGGTGCTGTGGAGATAGCGGACGGCCAATCGGCAGAAGCCGCAGTAAAAGAAGATATGCCCCTATGATGATGAGACCGGCCTTGAACAGCCAAATCCCCTGGGTAAAGGCCGGATCGGCCGCCGCATCGGCGCCGCGCACCACCCGGGTGAACAGACCGACTGGCAAAAGCAGCCCTAAAGTAGCACTCGTCACTCCCGCCAAAGCGCCAAAAGAAAGCCTGCTCATCCAACTATGTACTCAATACCATTAACGTTTGTGTCCTATGCGCCCTGCGGAATTTTGCAAAACTGGCTCTACCTGTGCCGAGAATACGACAGAGATTACATTTCTTATCACTCATATCAATTTTTGGATCATCAGGAACTTATTCTGCTGATGATCGCGGTTTAACGAAACAATTTCCAGCTATGTGTAATAATGTTTCAATCCGGTGCAAATACATCTCGGTCGAGAGAGCTGTGAAACAGACTTAGCCCGAATTGACTGTTTTGGTCGCATCGTGGTGAACTAAAAGCTGGTTTATTCCGTGACGAGACCCGGACGGTTTCTACCGGGACGATTGTGTTCCTCCCGCGGTCATAACGCGCAGTAAGAGACAAGAATCCCATGACGACATCCGAAAAAGGTTCTGTTTTTCCCAACAGACGCGAGTATCGCACAGGCGCCGTCCTGTTTGCCTTGATGGTCGCAGTTTCGCTGACGCTGATACTGCGGCTCTGGGGAATTGATCTGCGCAGTATGTCCCATCCGGAAATCTATGTCCCTGGCATCGACCTGGTTTCCGGTATATCCGAACCGCCGCCGCGTCATAACCTGGCTGAAACCATCTGGTGGCATTTCCACGATGAACCGCATCCCATGGGCTGGTATGTGTCCATGCTGGGCTGGACCAAAGCCTTTGGGACATCCCATTTTGCCCTGCGATTCCCCAGCGTTTTGTTTGCCGTCGGCTCGATTCCACTGGTTTTCCTGATCGCCCGCAGCATATTCGGATCGACCGTGGGGTGTCTGGCCGCGTTGTTGCTGTCTCTTCATGGTTTTCATGTGTTCTGGAGCCAGATGGCGCGCATGTACGTCGCTGGGGCCTTCCTGTCGTTGCTGGCGACTTGGCTCCTTCTTTGTCTCGTCAGAACACGCGAGCCGCGCCCGGGTTTTGAGATTGCTTATGTCGCCTCGGTTATCGCAGGGGTTCTGACGGTTGAGCTATTCTGGCCCCTGATCATGATCCACGCGTTCTGGGCTGCTCTGGTTTTGCCCCGACTAAAAGTGGATGGTCTACGGTTTCATCAACGTATCGGTCTGCGGCAAGCCCCACGGTTGCTGCAGGTGCAAGCGTTTGCCTTTATCCTGTCTGCCCCTGCCCTGACACATGCGGTTTATCGTGCGCGTAAAGGAGCGGCCCCTGATCCTTCTTTTGACTTTCTGGTCGAGTATTTCTCTTTTGGGTTCCTGTTTGCGAAAGACGATTTTGCAGTCCCGCTGCTTCAAATCGAGCCGATCTGGACCTGGCTGGTTCTGGGCTTCGCCCTGTTGCTCCTAGCGGCCAGCCTGAAAGCTCCAAAACGCGAAGCGCCAGTGATGCGCGCGCAGCAGAAGATCCCGGTATGGGTTTTGGTGTCGGCGGCGGTCTGCCTGGCCTGTTTCATGTTTTGGCTGGGTTCGATTGCCCATCGCAGAAACGAAGCGCTGATGGCGATGTCTGTTTTACCCTTTCTGGCGCTGCTCATCCCCGTTCTGGGCAATATATGGGGAGACGTTGTACCTAGACTGCCCTCGAACACGCTGCACTATCCTCAGGAGCGGACACTGCTTTTATGGCTGATCGCAGTTGTCTCTCCGCTGATCTTATTTGCAGCGTCCTACAAAGCTTCTATCCTTGCCCCCAGAGCTTTTCTTCTTTTCGTGCCGTTTCTGCTGATCCTGTGCGCGGCGGGTGCAGTGTGGCTGTCCCAGCGCCACCGTGTCAGGGTGGCTTTGATCTGCCTGTGCATGGTGGTGTTTGCCGCCAGTATACCTTACACCGCTGGTAAACCGGGCTCTCCCAATGACTATCAGGGTATTGCAGAGGCCGTACGGCCGGAAATGAAAGACGGTGATCTCGTTTTCTTGCGGGACCGCAATTGGGTTGATACGCCGCTATTCTATTACATTAATGATGCACAATTCATCGTCGCGGATTATGGCGCGGCTTTGCGACGTAATCCCGATGCTCGGGTCTGGTTACTCACGTGGCCCGATGTGGGACAATCCGCTATCAACGATGTACGGCGTGAAGCTCTTCAGAATTATGAACTCACTCTGAAACTTGAACGTTTGCGGGCCAGCGCCGAGCTTTTCGAGCCCGACACCGGGCATTAATTACCCGAGTGGTCCTTCTGGTGGCGCTGTTACGAAGGATGGCCGTGTCTGGCAGACAAATGCTGGTCTGCGGGCTGGGTGGCTTGTCCGCAGGCGGGTCAAAGGGCCTGATCATTCAGCCCCAGGCTGCTTTCGACAATGTAAAGCGGGCGTTTCTGAGCCTCTGCATAAAGCCGCCCCAGATATTCCCCGATGACGCCCAGCACGACAAGTTGCAGGCCACCGATCAACAGCACTGCAACCATCAATGAGGCATAGCCGGGTACATCCACCCCGTAGACAAGGGTGCGTGAGATCAGGAAAACACCATAGATGATCGCGGCCAACGCAGTCAGCATGCCGACATAGCCCGCAATCCTGAGAGGTACGGTGCTGAACCCGGTAATACCGTCCAGCGCAAAGTTCCAAAGGCGCCAGTAGTTGAATTTGGTCTGCCCCGCCGCACGCTCGGGGCGGTCATACGCCACCTCGGTGTGCCGAAACCCGACCCAGGCAAAAAGGCCCTTCATAAAGCGGTTGTGCTCGCGCAGTTGGACAACAGCCTGAACCACGCGCCGGTCCATAAGGCGGAAATCGCCGGTATTGGCGGGTATCGGTACGCCTGAGAGCCGGTTGATGACCTTATAGAACTTCCGCGCTGTCCAGCGTTTCATCGCGGTATCGCTGTCGCGGTGGCGCCGGACGGCATAGACGACATCGAATCCTTCGCGCCATTTCTCCAGAAATGTCTCGATCAGTTCGGGCGGATCCTGCAAATCCGCGTCTATCGGAACAACGGCTTCACCCGCAGCTGCATCAAGCCCCGCCGTCAATGCGATTTCCTTGCCGAAGTTACGCGAAAAATTCAGTACCTTGATACGATCATCGCGCTCATGCGCGGCAGCCAGAAGCTTGGCAGTTGCGTCTGTGCTGCCGTCGTTCACGCAGATGATCTCGTAGCTTTCCCCAAGCTGATCAAGGAATTGCCCCAAACGTTCGAACAGGGCCGGCAGAACCTCTTCTTCATTGAACATGGGCACGATGATGCTGAGCGTCGGAGCGCTTTGGTCCAGGGCTATTTCCCGGGACGGAGATGTGGGGGTACTAATGTTTAACGGCGTCATAACGCGTATCTTTTCCCGTTCGTCTGGACACAGGTGATCATGGATTTGACTTCGGTTCAAAAGGTTCTGTATGGGCACGCAAAATTTCGATTTTTAGTACCTTTTCACCGCCAATAAGTAATTCATGGTGCGCATCGGGAATAGCGGCTTTTTTAGCGTGATCAATGTGAGTAGCCAAGCGCGCGCTTTTGGGGCTCGAAAAAATAAAACCGAATGCTCATCAAGATGAAGATAGTGAGTGCTATACATCTCAAACTGATTGAGGAAGGTTTGTGCAGAAGTAAAAGGGCGATGCATGACATTCGAAATTCGAAAAAGAGTGAAAGCATCTTGCGTGAAGGCAAAGCACAAGTGCTTTGATACTTTCAGGCCGGGTCCAGAAATTGACCCGGAAACGTCTGGTTTCGGAAGAGCCAGCCTCTTTGTCGCATCTGCCAAATTAACCCCCATAACGCCGGAAAACGAATTCTTATCAACCTGTTCACAGGTGTTGGAGCGTATTTTCTTAGCTACCGCACCTTCCGAAAGATCGCAGGGGATGCGGCCTGTGTTTCTTGAAGTCGAACGAAATGCCGGTTCTGTTGCCGTCCGGATGGCAAAACCAGGCAGGGGCGTTTGATGGCATCTTTCCACCGACTCAATCTTGTCTTGCGGTCCTTTCGCCGGGGGGGGGGTGTTGGCGGATTGAAGACAATATGGATGCTTTTCAGGGATCGTGTCGTCGGACAGCATAGGTTGCTCTTTGCCATGAGTGGCGGCAAGGCCCGGCAGATCGACAGCATGTCAAACACGTTGATCGTACAGTGCTTTCGCAGTTGGTCCGATCTTGATGATCAAAGCAAAGACTTTCTGAAGCGCAATCAGGACAAGATCCACTGGGATGTTCAAGGCGATCTGAACGCGGGCATGTCCGTCTGGATCGGGTTTTCCGGCGGGGTTCCGGCAACCATTGCGCAAACCCGCTCCGGGCAAAACGTGAACGTATATTTCTTTCCGATGACCGAGCACTGTGCTCTGATCTCTCACTGCTTTACCGTTCCTGATATGCGGGGCCGGGGGTATTATGTGGAAATTCTGAAACATGTGTGCCGTACGCTGGCAGAAGAGGGGACCACGCGTATTTATATTGATTGCAGTGACAGTAATTTGTCGTCAGAACGCGGCATTCTTTCAGCGGGGTTCTTGCCCATTGGACAGGGGGTCCACCGCCGAAATGGGACCGTTCATTGGCGACAGGATGCGCCGCCATCGATTTGTCGGCTGGAGGAAAGATAACTCTTGAATCAGTGAATGCTGAGGGGCGAGGCAGTCACAGCATTTCAATCCGTGACGTGCCAGTTCGGTCAGAATTTTATCCGGGAAATAAACTCGAAACAGATGATCAATAATATTCAAGCCTTACGAGCCTTTGCTGCCATAAATGTGGTTTTCCTCCATGTCATCAAGACGGCATCAACATATGGACAAAGCACCGATTATTTATCCTTCCTGGCCGGGTGGGGTGCAAATGGGGTCGATATTTTTTTCGTGATATCCGGCTTTGTCATGCTGCACACACAAATGCAGAAAAAGCGGCACACAGGCGCTTTCTTGAAGTCGAGAATTATAAGGATCGTGCCAATTTACTGGCTGATCACACTTTTTGTTGTGGCGGTTTATTACGCTGTTCCCGGGATCTTCAGGTCCATGGAGCTTTCAGGAACCATCATATTGTCATCGCTTCTGTTTTCTTCGCTTCTGGTGCTTGGTGAGCCGCCGATTGTTTATGTTGGGTGGACCCTGGAATGGGAGATGCTCTTTTACTTTGTTTTTGGACTGTCTCTCTTCCTGAGGTCGTGGGTCCATGTTTTCCTAGTTGTCAGCCTGGTTCTGGCCGGGGTGTCCCTGGCGTCCGGTGATTTTATATCGCTTGAGTTCCTGTTTGGGATGGCTGTTGCGTATTTTTACAACAAGGGGTTTGAAATCAGGGAAAAGACAGGGGTCTTGATATTTGTTTTCGGGATGCTTCTTTTATGTGTCTCCCTGTCGAGTGAACTTGAGGTCGACCCAACAAACCGTGTCATTGTCTGGGGTGTACCGTCGTTTTTTATCGTTTTTGGGCTGCTGTTTGCGACGCAGATTTCAAATCGGTTTTTGGTTTATCTCGGGGATGCATCCTACAGCATCTACCTTGTCCAGATACTCACCATTCCCGCCTTTTATAAAGTGTCTTCGATTGTCCTCAGGCCCGTAAATGGTGACGTTCTGTCCATCTTGTGCCTGATAAGCAGCGTAGCCGCAGGGTGTCTGGTTTTTTCCTTGATCGAAAAACCCATGACCAAAAAGATGAAGCGGGCATTCTCCTGACCATTGCGGTGTATAACTCTGTCGGGGACAAGCTCGGTATGCTCGAACAGTCTTGTAGCGCATCGACCTGACGACCCCAGGGATGTTGACGATCTGAAACCGGCAATGCGTTCAGCCGAAAAGGCGGTGGAAATTCAGAAAAACTCTTTCAGTTTCCGCGCATGCTTCAGGTTTGATGGCAGCGATATCACATGTCGAGCCAGCTTGGCCAAGGATCGCGTACCTGGGATGACCTTGAGGGCCGACAGGCTTTTAGACGCCTTCAGGAAATTTTCATAGGTCTGGTTGTCCGCGTGGCGGAAGTCTTTTGCGTTCAGGTCCTCCCCGCCATTGTCGGTTGGTACGGACACGATAGAGGTCGCCTTGCGGTTCACATCGAATATAACAAAAGATTCATAGAAACGGATGCCCCAAACCCGCTTTTCCGCAGCATCCGAGAGGAGTTTGGAAAAGCGCTGGTTTACGCGATCTACCATGCTCATGGCGTATTTTACGAAGGAACGGTGCTTGGGACCGAAGCCTTCCATATAGGATGTATGTGTGTCTTCCACGACCAGCATGCCTCCATCGCGGATATGCGGCAGCAGGCACTCTGTTGTGATAATCTGTTGTTCATAGGTGTGGCCGCCATCGTCCAGGACAATGTCGATTTCACCGATCTCGTTTGCAAGTTTTTCAAGAAAGGCAGGATCGCTCTGGCTGCCTATGAAAATTTCAAAGCCTTCCTGCTCCCAACGCTTTGCGCCGGGGTTCAGTTCAACGCCGATGATGCGTGCCTGTGGTCCAAAGAATTCGCGCCACATGAACAGAGAGCCGCCGCTCAGAACCCCGATTTCGACGAAGGTAATCGGCTTGCCGACATAAGGAGAGAAAAGCTTGTCATACACATCGAAGTAAGTCGAATGCTTGCTGCTTTTGTACGGGCTGTTCAGATAAGCTTGGTAGCTTGCTGCGGTCACCGGCATTTTCTCAGGTTTCATTTCGTGGTCCCGTAATTGAATAAGTTCACTCGTAAGCAAGGTCATGGCCCGTATGTCTGCCATATATGATGCCGATGCAGGATCATGTGTCGAGACAAATACTCTTCACCCCGGAAGGCCAAACTGCCGCAACCCCGTTAAGGAACCGATCCGTTTGGACAGCCGGGTCTTGAAAAGGGGGTGCGATATGGGGCGCAAAGTTTCTGAATGTGGCCAAAACCCTTTTTTGCATGTTTCGTAATCAATTTGGCCTTGCTGGCAATCAGCTTTAAGTCAACAGGGATGCCGCATAAAGGGCGCATCGGCGCAGTTTCACATGTTCCACAGCGCGCCAGCCCGGAGAAGACACGGGCGAGGCTCAAATCTGAGCCCCGCCCGTGGTTTGATCGACAATTGTTCTAGTCAGAGGGGGTTGTTGCCGTCAGGCAAACAAATCCGAGTATGGATTCGATGATGTGTCCAGGAAATCGGCATCATCTCCGATGCCAAAGGTTTCCACGCTGTCACCAACGTACCAGTCGCGTTCCCGGCCGCCTGCAAAGTCGAAATCCGTTTCGGTTTCGTCCAGGACAACAGCACCGTCTACCAGAACCTGAAGGCGATCGGTGTTCTGATCGACCATCATGGTCACCTGGTGCGTCTCTCCGTCATTCAGATCAAGATTCTTGATCTTATAACCGTCACGGAAACCGCCATCATTGTTGTCGACTTTCGCGACCAGATGTCCCTTTTTGGTCAGTTTCAGGCCGAAGTTCGAGTGGTTCCAGATAAGTCGCTCGGCACCGGTATCCTCTTCATCTCGGGTCATCTCGACCGAGAAAGCAATTTCTTCGGCGTCAGAGTAACCCAGCACTTTGCCAATGTTTCCTCGGCTGTCCTGATTGCTTATGTCGATCATCAGTTCGCCTTCAGGTTCGGCAATGTTGACGGGTTCTTCGACTTCGGTTTCTGCCTCAGTCTGAGGCAGCTCTGTGGCGGGAGGTGTCGCTTCTGCCTCGGTCTGAGGCTGTTCTGTAGCGGGAGGTGTCGCCTCTGCCTCGGTTTGAGGCTGCTCTGTGGCCGGAGGGGACGTCTCTGTCCCGGTTTGTGTTTCTCCGGTATCGGGCTGGCTCGTCCCAGTGTCAGGCTGGCTTGTCCCGGTATCAGGTGGGTTCACCCCGATATTGGGTTGGCTCGTTCCAGTATTGGGCTGGGATGGAGCGCTGATCACAGTATACCCGTTGTTTTTGAGCCAATCGATGTAAGGGCCCGTAATGCTGTTTGCGAGGTCCGAACCCGCATTTGCCAAGTCCGCCGGGCTTCCTGGTATGACGACGTACTGATTGTAGCCATCCGTCTGCGCCGTGGCCTGATAGGTAAAGTGCTGGTCGTACTCTGTGGGCTTGATTAGGACATTGTTGCCGACGTTCCAGTCCGGCTGACCATTATGCCCCAGAACCTGCGACGTGATGTTTTGGGTGATCGTGACGTTTTTGGAGCCGTTCGAGACAAAGATGAGCGGAATTTCAATGCCGCCTGTCTGGGTTTTCTCGTCTACGTGCAGAACCGAGTTCTTGGTGATGGTAATTCCGTCGACGCCGTAAACCGAAATGCCGTGCAGGTGGCCGTTGTAAATCACGTTCCCTTCGATCAGGACGTTGTGGTGCAGCACATTTGGGTCGCTGAGATCCTTGCCGTCACCGCCAAACCAGATGGTCTGGGTGTAGTCTCCCTGTCCCATGTCAAAGACGTTGTTGCGGATGGTGATGTTGTCACTGCCGCTGCCGTTTGCGCGCTGGATCTGGATCATGTCACGGTGATCGCCTGCGCCTGCAGCGCCGCCGAAATCGTGAATATAGTTATTCTCGACCAGGATATTGTCTACATTGTCGAACACCAGACCATCTGAGCGGATCGAATGAACGTCGTTCCCGGTAAAGCTCACCCCATCGGAATTAAGAGCGATGGCGCCCTTCCACCATTTCGAGAATTCGGTATTGATGACGTCGATATTGTTGGAACCGGAGATCATCAGACCGGTGCCATATCCAGTGCCATCTGCAGATGTTCCGGTGCCGCTGGCAAAATCACCGTCGAAGTTCGAATTCTGGAATGTGATGTTCGAACTGTTGGTGACGCTGAATTTATTCTGGAAGTGATAGTCTCCAGAGCTGTACGTGTAATCGAATTTGATCGTGTCGAACGTTACATTCGACGCCCCATTGAGATGCACTTCAGAGAAGCTTGCGCTCGCATTCGGATCAGCGGATTTAATCGTTACGTTAGATGAAAACTGTTTACCATTCAGGCTGAGCTTGCCGTAATTGCCGGCCGCAAGCAGTATTGTTTCCCCACCTGTCACCTGTGACAAGGCCTGGTTCAGCTCTGCCGCAGAGGTTACCGTAATTGTCGTCGACATATTTCACCTTCTGTTTCATAGGCGCTGTGAGTGGCAGCGCACGAGTTCCCGCACACCCAGGACAAATGGAACAGCTGCCCGAGGGCAGTAGAGTGGCCTAAATATGGCTATGTTTGGAAATTGTTGCCTGTATTGGGACAATGGCGTCCCTTTGCCTTCATTTCCGAGTGAACTCGATACTCGATACTGGGAATTGTTCCATTTCCCTTGGCGGTTGGCGTCTGTTTGGATAATTGATTCCCGTTAAGCAACAATGAACACATAATTGCCACTATTCCGGCGCGTCCTTGCGTATCTCTGGTAGGTGTCGGCAATGAATTGCCCGGTGCCCCTACGGCAACTTACAGATTTAATTGAGACCACCCCGGAAAAGCACCGCTGAGTGTCTCGGAAATGTCATGCGATCCGAGGGGCACCACAATAGACAGTATGCGGGGGTTCGACTAAGCTTTCGAACGGTCGCAGATCAGAAAGGTACGTCATGTCCAGATCACGTATTCTTGCGCTGGCAGGTGCGATCCTGCTGTTCTTTAGCCCTGCCTTGCATGCAAAGACCCCTTGCGACAGGCAGCAATTCAAACCCAGATTCACGGCCCAAACCCAAGGTCAGGCTATTTCCGACGCAGCAACGCTGGCAAGTGCTTTGCAGAATGCCCGTGGCGGTGAGGTCTATCTGCTTGCACCCGGAAACTATGGTACTCTGAAACTGGGCAAGGCTTTCCCGTCACCGGTGGTGATCAGATCGGCTGATCCTGCCAGCCTCGCGTGTTTCAGTGTCGCCATTCTTGACGGGGCCGAGAATGTCCATCTGGATGGCATCAGGTTCGACTATACCTTCAAGAACGCTGACCCGTATCACCTGGCCAACTTTGTTGTTCGCAACAGCCGGAACATCACTATCTCCAACTCCGTGTTCAGCGGGGATGTCGCACGCGGCACCGGAACGCCAGAAGACGGGGCGGGGTTTGGTACAGGTCTGTTGGTGTTCCACGCCGCCAATGTCGATATTTCAAATTCCGAGTTTCTCACATGGTGGAAGGCGATCATCGCTATTAATACAGACGGCATAAAGATCACTGACAGCGACGTGCATTCGATCCGCTCGGATGGTCTGGTGTTCGACAATGTCGACGACATCCTGGTGCAGAACAATTACATCCATAACTTTGGCGGGGCCGATGGCGTTGGCGATCACCGCGATATGATCCAGATCCAGCGGGCCAATAACAGCGGAAGCGCCAATATCACGATCCGGGACAATGTCTTCGATGTAGGTGCCGGCGACTTTGCCCAGACGATCTGGGCTGGCGGAGATGGAAAGAACATCGGAGACCCCGAGGTGCGGCATCGGAACGTGCTGATCGAAAACAACATGATTTACAACGGCCATGTCCACGGCATTTCCATCTACGGTTCCGACAACATTTCGGTCAGAAAGAACTCTCTGATCAATGTGCCCGGTGGCCATTCTGTGCCGGTAATCAATATCTCACCGGACTCGACATCCGTTGTCATCGAACAGAACGCCGCGGCAAACATCATGGGGTATGAAAACCAGCGCGATTGGGTGCTTCTTAACAATGCCATGATTCAGGATCAAAACCCGTCTCAGGAAGGGTATTATGATCAGCAATTCATCTACCATGCGTTGGGGCGGGAAAAGGGGTACAATGAGTTTGGCGTGCGTCCCGGCAGTCTCATGGATCGCCTGAATGCCGGATCAACGCTGGCAAAGAACTATCCCACTCAATGAAGACTGACATGGATGATTTTCGCTGGCGTGTTTAATGGCAAGGGCGTGGCTATGAAAGCCACCAGTTTTTTTGGTTTTTGAAGAGTTACTTGAGTTAAGGGCAGGAAATTCGAATGATTGCTGTGTCATCAGCCAAAACGAGAGAACAGGTGACAAAACCGCTTGTCCTGATGTTGCTCGTCATATCTTTTGCGATGCCATTCTATTTCTTTCTTGGCGGGCTGAAACTCAACGGCTATCGCGTGATCCTGCTTCTTTACATGTTCCCTGCTGTTTTTGGATGGCTGAGCGGTAAGGCAGGTAGAATCAGGGCGGTCGATTTCCTGGTGATCGGCTTTGCGTTCTGGGCCAGCCTGACTTTGGCCGTCAATCACGGCATTCAGGAACTGTGGCAGTTCATCGGAATGTTCATGATAGAAACGCTAACCCCCTATTTTATTGCCCGAACTTATATTCGCAATTTGGATGCGTTCCGGTTTTTTGTGAAATGCCTCTTCATTCTGATCATGGTTCTCTTACCGTTTGCGGCTTATGAAGCTGTCACGGGTAAGATGCCGCTCCTGAATCTGTTTGGGAAGGTGATGAGTGTTTATCAAAAGTGGTATTTTCCACCGAGACTGGGATTGCTGCGCGCTCAGACAACGATGCCGCATCCGATTTTGTTTGGAGTGTTCTGTGCACCGGCTTTTGCACTTACCTGGTATGTGTTGGGATGGAATAAATCCTTTAACAAAAAGGTTGGTCTCGTTTCCATCGTTGGGGGCACCGTCTTCTGTTCCTTGTCCTCGGGTGCTTTCATGAATGTCATCCTTCAGATGATGCTGATGGCGTGGAACAGGATATTTTGGTTCCTGAAGAATAGGTGGAAAATTCTTCTCTATATTTTCTCCTTTTTGTACTTCGTCGGCGAAGTCAGTTCCAATCGGACTATGTTTCAGATCTTCGCAACACACTTCACTTTGACACCGGGCACCGCATTTACGCGGATCAATATTTTCACCTTCGCCTCTGACGATGTTCTGCAGAACCCGTTGTTTGGAATCGGGTTGAATGACTATACGCGACCCCACTGGATGGCCATGTTGACCACGGTGGACAATTTCTGGCTGGTGATAGCATTGCGGCATGGGTTCCCGGGGCTATTTCTGCTGTTGGGTGCGGTGTTGGTTGTCTTTTTCCAAGCCGGCAACAGGAATTTGACCGGCGCCGTCGCAGACGCCCGTCTTGGGTATTTGATTGCGTTGCTGGGCCTATGTGTTTCCGCGATCACGGTGCATTTGTGGGACTCTACCTTCTGTTTCTTCATGTTTCTTTTGGGGGCGGGGGTTTGGCTTTTTGATGCTGATGATCAGGAAAGCCAGGGCGGCGACAGTGTACAGACACCGACTGAAGGCAGGAAATTGCGTTATACGCGGTTTCCACAGATTGTTCCGGCCGAGCTACCAGCAAGGCGGGCTGTCAGAACCGGTTCAGCCGGTCGTCATCCAGCGCCGCCGAGACATTCCCAAAGCCCGCCGCAAACGGCGCAGGGGCGGCATTTGACCGGATAAAGTGGCACCCATCTCGTGCGTGGACATGTCACCACGCAACGAAGTCCGTGGCCGCAGAAAACTGTTTGCGCGCCAATTGCCGCCATCGCTGGACCAGGCGGCGGTGTACCCCGCATCGCGCAAGGCCCTAAGGACCCTTGCGTCATAGCGCCCGAAGGGGATGCCCGCCTCTGTCACCGGATGTCCGCAGATTTTTTCAAGCTGCGCCCGTGATGCGCACAGCTCTTCGGTCAGTGCAGCATCATCCAGGGTGGGCCACATCGTGTGACCGATGCCATGACTTCCAATTGTCATGCCTGCGTCGCGCAGGGTATGAAGATGTTCGACATCCAGCGAGCCCACCTGCCCGATCCGATCGGTGAGTACGAAAAATCGCCCCCGGAGGTTGCGGGCCGCAAGGGCGGGCAGGGCGATACTGTAATCTGACAGATTGCCATCATCGAAAGTGATCGTGAAATGGTCCGGATCGGGGGCATGGGCGATCCGGTCGAGCGCATATTCGAATTGACTGACTGACAGCCAGTAAGGGGCCTCACCCGGTTCCAGGGCACGTTCCGGTGTGCCGATGCCGTGAAAAATGATACTCGTTCCAGTGGTCATTAGCGTGCTGTTTTCAAGCGGGAATGAAGCGTTTCGGCGGTGCCTATCAAAGCCGAACCCAATCCGGCGGGTCGGTACTCATAAGGTCCGGCCGCCAACAAGTCCGTTCCACCGGTCCGTTGTTTGAATTCTGTGACGGTCGGATTGATATTAGGGTCGATACCGTCCAGATCGTACCATTTTATGCCCTGTGTCCGATGCCTCAGGATGGATTCCCACATCAGATAATGGCCGGCATTGCAGCGGCGCCCCACATCCGTTGTCGCGCCAAACAGATAGACTGCGAAATTCCCTGTCCGGCCGATTGTCATGCCGGCTATGTCGACACCATCTTTTTGGGCAAACAGAACCTCGTGGGAAAAATCAGCGCCCTGAAGTGGATAGTAGAATTCGGGGGGGATATCAGGTTGCTCGAACCCTTTGGTGGCCTGTACCTGCTGGTAGAGTTCATGAAATCTGCCTGAGGCTTCGGAGATCGGGGCGCTTTCCAGCGACAGATCGCTTTTCAACGATTTGCGCAGATGGTTGCGCCATTTGCCATGTTGCGCCTTGAGCAATGTTTCTTCGTCCTGTTCGCAGTCGATGACGACTGTCCGATAAAGCCGAGAGCGATCGGTGGTGCAAAAACCCGCTGCTGCGGCAGACTGATCTATTGCTGGTACGTCGTAAAAGGGCAGTGCGGGAAGCCGCAGCCGAAGGATATGCCCGGTTTTCTGGGCATAGGCGCGCAGTGCCGCAAATGTTGCATCCAGCCGGTCCTGGTCGATTTCGGGCTGCTCGCGGTGATGCATCATGGGGCCTGCTGCGATCCAGGCGATACCGCGCCCCAGGCCGGGCACGCGCTTTACGCGCAGGCAGGCGGCAGCGGTCAGCTGACCTGCCTGATCTGACAGGGTGATAAAATCAGTCGTGGCGCCGATCCGTTGTGCTGCGGCCTGCGCATACGTCAGGGTCTGTTCGTATGTCAGATCGTGAAAACCGGCGCTGATCCGGGGCCAGTCTTCCGCGGTGACTTTCTGAAACGAGAGGGTCGTGTTCATAATTGCATCCGTATCCAGCTGCTCCAGAGGCTGTTCGGCCGGATTCCCAGCCGCGGGCGGACTTTCAGGAACCAGACACGGTAGTAAAAGAAATGCAGTGCATCCGCCCACAAAAGCAATAGGCGGGCTCGTAATCGCGCTGAAGCCCGATCAGGTGCCAGAACGATATTGTAAAGCGGCACCAAATCTCCTCCGTAGCTCAGCTTGTATTCATACTCGCCGGCGCCGGCTTCAATCAGGTGCGCATCCTGATCGATCAACTCTTCAACACGCGTGACCAGACCGACGCGGCCCAGGCCTGCCTTTGCAAATTCGGCATCGACTTCCCGTGCATTCAGCCACCAAAGCACCTTGCCGTTCAGGGTGTAACGCAACTGGCTGGACAGCAGCGTTTCATCCCGCCATTGTTCATCGATTGCCGCATGGCCTTTCGGGCTCAGGCCTTGCATCAGGCTGCGATAGAACGCTGCCGCAACCGGCCAGTCGGAAAAATGCCCCCCTTTTCCGGCGGCCTCCCATTGTCGCGTATGCAATGCGATGAACCGATCCATCATTGCATCGACGGTTTCCGGCGTGGAACTAACAGTGCGCAAGACCTCACCTGCCGGGGTCAGGCGTTTGATGTCCCGCCGGACCTCACGGCGGCGGCTTTTCGAAAGCGAGGCCATAAACGCATCAAAGGTATCAGGCAGAGTCATCAGTGTATGCCCGCGGGTGCTGATGTCGCGCAAAACGGATAGGCCACGCCCATTCAGGGCACGCAGGTTTTCCAATTGCCCTGCGCGTTCTGACAAGGGCGACAGGCTTACGACGCTACATTTCAAATGATCGGTCAGGTGTTCAATGACAGCCCCGAGAACTGTGTTTTCGTAACCGGCGGCAATGGGCAGTTCCATGACCGCGAAATTAGGATCCACGCCCGCCAGCCGGGCGACGCGCACCGGAATGGGGCCGGCCCAAAGCGTTTCAACGCAAAAGGGCAGAACGCCAACAATCTCTGAACCGTTCCGCAGAATATAGCTGACGGGATGCCGGCTGGCGGCAAACGTTTTGCCGTAATGGTCCCACCACGCAGATTGCCAGTCGGACAGGAAATATATCTCGGCACCCAACGCTGAGACAAAACTGTCCCAGCTAGCTTGTATGCTCAGCTTGTGTGCAGGTATTTCGACACACTCAAGCTCGATATCTGCATTGTTGGAAATGGCGTCCCTCATGCCATCGGTTCCTGACCGAAAAGATGATACCGGATTGCCGCTCCGGACAGGCGCAGCCTGGCCTTGTGATCGGGCGTGGTGCGTAGAAGCCCGATCAAGCCAAAGGCAATCCCGCGTAACATTGCACTGCTGAGGAAGATCGCGCGCGTTATCAGTTCACCGCTTCGGCCGTAGTGCTTTCTGGCGTAGATCGTCTTGCTTTTTTGCTTTTGCACATACATGCGCGATTTGATCTGAGCGGTGCTTTTCGAGCCGCCTTCAAGATGCAGAATCCGTGCCTCGGGCGCGAAGACGCAGCGTTTGCCAACATTGCGGATACGTCGGCACCAGTCAGCTTCTTCCGAATAGATAAAGAACGCGTCATCCAGCGAACCGACTTCTTCGAAGACCGGGCGTGGTACCAGCATGAACATGCCCGACACCACATCCACGTCGCGCTGCGTTGTCCGGTCCCAGCCCCCATATTCCGGCCAGCTAAACAGCCGTTTCAGTCCGAATTCGATCACTGCCAAGCTGAGCGGTCCGGGATCGGCAAAACAGGTTAACTGGATGGTTTCAGGGCCTTCGAAGACCTGACAGCCGACGCATCCGACATCCGGATGCGCGTCGAGCCAGGCGCTCATAACATCGATAGCATGATCTAGGATGATCGTATCGGGATTGAGCAGCAGCAGCTTGGCGCCTGTAGCAATCTCGAGCCCTTGATTGTTGGCAGCGGCAAAGCCCAGATTTTTGGTATTCGCGATCAACCGGACCTGAGGAAATTCATCGGCCACCATTTCAGGTGAGCCATCGCTGGAGGCGTTGTCGACAACGATGATTTCGTGCGGCAGCCGGGTCTCATGCGCAATGGACGCCAAGCAGTCCCGAAGAATGTCCCGGGTGTTCCAGTTCACGATAATGATAGATACAGCGTATTCGCTACTCGTGCCGGGCGGCGATGAAACCATGATGCTTCGCTCTCGTTAACCACTTACATTCCAAATTTTTAACACTGCCACATTCTGTGAACACTTAAAACGTGACCGTACCGGGACCGTTGTTGTCGAAAAGTAGCTATAAAAGTCAAATCATTTAGATCAGTATATTGAGGTAATATTTTGACGGTGCGAAACCTTGAAAGACAAGACTGTATTAAGATCGGGTGCGGGTAAATTTTGGCCTCTGAGTTTGGCATCGAATGACTGACCGTGGGAACGCACTTTATTGCGGCGATCCTGTCATGCGGTTGTCCGATCTGTTTCGCCGGGATTCTGCTGGCGGGTACACAGCCCTGTTCCAGGACCGGTCGGTGTTTTGGAGCTATAATACCCGCGTGGCAATCCGGGCGTCCTGTGACCTTTTGGGGTTGCAACCCGGGGATGAAGTTCTGGCCCCCGCCTATAATTGCGGTTCCGAGGTCGACCCGCTGATTGATGCGGGCCTTTCGGTTCGGTTGTATCCGGTTTCCGAAAACCTGCGTGCCGATCCCGCACGGATTGCGCCACTTATTACCGGGCGGACGAAGGCGATATATGTGATCCACTATTTTGGTGTGCTGCAGCCATACCTGGAGGACCTGCGGGCCTTGTGCGATCAGCATGGGCTGCGGATGATCGAAGATTGTGCATTGAGCCTTCTCAGCGGTGCTTCGCCGGCAGAAGGCCGCACCGGAGACGTATCGGTTTTCTGCTTCTACAAGTTTGTGCCTGTTCCGGGTGGTGGGGCCATGGTCATCAATGCGCCGGACCTGAGCGCTAGGCATCCGTTTCCGCGGCCTGCCCCGGGCAAGGACGTGGCCAAAACACTTTTGCGCGCTGGTTTGGCAACCGTATTGGGGCTGTCTCGTATGCAGGCCATGCTTCAGAAGGCACGCGGCCGACAAGAACCGCTGCCCCACAGTGACGGGGATCAACCGGAAGACATTCCGGGGCACTATTATTTCGACCCGGCGCTGCGCTGCGCACAGATGAGTGTCTTCACATCCCGTCCATTGCGGGCCTATTCCGTAGCAGAAACCATTGCGGTCCGACGGGCAAACTGGCAGCGGTACCGGGATGCTTTCAACGAGTTTCCCGAGATACGCATGCTTGTTCCGGAGCTTCCGGTCGATGCCTGTCCGCTGAATATGCCGATCATAGTCGCGGGGCGTGACCGGGTCGTGCGGGCGCTGAAAAAAAGCGGGATTGGTGCCACTGCCTGGTGGGCGGGCTTCAACCGCAATCTCGACTGGTCAGGGCAGGCCGAGGCTATGACCCTGAAAGACAATGTCGTATCTTTGCCAGTGCACCAGTACCTTTCGGCTGCGCATATCGATCACATAATAGCGCAACTCAAAAGTGAAGTTGTGGCCTGATCAGGCGGGCGGTTTATGCAGAGTGAGGTCAGCGTAACCGGGGCCATCACGCTGCCTTGGACAGCTTGCGTTTGAGTTTTGCGGCAAGCTCCAGCGCCAGGCTCTCGAACCCTTTTGGCTTCCCGGCAAGGCGCCAGAGCAGCAGATGTGTGCCAACATAGACAAAAACTCCGACGAGAACTTTGACCGAGAACCGGATACGTAGCAGCGGCAGGTCTTCCGCTGTCTCGTAAGCCCATCCCACTGCGTCGCCACTGCCATAGGCACTGCTGACAAATAGAACGGCAAGCAACATGGCAAAGGTCGACGCAAATGTACGCCAGGCCATCAGGATCGGTGCCAAAAACCCACCGGTTCCGAAATCCTTGGCCATGATCAGCGCCAGACCGATCGCAAACAGGCTGGCGGCTCCGGAGCCGAGGATCGCGCCGGTAAAGCCGTAGTTCGATCCCAGCACCGTCAGCGCAGTTGTGGCGATCAGCAGGATTGTGTTGCGGAGAAACAGGCGCTTTGTAGAGCCTTCGACGTAGCTTGCAGACCGAACATTGG
The DNA here is from genome assembly GCF_013110575.1 of Ruegeria sp. HKCCD7559. Taxonomy (NCBI): domain Bacteria; kingdom Pseudomonadati; phylum Pseudomonadota; class Alphaproteobacteria; order Rhodobacterales; family Roseobacteraceae; genus Ruegeria; species Ruegeria sp. HKCCD7559. Next base: position 36,513 of record NZ_WVQU01000011.1, read on the forward strand.
CCTGCAATGTCTCGATCGCTTTCAAAGGGGCAAGCACCCAGATGACCTGTGCAGCGGCCAGCCACTGATAACCGGCCACGACAACGATCAGGTGATTGGCAACCAGGGCCATGCCGACGCTGGCTGGAACGATGATCCCCAGAAGGATGGCGTTGGCCCGTTCGAAGGCTTCCTGGCTGGAGCCTTGGGTCCGGGAGGCATTGGCAAGGCTTGGGTAAACCACCCGTTCCAACGGGCCGATGATCTGGCTGGTGAACAGGACCACAAGACGATAGCCGACCCTGAAAATCCCTGCATCGGCCAGACCCAGCATGCTTCCGATGACAATCTGGGGCATGTTGTTGATCAGAAACTGGGTGATCTGGGCCCCCAGTGACCATGATGACACATCAATGCAGTCATGCCAGCATCGGAGCGTTAACCTGGGCCGCATCGGGGCAACGGAAAAGGACCAGATGACCCGGATGACCTGAGTGATGACGCTGGCGACCACGATGGCCCAGTAATCACGCCAGATCCATGTGAGGCTGATGGCCATCAATGTATATGCAATTCGGCTGGTCGTTTCTTCCCCTGCGATGAAACCGAACCGGAGATCTCTTTCCAAAAGTGGGAAGCGTGTGCTCTTGATGGAACTTGCGATAGCGATGAAGCAGAGCGCGGGGATAAGCGATGTCAGTTCCGCAAGCCCAAAAAATGTCATCAGAGGGGCGCTGGCCCAGATCAGGAGTGCCGAAAAGACGCCCAACAGCACCTGCATCGTGAACACGGTGTTCAGGTGATCGTCGGTGATCTCGGGCTGGCGGATCAGGATCATGGAAACGGCCCGCTGGACGATTTCCAGAAACGCGGCCGCGATTATGAAATAGGCAATGATCCCGAAATCCGTCGGCGTCAGAAGACGGGCCGTCACCACCAATGTCAAAACGCCCAGAAACTGGCTGAAAACACCCGACGCAAACAATGTTGCGGCCCCCCTGGTAAGGGTCGCGCTGTGATCGGGTGTGCCCGGGGCGATAGTCGCGCCTGGTTCAACTGGAGGCTTCAAAAGGTTTGCCTTTCCATACTCGGAACAAAAAACTTATCAACGTGCCAATGTTTCTAATCTGGCTACCCTCAACGTCGCTTCAAAAAACCCGCACTTGCTGTTCTAGGAATTTAGTCGGCTGGCTGCTAGTCAAACCTGTAAGTATATTTTTGTGTTGAAATCGCATGTTTTTCCAGTTTCAGAGAGGTACACCATGTTTCAATCAGTACCGACGCGGCGAGTCGGCGCAGAATATCACATAGAAAAATGAAGTTTCGCCTCAGTGTCTCAGATTGGATTCTGACTGCGCAAGGGTAACAAGTAGAAGAGCCCGGAGTTTTCTGGACCCGGCGCCTGTTTTCAAGATGGTATAACAGTATGAAGATTGCGATTTTTGGTCTGGGATATGTGGGGTTCACGGCAGCGTGCTGTCTGACCCGTGAGGGGCATGAGGTGATCGGCGTCGATGTGAATGCCGACAAGGTCTCGGAAATCAATGCCGGGCAGCCTCCGATCAAGGAACCCAAGGTGGCCGAACTGCTGACCGAGGCGCTTGCAAAGAACCTGATCCGCGCCACGGTTGAAATCCCCGACCTGTCGGATGTGGATCTGGCCATCGTTTGCGTCGGCACGCCCAGTTCCACTGACGGGTCGCACAACATGAATTTCGTGGCCGAGGTGACGCGGCAGATTGCCAAGGCCGTTTCGCCCGACCGCGCGCGACCGCTGACCGTGGCGTACCGATCCACCTTCCGGCCGGGCACGGTGCGGCAGCTGATCGAGCCGATCTTCCAAAGCTATCTGGGCGATCGGACGGGACAGGCGATCGAGATTGTCTATAACCCCGAATTCCTGCGCGAGGCTTCGGCGGTGGATGATTTCTTCAACCCGCCCAAGATCGTTGTGGGCACCGCCGATGGCAACCGCTCGGCCGTGATGGACGAAATGCACGAAGGCCTGGATGCGCCGGTGTTCTATACCGCTTTTGAAGAGGCCGAGATCACCAAATTCGTCGACAACACCTGGCACGCCACCAAGGTGGCCTTTGCCAATGAGGTGGGCCGCATCTGTCACAGCATGGGCGTGTCGGCAAAAACCATGCACGAGATTTTCGTCTCGGACACCAAGCTGAACATCTCGGCCTATTACACCCGTCCGGGGGGCGCGTTCGGGGGGTCCTGCCTGCCCAAGGATGTGCGTGCGTTGCAACATATCGCCGGTGAGGTGGGGGCGCATACGCATCTGATCGACAGCCTGTTGCAGACCAATCAGGCGCATAAAACCTATCAGGCGCAGGATATCATGGCGCGGCTGCCTGATGGGGGCCGGGTGCTGATGGCCGGGCTGGCCTTCAAGGCCGGAACCGATGATCTGCGCGAAAGCCCCAATGTCGATATCGCCCGGCGCCTGTTGCAGGCGGGCTATCAGCTGTCGATCTATGATCCGGCCATCAAACCGGCCGATCTGCGGGGGCAGAACCTTGGTTATGCCTTTACCCACCTGCCCAACGTGGGCAGCCTGCTGGTGGACCGCGCCACGGCCGAGGCCGGGCCTTGGGATCTGGTGGTCGGTTCAAACCGGATCGTGAATGATCTGAACCTGGGTGATGCAGAGGTGGTAAGAACCTATGAATATGACTAGCCCTGTGCCCGCCGTTCAGCCGATCTCGTTCGAAGAGCTGCGCCAGAGCCAGCCCCTGAAGGGCCTCAAGGTTCTGATCGTGGTGGAAAACCTGCCCGTCCCCTTTGACCGCCGCGTCTGGATGGAGGCGCGCACGCTGGCCGCCGCAGGCGCGCTGGTCTCGGTCATCTGCCCCACCGGCAAGGGCCATGAGGAACGCGTGTGGGAAGACGAGGGCATCAAGGTCTATCGCCACCCGCTGCCGCTGGATGCCAGCGGGGCGCTGGGGTATCTGCTGGAATATGGCGCGGCGCTGTTCTGGGAAAGCTGGCTGTCGCTGAAGATCAAATTCACCCGCGGCTTTCACGTCATCCATGGCTGCAACCCGCCCGATCTGATCTTTCTGGTGGCGCTGCCCTTCAAGCTGTTTGGCGTGCGCTATCTGTTCGATCACCACGACATCAACCCCGAGCTTTACGAGGCCAAGTTCAACAAGCGCGGTTTCTTCTGGAAACTGATGAAGACGTTCGAGCGGCTGACCTTTGCCTCGGCCCGTGTGTCGATTGCCACCAATGAAAGCTATCGCAAGATCGCCATCGAACGCGGCGGCATGGCGCCCGAGGATGTGTTTGTCGTCCGGTCCGGTCCTGACCTTAGCCGGTTGCAGCATCTGCCGCCGAACCCGGCCTGGCGCAACGGGCGGAAATACATGGTGGGTTATGTCGGCGTCATGGGTGATCAGGAAGGGATCGACCTGCTGCTGGAATCCGTGGCGCATCTGGTCAAGGTTCAGGGCCGCGACGATATCCAGTTCTGCCTTGTGGGCGGGGGGCCCAGCCTGGACAAGCTGCGCGAACAATCTGCTGAAATGGGCCTGTCAGAGTATGTCACTTTCACTGGCCGCGCCCCCGATCATGATCTGTTCGAGATCCTGTCAACCGCCGATGTCTGCGTGAACCCGGACCGGGTGAACGAGATGAACGACAAATCCACCATGAACAAGATCCTCGAATACATGGCCTTCGAGAAACCCATCGTTCAGTTCGACGTGACCGAAGGGCGGTTCTCGGCGCAGGAAGCCTCGCTTTACGCCAAGGCCAACGATCCGGTGGATATGGCCGACAAGATCACCGAATTGCTGGCCGATGACGAACGTCGTGCCGCCATGGGCCGCTATGGCCGCGCCCGGGTCGAGTCCGAAATGGCCTGGCCGCATCAGGTGCCCGCGCTGATCGCGGCGTATCAGCGGATCTGGAAGGGGTAATCGGCCAGAGCGCTACTTTGCTACTTGTTTTGTTCCTGCCTGCCCATGCGCTTTCCTCGGAAACCGAAGCTTCATGGCCGGAGCCTCAATGAAGTGCCATGACAGGACCGCGCATAACAGGGAGAGGGGGAAAGACATCGCCATGTTGATGACTGGCGTCACGACGCCAGACTGCGCCACCAGTTGCTGGATCGGGAACGCGTAGATGTAGACCCCGTAGGAATAATCGCCCAGCTTGTTGTAGCGCAAGAGAAGCGGGATTTTGACATAGCCGGCAAAAATCACGGCATAAGACAGGCTGATCGCAAAGACAGGTAGAAACAGTGGTGTGAACCAGGCCATAAAGGACAACGCGGCGGACAGGGCCAGCAGCGACCAGGACAATGGTACGTGCCGGCGCCAGATGTAAAAAACCATTCCCGATAGAAAAGGCAGACCAAGCCTTGTGAGGACCTCGATCCTTGGATTAACGTCAATGAATACGACGATGACTGTATAGAAACACAGGAATAACAGCGTTAGACTGGCAAAAATCTTTTTGTTTCCCAAAAATCCAAGCAAGCCACATAAGAGGACGCCCACATAGCAGGTGACCTCGTACGAAAGAGACCAGAGCGAGCCATTGATCGCAGCACCATAGGGGTTGGATTCGAACACGCCCGGCAATGTGTATTGCAGTTTGAACAACAGCATGTTGCGGATGAAGTAGCTGCCGGCTTCGCCCCAAAAAACAGAAGGGGGCGCTTGTGTTAACAGAAGCCCGGCAACCAGAATGGTGATCACGGTTACCACGGCAAGCGCTGGGAACAGCCTCAGGGCTCTGGCTATCAGGAATGATGCTGCAGACGGGTTCCGGTCGAAACTGCGTGTAATGAAAAAACCCGAAATTGCAAAGAAAGCCCATACGCACATCAGACCAAGCGACAGCCCATGCAGTGTGGATTCAAACGGCTGCCCGAACTCGGCGCCTAAACTCAGAGGATAGGCATGTGACACCAGCACAAGACTGGCCGCGATGATCCGGATCAGATTGAAATTGTTATCCCGCCCGTCTGATCGATCTGCGATAAACAGCGCAGGCTTCCCCGAAATCACATGCACATTATACTCACTCATTTGCGGTTCTCTAGGTCACTGGCACTATCATGGGATACACAATTATTTGGAAGCTGATCTTTGATACAATATCCATGGTGCGGTTGTCGCAAGAATATTGAATCCCTGGATCTTTGGCGGAAACGATTCCGTCGAGCAAACGACAATTGTGTCAGCTTTGGCGTTTGACAATGTGGCTATTGCGGATGGCACTGTATGATGTGCGTCCGAGGCAACGCTCTGAACCACGTTTTGCACCTGGGCCAGCGGCCCGATGATGTGCAGCGGGTGCTGGGTGGGATCGGCGAAGGTGGGGATCGCGGTGCCGTTAAAAATCATGAGAAAGGACAGGGGTCGACAATTGGGCCGAAAAAAGCGTGGATTCCTGGCGTCTTCGACATAGGCACCCGCGCCCAGGCTACGCGTATCATGGCTGTTCAGTGCTTCAAGATACGAGACGTAACTTCTGCTGTCCTGATACCATCCGATGCTCAGCATCAGGTTTCGTGCCAGAAACAGCCCTGCGATCATCACAACGACAATTTCGCGGGACGGTGATTTTACATCGGGAGCCAGAGACAGGCTTGCGGCCAGAAGCGCCAGAAGTAAAAGCGGGATGCGTTCGCCCAAATGCCCGACACCGAACAGGGTCGGGGGTACGATCAGGATCAGCAGAACGCACAGGGCCACTGCAAGCTTCATGCGTCTGTCGATCTGCAAGATCCCGGTCACGAGCCCGCCGATCAGTACGCCCCACAATACGATGCCAAAGCCCCAGTCGATCGATTGCCATGTGGTTTCGGCCACGCGAAGGAAGCCATCAACTCTCAGATAGGCTTCGGTGCTCAGCCGAACCCATAATGTTCCCTGTTCGGCATGGGCGAGAATACTTTCTATCGGTATGGTGCTTCCCGCACCTATGGTTTTCGTTTGGGTAAACAACAGGGTTGGTATGACGGCGACCAGCGCAAGCCTTGAAGCTTTGTAAAAAAGCGTACGCCCCCCCGGGTGGCCGGGTCCAAGAGCAAGTGACAGCTCGACCGCACCCAACAGTAACCCCCACAGCGCAAAGGCCAGCCCATGAATGAAAAACAGGAGCACACCTATGCACATAGTCACAGTCAATTGCCGGACAGGCCGGTCCTGTGTCGCAATCCAGTATCCGATTGCGCCCAGCAGAACCCCCAATCCAAGCAGGAAATTCGAAAAACCCCAGATCAGAATATGGTTATACGCCACCAGACCGGCCAAAAAAACGGTCAGTACCGAGAGTTGGCCGTGCAAAACACGTGACAGATACAGAATACCCGCGAACGGGGCCGCAATGATCAACCCCGCTATCAGCTTAGCCCCCAAAAGCGGGGGCAGTACATGCATGATACCTGTGCCCAGAATGTCCAGCCCGAGATTGGGCAGCAGTTGCCAGGCGGCTTCGTAGTTCTGTTGCAACATGACCGAGTCCGGCAACTTGGCCAGAATATAATAGCGGGCAATATGGGCGTAGAAATCTGTCAGCGGTAGAACAGGGGTTACGCACAGGGGAACGAGGCAGGCAAACAGAGTCAGTGCCAGAACCGGGCGCAGTGAACGGCGTCGAAGTGTCGTAATCGTTTCTGCCGCAGGCACATTTCCACCCACATACCAAGAACTAAAAAACCTGATCCCTCAGATATCAGTAACAGATCATTGTGCAATCTATAGTGCTTAATGCCATCTGACACCCGGGATGCAATGACTTCAGGGGAAAGATCTGGTGGGCAGGGCGCTGCGATCACATCGAGCTTGCCGTCTTTCTAAAACGGTACAAAGCGGGGCAGGCGGTTCAGGCTTGGCTCCATGAAACGTTGCAACCTTGCATCCGCATCCGCTTCGGTTTCACCGGGCAGGATGGGGGTCACAAACCGGACCAGAGCGCCATCGGTGCGCCCCATGGTGAAGCCGTCCTGAATAACGCTCATCTTGGCGCGGAAATCATTGACCATACGCTTGCCGCGCTGTTCGAACCAGTAATAGACCAGCTGTTTTGACAGCTCTTTCTGGATCACGGCGCGGTTGACCGTAAAGCGGCCATAAGGCGTGTTGCCCGGGTTGATCTCATACGGTTCAAGGCTGAAGATTTCCCAACCGCCCACCGGCAGGCACACTTCGGGCGAATGGATGCCGTCGCCGTCGGTCTGCTTGTCGTAAAAGGCCACGAACATGTTCACGAAATCGCCCGATCCGGTGTTGATATAGGTGGCATTGAGGTAATCGCTGGCACCCAGAACCTGTTCAACCTGTGGATCCAACGTGGTGGGCGACCCGGACCAGGGGCCAAGCTGCCGTGGATAGAGAACAAACGGGTCACGTTCCACAGGCCGCACTTCGGAAGCGGGCCGCAGGGTCCAGGCGGTTGAAACCGCCAGCGTCAGAAGGGCCGCAACCGCCAGCGCCACCGATGCGCGAATGCCAAAGATACGCAAGGCAACAGAACCCAGCCCCTGGGTATCCAGATCAATGGTCTCGGCAAAGGGTTGCGGATTCGGCGCCAGGCGCTGCAAGCCGATGGCCATCAGGAACAGAATGGCGACGCAGAGCAGGAAGATGATCCAGCCTTCAAAGAAATGCATGAAGCCTTCAGCCTGCTCGATGCCGTGCTGATTGACCAGCACGCCGATCACGCCAATGCGGATCGAGTTCATCAGCACGGTCAGAGGGGCCGCCGAAACCAGCAAAACCACCTTGTGCCAGATCGGGCCACGGTAAAGCAGGGCAAAGAGATACGAGAAGCTCAGGATCGGGAACAGATAGCGCAGCCCGGAACAGGCCTCGGCCACCTGCAGTTTGTAGACCCCCAGATCGATGATGTTGCCTTCGATGAAAACCGAAACACCGGCCATCTGCACGAACCAGACGCCCAGTTCGGACGAAATCCATTGCAGGAAGATCGTGAGCTTCCAATAGACGAACTGCGGCAGCGGCAGCATGAACACCAGATGCAGCACGGGCAGCTGGTGGTATTTGCCCCGCTGCCAGCCGAACACGGTCAGCATGACGCCGCCCACCCAGATGATCATGGCATAGGTGACGATATCGGGAATACGGGCCAGGTTGCCCAGAATGGCGATGATCAGGGCCACGGCAATCACCGCCACACCTGGCCAGCGATCATGCACAACCGGGTTGGGTGGCGGCATATCCCGCAATTCACGCAGGAACAGATACAGTGAGATGATCGGGATCAGCGGGCCATGGCTGTATTCGGGGGTGCTCCAGGCGGCGCCCAGAGACACGATCCCGATCCAGAAGACGGGTACCGATCCAAGCAGCAGCAGGACAAACCAGAACAGCCCGACGGTGTTCAGGACCGGCAAGTCTCTTCTGGCCGCTTCAAGGATATTACTGCGGCTGTTTTTCGAATCGAGGTGATGCATCACGGTCCATCATGCACAATAAGGTGTGGCCTGAAATTATGACGGCTCAAGTTCCCGCTATTTTGATCCGTTTTCGGGACATTGGGCGCGGGATGTCCTGATTGTCGATATCATGAACCGCGTGAATGAACGTCAGGGTTTGAGAGAAAAGCGTCGGCCCAAAGTCAGAAAGACCGAGTTTGAAGTTGCCTTAAAGCCGTTCTGATCGTCCATTTCATATTGGTACCCCACGTTTACAGCCCAGTCTTTCGTGACCGCCCGTGTATAGGACGCACTGAACGTACCGCGCTGGCGCGGGTTGGGTTGACCGGTTCCCTCGTCTTCCTGGTCGATGTAATCGACGCTGAAAGACAGACCCGATACCGGGTTGATGAAATAGTCATATGTCAGAAACACCAGTGTTTCACGTGTTTCTATGCTCTGCGTACTGGTGCCGACCCGGCGTTGCACCGTTGCTCCGATCCGGGAACTGGCCAGCTGATAGCTGTAGTCGAGCTGCCCGATCGGTGTGACTTCGTCGAATGGTCCTCTGGTCAGGCCCAGGTTGAAGCTGAATAGTCCGTTGGCGCGCTGAAAACTGCGGCCGGCCGTTGCGTTTATCCGTGACCCATTGACCCCGAATGTCTGGTCAATCTGAAAATCCGCCGAACCATCTGGCAGGGTTTTGTTCCATGCGAAATCCCAGACGAAATCCTCGGTCACGGTGTTGGTATTGGTTGTGCGCTGCGTGTCATCCACCTGACTGTAACCGATATTCGCACTGACGGTGGTGACAGGGGATATGTCATAGGTCCCCCCTACTGTCACAACCGTTGTTTGCTCATCGGTTCGCACGTTGTCTTCTGCCGAGAAATCAGTGTAGCCGAGACGCAAGTTGGCTTGGAAAACCGGTGACACCCGCAATGTTGTGATCGCCGTGTAATCGCTTGATTTGTTGTCGAACAGGTTCGGATCGATCGTGTTTGTATAAGTGCGTTCGCTATAGCTGTAGATGAATTGGAACCCGATTGGATCATTCAGGCCGGTTTGCCAATTCAGGTTGCCCAAGGAGTTGACCTGATCCCCGATGGTTCCGGTCACATCGGCGGCATCGATTCTGCCATCCAGATTGGTGTCGGTCAGTGAACGATTAAAAGCCAGATCCTGTTCGCGGTAATCCAATAGCAGGTCAAGCTGGCTGTTCTGGCGCGACCGCTGATACGACAGGCGGGCAGACGGGTCCGCAAAGCTGGAATCCGTCCCGATAATCGGCTCATTGGCGATCCGGTACAGTCCGGAAAGGTCAAGAGCCAATCTCGAATCCGAGGTCTGCTTCAGAATACCCAATGCCAGCGTATTCTCCCACCAGGTCGTGGACCCAAGCGAAGGATCGGTCAGGCGAAGATTGCTGTCATGTCTGAGCGACGAGAGATAATCCAGGGTCACACTCAGGCCGGTCCCGGTCCCAATCTGCTGACCGGTCGGCAGGCCGACCCTTCGGGCCGGGTTTCGCTGTGCCCGTTGTGTGATCAATTGCTGGCTGGGTGTCTGCTGCACAACTGTCGGTGCGACGGTTGTCTGCTGCACGGATGTTTGCTGTGTCGAGGTTTGTGTTTGCTGCGCAGTCGTTTGCTGTGTCGAGGCCTGCTGCCCGACAGCTGGTGTAAACGAACTTATGACAGCGATCCCGCCCCCCAGAATGGTGGACAGCCTGCTCCTGGATTTCCCCACCTGTATCAGCCCCTATTCGAACAAGCGGCGTGCTGGTACGACAACCACGTCTCCGGGTCTAAGCACTGTATTGCCTTGGATGCCACCGCCCGAGCCTTTGTAGTTATAGGTGTATTTTCTCATCACGCCTGTTTTACTGTCAGCCCGGCGCAATTCGATGCGCTTGCGAGCCGCGAAATTGGTCAGACCACCGGCCTGAGCCAAAACCTGAAGAATTGTCGTGCCTTCGGTTGCCAGATGCTTGCCGGGCACATTGACCTCACCCATGATGAAAACATCGATGGTTGGTCCGGATGCGGCCTGTCCGCCCAGAAGCGGCGGCGGAGCCAGCGACGCCACTGAAATAAAGACTGTCGGCGGCGTATTGAAATTCGAGGCCAACGCCGATGAGAGCGACGCGCTTAATCCGCTGGTCGACTGACCGGCCGCACGGATCGAGCCGGCAAGCGGAAAGTTGATGGACCCGTCCGGCAGAACCAGAATGGTCCGATTCAGGGTGGGGTCTTCGAGAACTTCAACCTGCAGCGCATCACCCGGTTGGATTTGATAGGATTGCGCCCATGATGCGGTGGCCGCGATCATGGTAAGGGCAAGAGCGATTAATGACCCGATGACTGTACGCATATTCAAATCTCTCACTTTTTCCTACTTATGCCTTCCCACAAGCTGCAAAACAATCAGCAGGGAGTCTGATACATACAAGATGCGGCAGAAATGCAGCGGCGTCATTAGCTCTGCGTTAGTGGCTGTTGGTGGGTACAGCGTTCAGCTGTTCAATCTCAGCCTCTACCAATGACGCGACTTCCGTAGAAACCCCGCTGAAAGCCCTGGCTTTATGGAGAAGACGCAGCGCATCTTCGTTCCGCTCCAAAGCCGCATATGTTTTCCCCAGATGATATAGTACCAGGGGATGCTCAGGGAACGCCGCTGCCGCAGGTTCAAGATAGGCGACCGCCTCTTCATAATTTCCCACCCGGTAGGCGACCCAGCCATATGTTTCTTGAAAGACCGGTTCCTGTGTGCCGCGCAAACGTTGCGCCAAAACTTGCGCGCGCCGCAGGCTCTCCTCATCGTTACGATGTGTTGTCAGCAGGCTTGCAAGATTGTTGGCTACAATCAGAGAGCGATTGGTGATCGGATAGAGCTTTTCGTATGTTGCGATTGCCTGGTCCAGATCCCCGCTGCGTTCGTACTCCGTCGCCTGCAGCATGAGCAAGGCCGGGTTTTCAGGCAGATTGGTCAATGCCTCGGTCAGAATTTCCCTAGCCTGATCGGGAGCGTTCCGTTCCGTTGCCAATCCGTGCAACGCAATCCATGCCCGCGTCGTAGTCGGATATTCCTCAAGAATGACACGGTAGAGCTGCTCAGCCTCACCGCGGTCGCCTTCACTGATCAACGCGCGGGCTTTGATCAGGCGGATTGGCAAAGAATCCGGGTCTTCTGCAAGCAACTGGTCAAGATGGGCGAAGGCTTCGGCCGTCTGCCCCTTTGTAAGCATCAGGCGAACAAGCGCGATATCGGCGGGCAGGCCAAATTCGGGATCATCCGCCAGCTCGTTCAGGAAAGAGGTCAGCTCATGTGTGCGTTGCTGTGCGGCCAGCATGTGCGCCCTGAGCTCATTCGCGGAGCGCCGTGTTCCCGGGCTGTCCAGATCCCTGATGGCATGAAGGACGGTTTCCAGGCGGTCCCAATCCTGCATGCTCAGATATACTTCTCCCAACAAAAGCAGAAGCTCGGAATGTTCCGGAGTCTGGCGCAGGGCTTGGGCCAAAACACGTTCGGCGATCACCAGATCACCTTCCGCGATCAGAAATCGGACATAGCGCAGCGTTTCGTCCGGTGCGTTCCCCGAAATTTCCGTCGCCAGCGCCAGCATCTCGCCCATCAGTTCTCTGTCTCCGTTGCGCTCATGCGCCTGGGCCATCAGGGTCATCAATTGCGGGTCACGGGGCGCCTGACCGAGCGCTTCGCGCAAAAGCACAATCGCATCGCCGGTCTTGTCCTCGTCAATCAGCCAGGACGCCTTGAACTTGAGAGCGCTGACCTGGGCTGCATCCTCGGACAGGACTTTTTCAACCAAAGCGCGGGCTTCATCGGGCTGGCTGACCTGGAACAGCATGAGGGCAAATTCTACCTCACTAGCGCGGGTCTGTATGTTTCTTTCCGCGCCTTCCAGAAGTGTCTGCATCTCGGCGATCGCGGCTTGTTCATCACCCGATCGGAATTTCAGCGCTGCACGCACCGTCTTGAATTGGAACGTGTTCGGGCCGTTCTGAGCGATGATCGTATCCAGCTCGGCAATTGCCGCTGCAGAGTCGCGGTTATCGTTCAGAAAGGCGATCAACCGCTGTGTCGGCATGTGATCTTCAGCGAGCGGATCCACCTCGGCCCGCAGCATCTGTTCTGCCGCATCCAGATTCCCCTGATCGATATAATGTTCCACAAGCAACTGCTCGACGCCCTCATCGTCAGGGAATGTCACGGCCATCTGCCGAAGAAACGCCTCGATTTCTGCGGGCATATCCAGTTCCTGAAGTGCGCGGAGCCGGATTCCATAAAGGCTTTCTTCCATTGGATCGGTGGCTATGGCCACCTCTGTTTCCTGCAGAACACCCGGCCAGTCCTCATCGCGGATCAGATGGTCAATTACGATCTGGCGCGCGGTCATCAGTTCCGGATGGCTTTTGATCATCTCGCGGGCTCTATAGACGGCGACGTCCACACTTGCGAAATCCCCATCCCTGACCGCGTCGGTATAAGCCAGCATATTATTGATGGATTTGATTTCGATATCATCCGGAGCCAGAGCACTTGCCAATGCGCCGTGACGCCTGACATCTTCCCAATTCCCCACTTCCAGAGCCATCTCGGCAAGGTTCCGATGGCCCTCAAGGTTGTCTGGGTACTGCTCTATCAGCCGCAGATACTGACCATATGCAACCGGGATGTTGCCGCGCTCGCGCTCCACCCTGGCAAAGGTCAGTCGCGCTTCTTTATGCTGGCCGTTGAGGTTGAAAACATTTCTGAACTCAACAAGTGCGCGTTCGACATCACCGGCTTCCAGATGGGCCAACCCGGCCTGGAAATGCGCTTCGGCCCGCTCCTCGGCCGAGTCGCACGCGCTCAGCAGGAGCGTCGCCGCAAAAAGAGCTGCGATCAGCCGTGCGCCAATAGGAGGTACGATCCAGTTCATTGCTGTTCTCCTGCAAAACTTAAGGAAAAAGCATACAACCAATCAACCTGTTCGGCTGCATGGCCCGTTCTCAGCAACCCGTGCCGCGCAGGACCACAAAAATGGTCCGGAACACGATTGAAACATCTGTACTGAACGACATGCTTTTCCAATACTCGGTATCGTGAAACGCACGCTCAGCAAATGTGGACTGATTGCGTTTCGAAACCTGCCAGGGTCCCGAAAGGCCGGGACGCATGGCGGTATAGAATTTTCCTGGATAAAGCTCTTTCTGGTTCACCATCATCGGGCGGGGACCGACCACGGACATTTCACCTACAAAAACGTTCCAGAACTGCGGCAGCTCATCCATCGAGGATTTGCGCAGGAAAGTTCCGAATTTGATGATACGCGGGTCATTGCGCAGCTTCTGATCGCGGTCCCATTCTTCCTGGGCTTCGGGGTTCTTCGCCAGATGCTCCTGCAGCACGGTTTCAGCATCATGCACCATGGTGCGCAATTTAAGCATCTTGAAGGCTTTGCCATTCTTGCCGACACGTTCCTGCCGATAAAACGGGGTCACGCCCTGACACGCAAGAAACGCGGCCAGCAACAGCACCACCGGCACGACAAAAGGCGCTGCAAGCACTGCGAACGCTATGTCAAAAAGACGCTTGCCTCCGCTTCTGTATATCCCTGGATATGACACTGTGGCAGGCACAACAGAAATACCGGAGTAGCCCGCGCCAGCGTTGGCCACTTCTTTCGAATGACTTGTCACTATTTAAACCCCCAACACACACAATTACTCACGAACCACTCACCAAACTTACGAACCGAACACGCTCGACCTCAACCACACATATTTAAAATCTTATATTTTTATACCACTTCGACCCTGCACTTACTCACTTGCGAGGCCGCTTTCCCGTATCCAACTGTTAACAAATTCCACCTGCCTTGCAAAACATTAATGCTGGCGAACGTGTTCTCTGGTCGCTGAATGCAGGTGCTTTTTTACGGTATCATGAAGCTGCGACCAATTGATCGGCCGCAAATTCATGAACTTTCGTTTCCCTGCGGGACACAATGGGCAAGAATTTAGCTCTTTAGGTTTGATTCCCGCCCCTAGAATCTCTTTTAATGTGTGATCACAGCAGGTTCTGATTGCCTCTTTCTCGGTCAACTCAATAAGGGCGCAACGGAAACAATCGCGCCGATCACCTCAGATTGAGAAAGCGGAAAGGTCAATTCACCGCGTGTGCAGTTTAGTGGTGCCTGCTATCTTGATTTTGTGACAAACTAGTACCCAAGTACTTTTTGTTTATGTGATGTGTTCTTTGTGTAAGGGATTTCTGGTGGTTCAGAGCATGAGTTTGGATAATCTCCGGGGGGCCAGTACGAGGTTTGACAAGGCAGAAGGCAACCGAGGTGCAATGGCGTCCAGCGACGGGTTTTATCTAGATTATTTCGGGCTTGACCGACGGCCCTTCACGCTGCTTCCGGATCCCGGATTCATGTACTGGTCGCCGCTGCACAAGCGCGGTTACTCGGTCCTGCAATTCGGCATCATGAGCTGTGCGCCCATCACCGTACTGACCGGGGAAATCGGGGCCGGAAAAACCACCCTGGTACAGCATCTTCTCAGCGAGATGGAGCAGTCGATCACCGTAGGGCTGATCTCGAATGCCCAAGGCGGCCGAGGAGAGCTGCTGCAATGGGTCCTGCATGCCTTAGGCCTGCCAATCGACAACGACGCCCCCTATGTACAGCTGTTCCGGGAACTACAGGATTTCCTGGTCGCGGAATATGCAGAAGGGCGGCGTGTGGTTCTGATCTTTGACGAAGCGCAGAACCTGACCGTCGAAGGGTTGGAAGAAATCCGGATGCTGACCAATATCAACTCGAACACGGATGAGCTGATCCAGCTTGTTCTGGTTGGTCAGCCTGAATTGCGCGACATGGTTCTTGATCCCAAGATGCGCCAGCTGACACAGCGCGTGGCCGCAAGTTTTCATCTTGAACGGATGGATGAGTCTTCGGTCAAAGCCTATATCAGACATAGGATGAAAACGGCTGGCGGTTCAGGCGATGAGTTCACCGAAGAGGCCTGCAAGCAAATTTTCAAGCAAACGCGCGGTGTTCCGCGACTTGTGAATCAGTTCTGCGACTTTGCCCTGCTTTATGCCTGGACGAATGAGGCCGAGAAGGTGGATGAAGAGGTTGTGGAGCAAGTGGTCAAAGATGGCGTGTTCTTTGGCGGAAACTCACTCGAGAAGGAGCTGACAGTCTGATATGGGCCCGGTTCGCTATTACTTTTCCATTTTCCTGAGGCGGTTTCCGTATTTCCTGATCGTCGCCCTGATCGTGTCTGTAGCGTCATTCATTGTCGCTAGAGCATTGCCCGCCACGTATGTCTCGACGATGCGCCTTATTGTTGAATCGCCTCAGATTCCGGGCAATTTGGCTGCCAGCACCGTCACGACACCTGCAGCGGAACAGCTTCAGATCATCGAACAGCGCCTGCTGACCCGTCCGATCCTTCTGGAAATCGCGCGCGAGTTTCAGGTTCTGCCCGACCAGGATGAAGCAAGCCCCGATCAGGTTGTCAAAGCCATGCGCAAGAACACCTCGATCTGGATTTCCAGCGGTCTCAATCAGGCCAATCTGATGACAATCAGTTTCGAGGCGCGAACCGGTCCGATCGCAGCTGGTGTGTTGAACGCGTATCTGACGGAAATCCAAAAGCTGGACGTCTCGTATCGCAAGGAGCGCGCGACCGACACGCTGGCCTTTTTCCAGCTGGAAGTTGATCGCCTGAGCAACGAACTAAGCAGGCGCAGCGCCCGCATTCTCGAGTTCAAGAATGATAATTCCGATGCGCTCCCCGACAGTCTGCAGTTCAGGTTGGCTCAGCAAGGGGCATTGCAAACCAATCTTGAACAAACGGATCAGCAGATATTTTCCCTCCAGGCGCAGCGGGAAAACCTCATAAGCATCTTCAGCTCGACGGGTCAGGTTGTCGGGGTTTCGCCGCAAAACCAGACCCAGGCACAGCAGCAACTAAGTCTGTTGCAGACTCAGCTCGACAGTCAACTCGTGGTCTATTCCGAGAGCAGCCCGCAGATCAAATTGCTTCGCGCAAGAATCGAAAAGCTTGAGCAGGTTGTCGCTGCCGAACAAGCAACAGCCCCGACGCAACCTGACGTACAGACGGGCAATTCGTCCCTTGACCTGCAGCTGGCGCAGGTCGACTCACAGATTGTTGCACTCGAAGACCAACGCCGCGTGCTTCAGGACCGGCTCGACGCACTCACCCTGACGATTGATCAGACCCCGGCCAATGCCATCACGCTTGCAGAATTGCAGCGCGAACACGACAATATTCAAACCCAATATAATGTCGCGGTCAGCCGGTTGGCCGAGGCCTCGACCGGAGAACGAATCGAGGTCACGTCCCAGGGGCAGCGTATTTCCGTCATTGAACACCCGTCCACGCCAACCGAGCCGTCCAAGCCAAACCGATTGATGATCGCCGGAGGGGGCGCTGCCTTTGGCATCGCACTGGGGCTGGGGCTTGTGGTTCTGCTGGAGATCCTAAATCGGTCCGTACGTCGCCCCGAAGATCTGATCAGCAAGCTTGATGTCTGGCCGATCGCCACGATCCCCTATGCCCCCTCACGTGGCGAAGTGATCATGCAGCGAACCGTATGGGGGGGGGTCATATTGGCCATTCTGATCGGGGTTCCCGCAGCGGTCTGGGCGGTGCACATCTATTATCTGCCCCTCGATCTTATTGCCGAGAGGGTCATGGATAAACTGGAGACATTCTGGTGAGTATTGTCTCGATTGATTTGGTGGAATTGTAATGGACCGTCTTCAGCAAGCGATTCAGAAAGCGCGTGAAGAACGCAACAGCCGGCAGCAGCCTCAGCCTGCGCCGTCCGCTGAGGTACAGCAGCCCCCGGCACCGCAAGACCGCGGCGATGAAGATGTTTGGCTGGCTGTGCCAGAGATAAAGATCGATCAGCGCCACATCTCTCGCAACCGTTTATTGTCATTTCATGGGGGCGCGGACGCCACCCCCTACGACATGTTGCGGACCAAGATGCTGCAGCAGATCTTGTCCAACAAATGGCGCAGGGTGGCATTGACCTCCCCGTACAGCGGGTGCGGCAAAAGCACGACGACGGCCAACCTGGCGTTCAGCCTGGGGCGGCAGGAAGATCTGCGGACGATCGTGATCGATTTCGACATGCGGCGCAGGGGGCTGGCCGAGATTCTGAAGCAAACCGGCAACCACAGTATGGCCGACGTCATTCAGGGGGTGGTGCCGTTTCATGAACATGCGCTGCGGTATGGCAAGAACGTGATCTTCGGGCTGAATTACACGCCCACGCGCAACCCGGCGGAGATCTTGCAAAGCCGACGGGCAATCGAATTCCTCGAACAGCTTGAGGCGGATTACAAACCCGACGTCATTCTGTTCGACACGCCCCCCCTGATGATGAGCGATGACAGCCACGGGTTTCTCAGGAAT
Organism: Ruegeria sp. HKCCD7559; assembly: GCF_013110575.1. Taxonomy (NCBI): domain Bacteria; kingdom Pseudomonadati; phylum Pseudomonadota; class Alphaproteobacteria; order Rhodobacterales; family Roseobacteraceae; genus Ruegeria; species Ruegeria sp. HKCCD7559. Next base: position 54,354 of record NZ_WVQU01000011.1, read on the forward strand.
GTCGATTGTGCCCTGCTTCTGGCGGCCGCCGAAGAAACCAGCATTGACCATATTGACGTTGCCGAACAGCAACTGGCGGAACTGACCAGCGTCATGGGGATCGTGCTGAACAAATGCCGATACATCAGCGGGACGTTTGGCAATGAGTACGGATCCTACTGATACGGCTCCGGCCGATGCGGTGATCATTCCCCATTACAACGATTTGCCCCGGCTGGAACGATGTCTTCTTGCCCTGAGAGAGAACGATCTGACGGCGACCGAAATCGTTGTCGTTGACAATAACTCTCCGGTGTCGCTGGACACGATGCGCCAGGCCTTTCCCGAGGTGCGTTTTGTGGTGGAAACCCAAAAGGGCGCGGCCCATGCCCGCAATCGCGGGGTTGCAGAAACCAGAGCGCCCCGGCTGTTTTTCATCGATGCCGATTGCGTACCCGCGCCGGACTGGTTGAGCGTCGGGCGTCAGGTCGCGGATCAGGCCGATCTGATTGGTGGCCGGGTAGATGTCTTTGACGAAACCCCGCCCCCGCGCAGCGGCGCAGAAGCGTTCGAGGCCGTTTTTGCATTCAACTTCCGCAGGTATATCGAGGTTCAGGGGTTTTCCGGCGCCGGCAACCTGCTGACCCGACGCGATGTGTTCGATGCGATCGGCGGATTCATCAACGGTGTCTCGGAAGATCGGGAATGGACCATGCGCGCGGTCGCGCGCGGGTATAGCCTGATCTACCGGGATGACTTGCGTGTCAGCCATCCATCCCGGCAGAACTGGCCCGCCCTCAAGGCCAAGTGGCGGCGCACGACCCAAGAGGCATATCTGCTGCATGGCACCAACGCCGCCGCGCGCATGCGGTGGGCGATCCGTGGATTGGCCATGCCGGCCAGTGCAATTGTGCACACCCCGAAAATCCTTACCAGCGACAAGCTGGCCTCGGCGGGCGAAACCAGTCGGGCGGTCATCACATTGTTCCGGCTCAGATGTCAGCGGATGATCTGGATGTTGCGCCAGGCGGCAGGTGGCAACATCTGATCAAAAGAAAAGGGACCGCGAAACGGCCCCTTGTCCTGTTTGTCAGGTTTGTGTGTCGCTCAGGCGGCCCTGCGGCGACGCGTCAGAGCCAAACCACCAAGCGCGGTCAGAAGCAGCAGACCACCGGCGGGCAGCGGAACTGCAGCCACGTCAAAGTCAAACGTAACCGGCACCGGATTGCCATTGGCATCGGTCGCCCCTTGAGAGTTGGCCCAGCTAAACACCAAATTCTGGCTCAAGGTGTTCGGGCTGACGCTGCTGAACAGCGTGCTGAGTGTCGTCTGAACACCACCCAGAACCGACGTCGATGCCAGCACGTTGGCCGGGTTCAAGGCGTCGACCCAGCTCACCGTCAGACCTGTGAACGTGTTCAGCAGATTGATGGTGATCGAAGCGTTCGCAACACCAAAAAGAGGATCAATGGGCGACTGGAAGTTGATCATGTAAACCCCGGGTCCACCCATCGTGGAAACCGTACCGGAGAAGAGCGTGTCGGAGGTGATGTCATATCCACCCCCTGGCAGAGGACCACCACCCGCTGACACCGAGGTCAGAGCGCTGGCCGATCCGGCCATCATCACAGCAGTAGCAAGCCCCGCCGCCATCATCTTAAAAGTTCTAAACATACAAAGTCCCACCTTTGATTTTTATACACACAACCCGCTCGAAATCTCGGCAGGGCACCTACTGCATTTATTAATAATTCATTTCTATTTGATTGCGAAGGATTTTTCTCGGAATTGTGGCTTTTTTTGGGCGCAAAGGCCGATTGCTCGGCACAATGGGCGCTCGAATTATAGTTTGTTTCCCCATCGTGAACCAGAATCACCCGAATAAGGCGAATCTGCGTCTGGAGAACATGCCAACTTTCCGGCGATTCCGAGCGTTTTCACACTGCACCAAACATAATCCAAACCGGTTCAGGCAATGCAGAACCAACCCCGATCACTCTGTCATGAAATGCAACCGGCACGCCTTTTCACATGACGGGCGCCCCCGTTCTGCGCAAGGCGAGAAACAATACAAACCATTTCAGCGCACTGTCTACTTTCGGACCGCCGCAAGGACCCTGCGGATCACAACAGAAGGGAAAAAGGCCACAAACCCGGGTTCCACCATATTTATTCTTCGACGGTCCGAAAGTTTCGTGTAGCTTTGGATTGTTATTGTACCAAGTTCAGGCACGCATTTTCAATCGGAAGCCCTTGTTTAGCCGTTTGTCCATTGTGCCTGCCTATTTAGCGAGGAGACATTGCGCATGGGCGTTGGCCAGAACATAGCCGCTGAGAATGCGAACTGGACCTTTGGGGGCAGTGTTCCCGATACGTTTGTCGACCACATCAAATTGTCTGTTCCTCTTTATGAAATGGGTCACGGCCTGATCTGTCAGGTTTCCGATTTCTTCGTCCGCAATGACAGTCTCTGCTATGAAATCGGCACATCGACCGGAGAGTTGATCCGCAAGCTGGCAGAACATAATGCGGGAAAGCCTGACGCACGCTGGATCGGCATCGATGTCGAACCTGAAATGGTGAAAGTCGCCGAAGCTCATTGCGCGGATGTCCCGAACATTTCCATTCTTCATGACGATGCCCGTCATATGGAGATGGAAAAGGCGGACATGATCGTCAGCTATTATACAATGCAGTTCATCCCGCCCCGGTACCGGCAGGAACTGTTCACCAAGATCTACAACACCCTGAACTGGGGCGGTGCGTTTGTCATGTTCGAAAAGGTCCGGGGGCCGGATGCGCGGTTTCAGGATCTTGTGACCCAGCTCTACAACGAATTCAAAATCGGCAACGGATTCTCAAGCGAGGAAATCGTCGAAAAGGCGCGCAGCCTGAAAAGCGTGCTGGAGCCGTTTTCCACCCAGGGCAATCTGGATCTGCTGGGCCGGGCCGGTTTCAAGGATGTGATGAGTATTCAGAAGTATATTTGTTTCGAAGGTTTTCTTGCTATCAAATGATTGCTTAACGCGATTTTGGGCGGTGGCCACAGTGGAATTCGGCCCCACAGCCCGCTGGACAGAGGCATCCAGGAACGCTGATGAACACGTCTGTTTCAAATCTCAATGACACGCGCCCGGACATCGAGCCCGGTCCAGGTGTGGCTGCATCCCGCGAGACCAGACCAAATGCTGCGGAAATGACATGAGCGTATCGGCACCTTCGGACAAACTGGCCTTGCAGACCCGGTCGGCCCTGCTGGCTACGCTGGCGGTTCTTGCCTGCCTGTCCGTGTTTCTGGTCAACGGCGGTCCGCTCTATTATTTTGACACAGGCAGTTACATCCGGCAGGGCAGCGTGGCCCTCAACAGCCTTCTGCCGCCGGTGAACGAGACCAGCACGACGGGCGGCACTTACACCGCAGATGAGGACGGGACTGCAACCGGCTCCCGCTCGCTTATTTATGGCCTCATCATGGCCGCGTTTTTTCGCGCCGACGCCCTTTACGCTGTTCCGGTCATCCATCTGGTTGCCACGCTTTTTACGGCCTGGATGCTGGCGCGGACGGCGGGCCGGTCTCTGGGCGGTGCGCAGAACACAATGCTGATGACGGCAATCCCGCTTCTGGCGGCGGCCAGCACCTCTTTGCCGTTTTACATCGCCTATATGATGCCGGACATATTCGCACCAATTCTCCTGATCGCGATTGCCGCACTCACCGCCTTTGGGCAGACAATGCGCCTCTGGGAGCTTTTTCTGATCTCGGGGCTGGCTCTGTTCTGCATTGTGCTGCATCCGTCGCATCTGGCGATCACAGGGCTGATGATCCCTTTTGTCGCCCTGACGGCTCTGGGTCGCAGGATGCCGGGGCGCTGGCGCGCAACGGTCCTGATGGTGATGCTCCTGACGCTTGCGGCGGCCGAGCGCAAGGCCTTCCAGATCACCGTTGAAGCCCAGATGAACAAGGAAGTTGTCTATACCCCGCATATCACTGCGCGGCTTATCGTTGACGGGCCGGGGATGGACTATCTGAAGGATGTCTGCCCGGATGCAAGTATACCAACCTGCGCGCTGTATGAGGCGCTTTCATGGTCGGATAACCCTTACAGACTGACCGCATCCCATATCATTTTCGAGCGCTCCTCTCAGTTGGGGTCGTTCCGTCTGCTGTCGCCGGAGGAGCAAAAACAAGTGGCGCTGGCACAGGGGAACTTCGCCAAGGCAGTCTTCCTGTCCAGGCCGATTGCGACGTCTTTCGCATTGGCCAAAAACGGCTATCACCAGATTATGCGCTATAGCGTCAACATGACAATTCCGACGGATGTGGAATTGGCCAACGCGCGCACCCTGGCTCGCCTCGACGAGGCGCAGTACGATTTGATTCAGAAAGGGAATCTGGCCTGGGACAGGGGCTGGATAGAAACGGCCGATATCGTGCACGGCGCGATCTATGCCGTGTCTTTTGCCTTTATCGTGTTTGTTCTGCTGCGGCCGGGTCGTGTGTCGCGTGACATGAAGCTGTTTGCGCTGTTCATCCTGATCGGAATAGCGGTCAACGCACTGGTCTGCGGGGGAGTATCTCAACCCGCGGATCGTTACGGCGCGCGCGTGATGTGGTTGTTGCCCTTTACAGCGGCCTTTCTTTTCCTTGTTCAGCGCTCAGGCGCTTCGCGTATCATTGCCGGAGATCCTTCGTGAGTTCAGATCACCCCCTTTCCATCAGCGTGGTCATGCCGGCCTACAATGCCGAACATCTGCTGCCGCGCGTTTTGCCGCCATTGATTGAAATGCTGAATACCGGTCAGGTGCAGCAGGTTCTGGTGGTGGATGACCAATCCCCCGACGGCACCGCGGCGCTGGCACGGGAAATGGGCGCAACCGTGTTGACCACGCCCGTCAATGGCGGGCCAGGGGCTGCCCGCAACCTGGCCGCCCAACAAGCCACGGGCGATATCCTGTGGTTCGTGGATTCCGATGTCATCGCCTGGCCGGACGGGCCTGACCATATTCGCCGGGCGATGTCCGAAGACAATGTGGGCGCCGTGTTCGGATCCTATGATGATGCCCCGGACGGGCAGGCCTGGTTTTCACGCTACAAGAACCTTCTGCACCGCTATCACCATCAACGCGCCCGCCGCGAGGCGCGCACCTTCTGGGCCGGGTGTGGCGCCATCCGGCGCGACGTGTTTCTTGAAGTCGGTGGGTTCGATGTCAAAACCTATGAGGTGCCTTCGATCGAAGATATCGAACTGGGCTACCGGATAGCGGCCACCGGTCGCCGTATCCTGGTCGAGCCGCTTTTGCAGGGCAAACACCTGAAGGTCTGGACCATCCGCAACAGCCTGAGCACGGATATCTTCTGCCGTGCCCTGCCCTGGGCCCGGCTGATGATCTCGCGCGAGGGGTTGACCGATGACCTGAACACCTCGATGGCCGAGCGGGCACGGGCCGCAATTGCTGGGCTAGTGCTGTTGTCGATATTAACCCTGCCGTTTTGGCCGGGGGCATGGCCCCTGCCCTTATTGCTGCTTGCAGCCGCCTTTGTCGCCAATTTCGATCTGGTGCGCGCCATGTCCGGGCATGGCGGACCGTGGTTCGCATTCAAATGCCTGCTCTATCACCAGGTCTATTATATCTACTCGGCCACCATCTATGTTTGGTGCCTGCTTGAATATCACGTACTGGGGCAAAAGCAGAAACTGCGTGTCACGCGGAACTAGAGACCCGCGTGGCGTGACCGGGTCTTGAGGCCAATAATCAAAATTGCTTTGCTGGCAATTGTTCAAACGGTAATTTTTCGACCTGATCGAAACGTGGATTTCGCTCATGGACATAGAACGTATCGTAGAGCGAGTTACGTACAAAATGATAGCCGTTGACAAACAGCAGTTCATTTAGCTCTGGTGTCGGGCGTTCAATTGTCATTGCTAGAAAACGGTATTTGTCGAAAGGAAAATCACGCAGTATCCGTGTTTCTGACCCTTCGACGTCCAAGCTGAAATAGTCGATTTCTTTTGGCGCCTTGTAACGATCGAATACCTCATCCAACGGCACCGCTTCAACTGTAACTACTTTACCTTTCTCCCGAAACTTGGCCAGTTTCGAGGCTCGGCGTTCGTTCATATTGTCGGCCTCATCTACCAGCAGGCTACTGCGTTGACCGTCGATCATGAATTCCAACTGGCCGGGTTCGGGGTCAACGGCCAACGGAACCGGAGTTGCCGTGCGCTGGTGCCAGTTGGTAATTCGGTGATAGTTGACGGGGTTTGGTTCGATCAGCAACCCGGTCCAGCCATAATGCTTTTCCAGAACAAACGTGTTGGAATCCGAAAATCCGTCAGCCGCGCCAAGCTCAACAAAGAAACCATTGCGCTTGCCATTATAAACTTCGTTGATCACCCACATATCCTGCCCCCGGTCCGAAACCCGTTTGGGCAAGTAGCCAAGATTCTTCATCGCAAAACGGCGACTTAAGTTTCGAGAGCTGACCACGCCGATATACGCAAAATAGGCAGGTTTCTGGAGGAACGGGTATGTTTCAACCAGTTTGGTAAGATTCTGCTTCATAAAGTTCTCCACTTAACAGCCCATTGTCATTGCCCGGGCAATTACATAATTCCACAGCTGCCGGCTATCTTAGTCCGACGACCCTCGCGATGTCCCACACCGGATACGGGGCCTCACGCGCACCGCGTCCGAAAATGATGTCAAACGGCACATGAAAGACTGGTGCGATACTGATCGGCTGATCGGCATTGCGCAGATCGCTTTCGTAAATTGCGCTGTCCCGCGCCACCAGCACCCAGTCGTCGACCGTATCGCCAATTATGCTTTCACCAGGGTGCAACGGCGTATCTGTCGCTCGAATAAAATAATCCGCCGCAGTATCTTTAAGTGTTGGCATCCTGGCATGTACGTAAACCGACAGTGCCCCGGCCATGTAGCGTTCTTCTAGCTCTGCCTCTGTCCAGATGGGCGGGAAGGCCTCGTCGATCAGTGTCTGTACTGCGTTGATTTCCTCCGTATCGGGAAATGGCCCAGATTCGACTTCGAACGTGATTCGATCGGCCAGATTTCGGGTCAGAGTGAAAGGGCGCAGCGTTTCAGGCCAGCTGATCCAGAGACTGACCGCCAACCCGCTCAATGCGCAGACAAGAGCTGGCGTAGGGGCCGCCTGAACCAGACGCAGACGCCAGAACACGATCAGCGGTATGATCATGGCAGGCGTGAAATGATGCGGCAGAATACGGTAGGCCTGTATATAAAAGAACAGAACATAGGCAATAACAGATAGCGTCAGCGCCTTGGACAACTTGTCTTGCCAAGGCCAGGCCAGCAAGGCCAAACTAGGCAAAATTCCGCTGGGTAACAACCAGAACAGAGTACGTTCAGTTTCAAATATCGAAATGAAGCGTAGGCGGTTTAAGATGCTGTCGGTATTGAACTCTGTGGACTGGTTCATCACTCCGAACCGCCCCAACAGCATTTCGAACAGCGATGCCAAAATCAGAATGGCCAGAGCAATCCCCCCTCCAACGATCACCTGTCGGATCGGAAAAGGGCGGGTTAGAAGAAAATAGGATATCAGAAAAAATCCGATTAGAAGAATACCGTTCGGCGCGGTCAACAAACCCAGCGTTGATACAGCCGCCATCCAACCGAATTTCTGTTCGCTAAAAAACAAGATATAGCCCAATACGCCCAGCAAGATCATCGGCTCGCGGACCATAGGCAGAGCAATGTCAGCGAAATACGGATTGTAAGATGGGTTGAATGCCATCACGAAAGAAAACAAAAGTAGAGCCATGCCCAACCCAAACACCGTCTGCATGTTGCTGCGTGTCTTGGTGGGGCGGACAAAGGCCAGCATAACCCCGAACAGGATCGAGATACCCGGCAGATAGGCAAGGCGAATAGAAACTTCATACGGCCCGAATATCCGCATAAACCCGGCTTGCATAAATGTCTCTGTCATCATTTTGGGGGTTGGGTACCCTCCGATTGCACCAGAGTCCGGAGGCCAGAATGGCAGGCCCCTGATAATAAACAGCATTGCGTTCAGAAAGCTGTGCGCGCCGTCGTCATTCAACACCTCCCAATAGAATTTCGGAGACATCAGCAACAGCACAGCCAGAGGTAGCAGGATCATACCGATAATATCCCAGCTTTTGCCCCGAAACATCTGTGGCTCAAAATAATGTGCGGGGAACAAGTAAAGGCTCAGCAGGCAAAGCATCAGGATCAGTAAAATAAAGGCTGTTTCCGTCATCTGAATGCCACTGACAACCTGAACCAGCGCCGCAATAGCGGGGACACCGAACAGGGAAAGCGTAAACCCTTTAAGCAACCAGTGCTCAAACCGATCGCTGGGCGTGCGGACAGCCCATGCTAAAATCAGCCCCGGGGCCAAAAAGAGCGCGGAAGCGGACAAAGCGACCAACGGAACCCAGATGTAAAGAAACAACGCCTCATCCGTCACGAAATAAGGAGAGGCTCCATCTGCCAAAGCAGCCTTTGCAGACAATGTCGCCGCAATATCCTGCCCCACCAGTATGATACCGGTCAGTACAATAAGAAACAGAGAAAGGCGAAATACCATCACGTCTTATATAAACTCGTTAAATATAGCAGGTAAAAAATTAACCGATGGCAGACATCCCGTTACCCTGCAGAATACCGTTTCCTTCAACCATCAACTTATTGATAACATACAAGTCATGTTGCGTTGTCAGTTTTTTTTGAATGAGTGGATCACACGCCCAACGTAGCATCAATGCAAAAAATTACGCCGCATTAGCGAGACATTAAGAACAAAAGAAACTGATTCAATACTTAGCGGCGGAGCTAGCACAGCAATGGCAAAGGACAAGCCCAGTCTGTTTTCAGTTCCGGTTGGCACAGTTGATATTCAGCACGAAAACAGGCCTTGAACGGTACGCCGTGCGATCTGGCACGACATACCCAATCTGCAAACCACAGAAAAAGTCTTTATGGCCGTACCGCTTCACCAGCACTACCCGAGCTGGCGTCGCCTCCCATCATATGGCAGCGGGAAAACCGCTTACATGATCAAGATCCCAATTCAGAGCGCCGCTCTGTTACTGAGCTTATCTGAAGATGTCTGGTTCTTTTTCTTGGGTTTGGCTTCAAACTCTTCGTGATAGGACCGCTCAACATTGACATCCCAGACGTCATGATCCTCGCCCAGAATATTGCGCGCGGCGTACATCGCCGACAGCATGGAATGATCCTGGTTGTTGTAGCGGTGCAGACCATTGCGACCCACGGTCTGGAAGTTTTCCAGCGTCTTCAGCCAGCCGCTGACCGTGTCCAGGGCGTCCTTGTATTCACTGTCATAGACCGGATAGGCCTTGGGCTGCCGGATAACCGCGTGATCGATGACATCGCTGGCCTTGGCCAGACCCAGCTTTTCAAGCTCTTCACTGGCGAGATGCCTGAGGTCCTCGTCACTTGACGACCACAACCCGTCACCTTTCTGGCAGAAATATTCCATCCCGATCGACGCGGTGTTCTGATCGGGCAGCATTTCCGCGGACCAGGCCCGGAAATTCTGGATGCGCCCCACCTTCACCTGCGGGCTGTGGATGTAGATCCAGTTGTCCGGGAACGGGTCCGCGTGATCCAGGATCAGAGTCACGATCAGGAAATCACGATACCGCAGACGGTCTGCCGCCTCGACGACCTCGGGCGGTGGCGGCGGATCAAAAGCATGGATCAGATCACGAACGGCCATCGAATTGACGAACTCCGTGCCTTCCACCCGTTCTGTGTGTTTTTCGCCATCTTCAGTCCAGTGGCGCACATCGATCGAAGTGACGCGATTGCCATCACGGTTCACCTGGATCACTTCGGAATGGGTTTCGACCGAGCCCCCCTTTTCCCGGATCAGATCGCGGGTTTTTTCCCACATCATGCCGGGGCCCAGGCGTGGATACTGGAACTCCTCGATCAGGCTGGCGGTGTCGTTGGCCCCCGAAATCGCGTTCCAGACAGCCTTGGGCAGGGACAGGTTCTTGATCCGCTGCGCGGCCCAGTCGGCGCGGATTTCGGACGGCGGAATACCCCAGACCTTCTTGGTGTAGCTGTGGAAGAAATGCATGTAGAGCCGTCCGCCAAAACGGTTGATTACCCATTCTTCGAACGTGTCTTCCTGCGGCTTCGGCCGCAGCTTCCATTTGATGAAGCTGCCGATGATCTTGTAGGTCTCGTAGGGGCCGATATTGCCAAGGGCGTTGAAGATACGCAGCGGGTAATCGTAGAATTTGTTGCGATAGAAGATGCGGCTCAGGCGTTGCACGGTGATGAAATCATCCCCCATCACCTCGTGCCACATATCCTCGACTTCGCGCACCTTGGTGAAAAACCGATGCCCGCCAATGTCGAAGCGATACCCTTTGTGCGTTTCGGTTCGCGAGATGCCACCAACCATGTCCGAGGCTTCGAACACCCTGGGAACATGTGTGTCGCTCAGTTTCTGAAGTTCATAGGCTGCTGTCAGCCCTGCTGGACCACCACCAATGACGACAACGGGAACAATATCTTTTTTCAAATGACTAACACCCATACCAAAACACTGACCTAAAGCTACAAGAGGTTATCCGAGATTCACAACAAAATCCTGTCAGTTCCCGAAACGGGGCTCCTGCGCTTTGAGTTCCACCCCTTCCGTGCAGAAAAATCAACCATTCCGTTTGACGAACCGCACTCGCGTCCTTCTCTGCAAATCGATGGCAAAACCCAAACCGGGTCGCCTGTACCGAAAGCCGGTTTGGGTTTTGCGAAACCGACGGTCTTTCACACCACCCGAAACAGCACGCGTTTTCCACAATGCCCTGAAACATAACGATGATTGCTGACTGGCACAGCCAGCCGAAACTCCCCGCCCGGAAGCGAAACATAGATTGGATCCATACACCTCTTGCACGGCGCCTGACCTGAACCATGACCGTTTTTTTCAGGCTGCGTCTGTGATGTCCTTCACTGTATCGACGGACCGAAAGGGCGCATCAACAATGCTGTGACTTTTCTCGCATTGTGTATAGTTGAGCGCCAGAGCAGCAGGAAATTCAGCACCTCACGACTCGTCGCTTGGTGAATCTTGACAGGGTGGCACCGCTGCCGTCCTAATACGTGAGAATGTTTGCAAAACCCAGGTGTCTCAAACCTGGGGGACGATGAGTGAATTGGTAGCCAGTCTCGTTGTTAACGAGGGAGCAATTTTATGAAGTGTGTTATTCTGGCCGGCGGCTTGGGAACCCGGCTCAGCGAAGAAACCGTCAAGATTCCAAAACCCATGGTCGAGATCGGCGGCAAACCGATCATCTGGCATATCATGAAAATCTACGCGGCACACGGCATCACGGATTTCATCGTCTGCCTCGGCTACAAGGGTTACGTGATCAAGGAATACTTCGCGAATTTCTTTCTGCACAGTTCAGACGTCACGATCGATCTGGCCAATGGCGGGCTTGAGATTGCAAACAGTAAATCGGAACCATGGCGCGTGACGCTGGTCGATACCGGAGAGGACAGCCAGACCGGGGGGCGGCTGCGCCGTGTCATGCACCTTCTCAAGGATGAAGAGGCCTTTTGCCTGACCTATGGCGACGGTGTTGGTGATATCGACATTCGTGCCGGGATCGATTTTCATCGGGCGCATGGCAAGCTTGCAACCGTCACGGCAGTTCCTCCGCCCCGCCGCTTCGGCCAGCTCGAACTCCAAAGCAACCAAGTTCTGAATTTCTCCGAGAAACCCGTCGGAGATGGTGGGCTGATCAATGGCGGGTTTTTCGTGCTGTCCCCGAAAGTGGGCGATTACATTGACGGCGACAATACCGCTTGGGAACGCAGCCCCCTAATAAATCTGACTCGCGATGGCGAGCTGATGGCCTTTGAACATAAAGGCTTCTGGCAGCCCATGGACACCATTCGCGAACGTCAGGAACTGGAAGAGCACTGGGCCACAGGCAACGCACCGTGGAAAATCTGGGAATGAGTGCGAGCGCGTTTTCTGGACGCAGGGTGCTTGTTACCGGGCATACCGGCTTCAAAGGCGCCTGGCTGGCTGCTTGGCTGGCCCAGGCAGGTGCGAAAGTCACCGGGTATGCCCTCGCCCCCGAGACGAAACCCAATCTCTGGGCGTTGCTGGATCAATGCAAAATACGGTCGGTCATCTGTGACCTGAATGATCGCGTTGCCCTGGACCGGGTCATCGCCGAAACCGATCCTGAGTTCGTCTTTCACCTAGCCGCGCAATCGCTGGTGCGGCGATCCTACCGCACGCCGGTCGGGACCTTCGCCACCAATGTTCTGGGCACGGTTCAGCTTTTGGACGCACTGCGTGCAGCCCCGAGCCTACGCGCTGTGGTGGTCGCCACCTCGGACAAGGCCTATGAGAATGTCGAACAGGTCTGGGGCTATCGCGAAACCGACCCGATGGGTGGGCACGACCCCTATTCCGCATCAAAAGGGGCGACCGAAATTGCGACCGCCGCGATGCGGCGCAGCTATTATTCGCCGGGTGCTGCCGATCCGCACCCGGCCCGGGTTGCCAGCGCACGCGCAGGCAACGTCATTGGCGGCGGCGACTGGGCCGAAGACCGTTTGGTTCCCGATATCGTGCGCGGCTGTCTGAGCGATGAAGGGCGTGTCGTATTGCGCCACCCCGGCGCAATACGCCCCTGGCAGCATGTTCTGGAACCTCTCAAGGGGTACATGGTGCTGGCCCAGAAGCTCGAACAAAACGATGCCTTCGCGACGGGCTGGAATTTTGGCCCCGAACGTGACGATGAGCGTCCGGTTCTGGATGTGGCCCAGGCGATCATCAAGGCGCTTGGACAGGGCCGGATCGATATCGATACCCCGGCAGACACCCCGCATGAGGCCACAATGCTCCGGCTGGATGTATCGCAGGCGCGTGCACAGCTTGGCTGGCGCCCGGTCCTGAGCTTTGACGATACCGTCAGGCTGACGGCAGGCTGGTATGCGGGCTGGGCCCGTGGCACCCCGGTAACCGAGCTGTGCCACGCCCAGATTGCCGAATTCGAAACACTGAGTATGAGACAGGTATGACCGGCACGACCCATCCCACCTGCCGCCATTGCGGCGCGGACCTTGAGATGACGCTTGTCGATCTCGGACTGTCCCCTCTGGCCAATTCCTATGTCGACCCCGCGAAAGTGGACAAACCGGACCCGGTCTATCCGTTGCACGCCCGCGTGTGCACCGAATGCTGGTTGGTTCAGGTGGATGATGTCGTACCGGCGGAAGAGATTTTTTCGACCGATTACGCCTATTTCTCCAGCTTCTCGGACAGCTGGCTGGCCCATTGCCGGGATTACGTGGAAAAAATGGTCAATCGGTTCGATCTCGGGCCGGACGATCTGGTGATCGAGATCGCCTCGAATGACGGGTATCTGCTGCAGTATTTCGTTGAAAAAGGCATCCCGGTTCTGGGGATCGAGCCATCAGGCAATGTGGCAGCGGCGGCACAGGAAAGGGGTGTGCGCACGCTGATCGATTATTTCGGCGAGGCGCTGGCCCGCAAGGTGGCCGCGACCGAGAAACCTCCGGCGCTGATCGCATCGGCCAATGTGCTGGCGCATGTGCCTGACATCAACGATTTTGTCGCCGGGATCGCCACACTTCTGACCGGCGATGCGGTCTATACGGTCGAATTTCCGCATCTTCTGAACCTGATCAGAGAAGTGCAGTTCGACACGATCTATCACGAACATTACTCCTATCTGTCGCTGCTGGCGGTGGAAAAGATTTTTGCCAAGGCGGGCCTGCGTGTCTTCGACGTCGAGGAACTGCCCACCCATGGCGGTTCGCTGCGGGTGTTCGCCTGTCTTGAGGGTGCCAGCCATCCCGAAGGGCCCGGTCTGGCCAAGGTCCGCGCGGATGAGGCTGCGGCGCAGTTCGACCGACCTGAGGGCTATATGAATTTCACCATTCAGGTCGAAGCGCTGCGCGACGGGCTGCTTGGCTTCCTGCGCGAAGCAAATGCCAGGGGTGACACCATTGCCGCCTATGGCGCCGCCGCCAAGGGCAACACGCTGCTGAACTATGCCGGGATCGGCCCCGACCTGATCTCTTACTGCGTTGATCGCAACCCGGCCAAGCAGAACACGCTGCTGCCCGGCAGCCATATCCCCGTGCATGGGGTCGAAGCCCTGCGCGAGACGCCGCCGGATTACGTGCTGATCCTGCCCTGGAACATCCGGGACGAAGTCACGGATCAACTGTCCGACCTGAAGGCACATGGCACCCGCTTCGTAACGGCCGTGCCAGAGATCAGGATCAGCTGATGGCACGGGTTCTGCTGACGGGCGCAACCGGATTGATCGGGCGCGCGACAGCCACGGCTCTGACAGAGGCGGGCCACGAGGTGGTGACGCTGGGCCGCAACCCGGCAAGCGACATCACCTGCGATCTGCTGGACCCCGATGCCATCACGACAGCCCTTGAAACAGCCCGCGCCAGCTATCTGGTGCATCTGGCCTGGCATGACGGCGCGCGCGACCGCTGGACTTCTGGGGCCAATCTGGACTGGATGGCCGCCACCCTGCATCTGGTGCGGGAGTTTGCACGCACAGGAGGCCAGCGTGCCGTCTGCGCCGGAAGCTGTGCTGAATATGACTGGTCGGTACCGGAGCTGATCGAAACCAGCCCCCTGCGCCCCCGCACCCTTTATGGGGCGGCCAAGGCCGGAACCGGTCTGGCACTGTGCGCGGGCCAGCAGACGCTTGGCCTGTCCCTGGCATGGGCCCGCATCTTTTTTGTCTACGGGCCGGATGAACCGCCGGGGCGACTGTTTGGCGATCTGATGTCAAACCTCGGGGCGGGACGGCCGGTTGATTGCACCGACGGGCGGCAGGAGCGGGATTTCCTGCATGTCGATGATCTTGCCCGCGCCTTGTTGCGCGTGCTGGAAAGCGATCTGACCGGCCCGGTCAATGTCGCCAGCGGTACGGCGACCCCGGTTCGAGACCTGATTGCAGAGGTGGCAAACCAGATGCACCGGTCCGATCTGATCCGCTTGGGCACCATCGCCCGCGCAGCGGACGATCCGCCCCGGCTGGCGGCGGACGTGACCCGGTTGCGGGACGAGACCGGTTTTATGCCACAATATGACATCATCTCGGGCGTGGCCGACATTCTCAGATTCGAAGGGGGACAGACGTGAAGAAATTGCTTGTCCCCCGCAAGAAATCTTTCATGCGTTTCGCTATGGTCGGAGTATTGAACACGGCGTTTGGCTATGCGCTCTTCAGCATTCTCAATCTGTCTGGCCTACCCCCGCAAGTCGCGCTGGTGATCTCGTTTTCCGGTGGCGTGCTGTGGAATTTCATGACCCATGCGCGCCTTGTGTTCGATACAAAGGGCCTCGGTCGGTTGCCATTTTATTTCCTGTCCTATCTAGCGGTTTATGCATTCAATGCCCTGTCTTTGGAGGGCCTGCTGTCCCTGGGATTTCAACCAATCATTGCGCAGGGGATGATCGCCCTTCCGGCCGCAATCTTGGCCTTCATCCTGATTTCCCGGGTACTGACAGACCGCTTTCCATGGCAACAGGAGATGTGAAAAACGCTTGAATATAATATTCTGGCATAAAAGCCATTGAAGACCGATCTGACCATGGAGTCTGAAATTTGACATAAGAACTGTACCGCGAGGATAGTTAACTAATGCGTCTTTACCTTGCCGATCTCGGCCACAACCTCGTTACTGCAACATCGGACACCTACCCGTTGGGTGTCGGAAATCTTGCGACTTTCGCCCAGGCCTATGCGAAAAGCCCAGCACCGATCGAGGTCGCGATCTTCCGTGATCCCCAAGAACTCAAAACCGCAATCGACACGGCCGCCCCGGATGTAATCGGCTTTTCCAGCTATTCCTGGAACCACCACTTGGCCCTGTCCTTTGCCGATTATGCCAAGGCAGTTAACCCCGACAGCCTGACCCTGATGGGTGGCCCCAACTTTCCACTGACCGAAGAAGAACAGGACAGCTGGATCCGGACCATGCCACAGATCGACATGCATGTGCGCGGCCCCACCTATGAGGGCGAGCGCGCTTTCCTCAGCACGCTGCAACGCTTCATCGATGTCGGCGCCCGACGCGAAGGCATGTGGGAAGAGGCCGTCGATGGCGCGCTTTACGTGCACCCCGAAACCGGAGAGATCCTGCGCGGGGCCGAGCCGCCCCGCATCCGCGATCTGGATGAAATCCCCTCGCCCTATCTGGCCGGGCTGATGGACAAGTTCTTCGACACCGGCCTGTTTGCACTGATGCAGCTGGCACGGGGCTGCCCGTTCACCTGCGCGTTCTGCAATTCGGCGGTCAAATCGAATTCGAAGGTGTTCCGCCATTCGTTTGAACGCACCAAGGCCGATCTGGATTACATCGTCGCCCGCATCAACCATGCCAGCCCGCTGTGCTTTGCGGATGACAATTTCGGCATGTATGTGCAGGACGAAGAGGTGGCCGATTACCTGGGCCATCTGATGGATCGGTACGACTGGCCCAAATACATCCGGACAACCACGGGCAAGAACCGCGGCGACCGGATCATCAAGGTGATGCGCAAGGCCAAGGGCCGGTTGCCGATGACCTCGTCGGTTCAGTCTCTGAATCCGGAAGTTCTGAAGAACATCAAACGCGACAATATCAGCCTGGACACCTATGCCGAGGTACAGCAGGAGCTGCATTCAAAGGGCATGCAATCCTATGGCGAGCTGATCCTGTGCATGCCGGGTGAGACCAAGGAATCCTTTATGGATGCTGTCGACAAGCTGATCGAAACCGGTGTCAGCCGGGTGGCGGCACACCAATTGATGCTGCTGCATGGCGCGCCACTGGCCAATCCTGACAGCCGCGAGAAATTCGGGTTCAAAACCCTGCACCGGGTCGTTGCCCGATGCCTGGGCAAATATACCGGGCCAACCGTGGTCGAGACCGAGGAAATGGTGGTCCAGTCCGAGAATTTCTCGTTCCAGGATTATCTGGACACCCGTGTTTTCCATCTGCTTCTGACAATCTTCTATTATGAAGACAATTTCGAAGAAGCCTTCCGGCTGGCGCGTTCTCTGGACATCCGACCGTTCCAGATCATCAAACATATGCAAAAGATTCTGGATCAGGCACCGGAGCCGTTCCGCAATGCATTGGCTGGTTATCTGGAAGAGAACCAGGCTGAGCTGTTTGAAACCCGCGCCGATTGCGTGGCTTGGGCTCAGGACAATTACGATGACCTGATCAGCGGTGAACTGGGGGGCAATCTGCTCAGCAAATACTCGATGATTGGCCGGTTCATTGTACTGGACGAAGCGCTTGTTTTCCTGAAGCGGGCCATCTCAGACCTGCTGGATGAAGGTGATCACGAAGCTCATGCGATGCTGGATACAATCATCAACTACTACAGTGCCGTGATGCTGCATGTGCCCTTCTCGGAAACTCTGGAGCACGAACCGATCTGGAGCTCATCCTTTGATGTCGAGGCCTGGCGGAACTCGGGATATGAGGGCGCCCTGACCGATCATCAGTTCGACGCGCCACGCAAATTCCAGACGCAGGTCGACCCACGCGTTAAAACAACTCTGCTGTCACGGATCGAAACCTTTGGCGAGCATGCCTCGGGGCTCGGCCGGTTTACCCGAACGATGTTTGCCAATGATTTCCGGCGCGACTTCGTGACAGGCGAAAACCGACATGCAGCCGAATAGGCCCCGGGCCTATTCCTCATCCCCCAGATAGACAACGTCGCGGCCCGGGAAGGCCGCGATGATGTCTGCGTTCTGCTCGGGGCCCATATCGCGCAGGAAAATCGGCTTGCCCTCGGGCAGGAACGGGTCGTTGAGATAAAGTGCAGACCCGATATCGCCCTGTGTCGAGACAAAGACCAGAGCGTTTCCAAGCCCGGCAGCCTGCCGTCTTATGTCGCCGGTATAGCCACCATATCCATTGTATTTCGACACCCCCCGCCATGGGGTGAAACTGACAACAGACACCGCACACAGCAATAGGATGACGCACTGCAGGCGGCCACGATGCCGTTCGGGCAACCGGTCATTGATTGCCTCGACCCCAGCAGCTGAGAGAACCAGAATTGGCAATAATGCCGTATGCCAGTACCGAGGGCCAAGATAGAATGTGCCCGTAAACCAATAAAAGAACAGCACGCCGACAAGCGCCACTAACACCACAAACATCGCCCGGTCGAAACCGCTCAGCCTTTTACCCCAGATCAAAAGAACCCAGATCGGAACCAGAGATCCGAATGTCCAGCCCAGAAGCTCAAAGTTGAGCGATGCAATCGCATTGATCAGGTTCAACACGGCTTCGGCGGGGCTGTGTCCGATCCAGATATCCAGCGCACCCCAGCTCTGGGCAGGCGGGCCTACATTCTCGCCAAACCCAAATGCGTTTTGCGTGTCCGGCCACAGGCGACTGAGATAGTCGGCTTGCGCGGTCAACAACGGATCGCCCGTGATCGCGTAGTTGAGCAGAAAAACGGCAGACGCGGACAAGACACCCCCGATACCACAGGCAAGCACCTGCCCAATCCCGCCGGGCAGTCGGCGTAGCAACCACAAGCCAGTCAGACCACCCACGATCAACCCGTCTAACGGTCGGGTGACAAACCCCCATCCCAAGGCCAACCCGGCGACAAATGCCAATAATACCGCCCGACGAACCCCCTTTCCGGCCCGGATTAAACACCACCAAGCCAGTAAGATCGTCACTAGCATAAGCGCGTGGTTCATCAGCGTGGCCCCAACAGCCAGCACCCAAGGTGAGGTTGCCATAAGCAACGCGACCATATCCGCGCGTTCCCGGCTGACGGCCCGCCGGACAATTTCATGGGCCAAGCAAACCGATATCCCGGTCAGGATCGGATTGATCATCCATGGCGCCCCGATCAGAACCCCAAGGCTTAGAACGATGGCCCAGCCCTGTGCCGGAACACTGATCCATTTGCCCTCATGTATTTCGAGAAGATAATATTCCAGCGCGGGGTGTGCCGCTTCGGGCGGGGCCGGAGCCCAGAGCGTGCCAGCCGCAAAGGTCTGTGCCTGAAAAAGATAAGCCAGCTCATCTTCGACATGGGGAACCCGGTCGAACGCCGTCCATGCAAGAATGCCGCTGGCCACCGCTGTAAAAACCGCTAGAGCGGACACCGGTATGCGCGGCATGCAATCAGGACCCGCCACGGCGAACATGGAGACCAGCGTGGCCATCTGAACAAGAGATAATGCACCGCCGACGCCGATCTGCAACCCAAAAGCCACATAATAGCCATAGGCCACATAAGGTGTTGCAGACAGGCAGAAAACCGCGACCAGAACCATCAGAAAAAACAGTCGGGCAAGCCCCGCTCTGGTAAAAAGATACCTGACGGCCTCCCTGCCTGAAGGGCGCATCAGAACAGCGCCCGTCAGCACTGCTTGTGCTACCAGCATCATCAGCATGATCAGATTTTCAGGCGGATTGCTCGAGATATCCAACCTCGGAAACCAAAGGGGTTGTGTCAGCCTCAACCTGGCGGAACTGCCTAAAAGAACCAGAGCGGCCAGAAAACCAAACAGACCCTGCCCACGTGCCCAAAAAAAGCTCAGCAACAGCAAAGAGCCGGCGAACATGCCGAAAAACCACCAGCGTAGCTCAACCAACGTCGCATTGGTGACAGGGGCGTCAGCAGCCAATGCAGGTCCTGTGCAGATGACAGATCCCAGTGCAAGACAGCACAGAAATCCCCGTTTCATGCATAAAATCACGCCAAGTGCTCGTCTTTACTCAGTGCGGGATCCAAAGCTGGGCCTTCGATATTGATCCGTTCTTGCTCAGTAACGATAGGACCACCTCGCACCTGATTATGGATCGATGTGATGTACTCCCCGAGCATCCCAATAAACAGCATCTGAATCCCTGAAAGAAAAAACAGGGAAACGATGATGGTTGTTGTCCCGCGCGGCGCTTGGTCGGGATTGATGAAAAAGAGCACTGCGGAAATTAGAGAAAACAGAATACATGCTGCGGCGATCACCAGCCCGCTGATCGTGCAGAACCGCATGGGTGCACGCGTAAAGGAAAAGATTGCGTTAAGAGCCTGATCCGTCAGCGCCATCAGGCTATGCTTGGTCAAACCGTTTTTCCGCGCCTGCCAGACATAAGGCTTGATGATCCGGCGAAAACCGCAACTTGCAATGATTCCGCGGATATAGGGATAGTGATCCTTGTGTGCCAAAACCGCCTTCAGCACTTTGCGATCAATCAACTGAAACTCTCCGACCGATGGCTCTAGCCAGACATCCGACAGGCCATTGACGATCCGATAGAAAAGGCCGCGTGCGTTGCGCATTACAAACCCCTCCTCGCGGGTGCTGCGGGCACCAGCCACCACATCGTAACCGCTTTCCCACAATTCAACGAACTCGGGGATCAGCTCGGGCGGATCCTGTAGATCAACGGGCAGCATGACGACGACCCCGTCACCGGTTGCATAGCGCAATCCGTTGAAGGTTGACCGGAACACCCCGAAATTACGGGCATTGACCACAACTTTCACGTCTTGGTCCTTTGCGGCAATCTCGCGCAGAATGTCTACGGTGCGGTCAGAGGAAGCATTGTCGATGAAAATATGCTCGCGCCTGTAGCCCGGCAGCTTCTCGTCGAAAATCGACTTTACGGCCTCATAACAATTCGCCACGTTGTCTTCTTCATTGAAACATGGAGAAACAATAGAAACGGTTTTCATAGCTCTATTTAACATCAAACAGCACCGCTTACCCCACCAATACCTGGGTATAATTGTACCATCCCGCGAAGCTTGGGATTCGCACAACACCTAACCTAAAGGAATACCATGGAATAACGAGCGCGCATCGCAACATCAAAAGTCAAATTCGCCCTTCTTCTGCGACAAGGCTATCTTGCCATTGTTTCCCGAACGATTACTGCGTTTAGTGTTCCCAGACATTGTAGACAGACAAACATTCAGATGAACCGCAAAATCCGCAATTCACTTTTCAAACTCCACACCTGGCTGGGACTGCATCTGTCGCTTTTCTTCGCATTCATGTTTCTGACCGGCACACTGCTTGTCGCCGGGCTCGAACTTGAATCAATCGGCCGCCCGGACATCTGGAACACGATCGACAAGGAAAAGCGCACCGCCAGCTTCGGCATGATTTATGACGGCATCAAAGAGACCCACCCCGAGAGTGGCGTTTTTCTGATGATCAAGCGTCCAACCCCCTGGTTTGCGGATCGCACTTTTGGTCGCACGGGTTGGGGAGAGAATGTCAGTTTCTGGACAGACCCGGTAACCGGTACCATCGTCGGTGAGACGCGGCCCAATGGGTTTCGCGAAATCCTGCGAGACTTGCATGATACTTTCCTGACCGAAAAGCGGGCTGTGTTCATGCTGGTCAGCGCAACATCCGTGATCTTGCTGTTTCAGATCATCAGCGGCTTCATCACCTATCGGCGTTTCTGGAAAGGGTTTTTCCGCTGGCCCAGCCACGCTTCCGGATTGCGCGCATGGGCGGGCAGTACACACCGGCTGACAGCTCTATGGTCAGCGCCACTCCTGATTTTGACCGCCGTGACCAGTTTCTATTTCCTATTGGGCAGCCTGGGGTATGAAGGCACCCAGCCACAGCCCAAACCACCCGTCCCACGTGAAACCGTCCTGCCAGCCAATTTCGGTTCAGACCTTATCGATCAGGCCGAAGCGCACGCGCGCCAAGCCTTGCCCGGATTCGAGCCTTTCATCATGTTCCTACCAGATAAACCAACTGGTTCTTTCGGGTTCACCGGACATGTCGCAGGGCATTCGGTTTTTTTTGGGCCAAGTAACGTATCGATTGATCCCGTGACGCTTGAGGTTCTGGGAGCTTACACCCCAAGCGAGGTTAGCGGGCTCGCCTACTGGAAGCCTTTGATGAACATGCTGCATTTCGGCACCTGGGGTGAGGCATATTCGATGGCGCTGTGGATCGTCCTCGGGCTGATTACGACCTGCCTCGCCGTCACCGGCGCTTTGATTTTTGCAGGCCGACTTGCCCCCGAAGCGGCGCATCTCGGTCCGATCAGGCGGATCTGGCGAGGCATGGGATGGACCCGGTGGGCGTATTTGCTGCTCATGATGGGTATCATAGCGGTTGCTGTTCTCCGCTTCGGCCCCGGATCCCATTCTAAAACCAGCGCGTTTGCAGTTGATGCGCCGCCCTCGGTGGTCTGGATGCTCATGCACGCACCACTCAGACGTGACACCCCCCTGGATATCGAATTGCGGATCAGCGAGCCCAATGTCGAAACCGTATCCATCGAATTCAATGGGAACGAGGTGCAGTCGCGTGAGGTCATGCAAACAGGCGAGACTGCCATAGCATCTTTTCAGCTACTGCCCTCGGACATGGAAAACACCATCGTTGCCCATCTGCAAAAACCGGATACAGACACAAGAACCGCCACCTTCCGCCTAGGACGACCCCTTTGGTAAGCGAAGCCCCGCCGCCTTTAATCAACCGGGATACTCAGTCCGCCGGGTTGTGTATCCTGCAGACCTGTTCCTTCTTCTCTTTCGGGGGCGGCATTCAACGCCATATCAATGACCTCAGCACCTCGCTGATGGCACATGGGCACAAGGTAATCAAAGCCGGAACTCCCGGGAAAACCACTGCCCCCGAGGATGGTAGTCTGTTTCTGCCCTTGCGGTTCGACCGTGTCAGCGATCACGCTGCCAACGGCCAGCTTGGCCTTGTGACGCGGCTTTACTGGCTGGTACGTTCGGCCCTGACCCTGCGCCGGGCGCTCAAGGACCATAAGGTCGATATCATCCATGCGCATGAAACCGCCCCGCTTCTGACGGCTCGTCTGGCCAGTCTGGGAATGGGAATTCCCATTGTGATGACCTATCACGGCTCGTCGCCCGACCGTCTCAACGCGGTGGCCCGCGCCTGCCGACAGCAAGCCGATCTGGCGATCTGCCCCAGCGAAACCGTCATGCAATCCCTGCTGGAACGCCAGGTCGATCCCGACAAGGCGCGGGTGATGCTTTTGGGGGTACGTCCCAACCCGCCCGCCGATCCGGCAGCTGCGGATGCCCTGCGGCGCGAACTGTTGGGCACAGATGGCACACATCTGGTTCTGTCCTTGTCCCGTCTGGACCGCCAAAAGGGCCTCGACGCGATGATCGAAGTGGCCCGGCGTGTGCGGCAGGATCTGCCCGGTCTGCGGATCGTCGTCGGGGGCGAAGGCGTGCAGCGCGGCCAGGTCGAAGCCTGGGCCGAACAGGCCGGGGTTTCCGACATCATCCGTTTCCCCGGGGTGATCTCGGATGTCGCCACCTATCTCGCGGCCTCGGATCTTTATATGCTGACCTCCCGGTGGGAGGCCCTGCCGATTTCAATTGTCGAGGCGTTCCGCGCCGGGCTGCCGGTGATCGCCACCGATTGCGGCGGTGTGCGTGAATTGGTGGATGGCGATGTCGGGCGCCTGTGTGCGGTCGATGATCTTGATGCCCTGTCTCAGGCGCTGCGCGATCTTTGCATCGACCGCGCCGAATATGACCGGCTAAGCGCCAATGCCACGGCGCGCGGTGCAGAAGACAGGTTCTCGCCAGCCCATGTGCATAGCGGGTTTGAAAAGCTGTATCGGCAACTGGCCGGGCGGGGATAACCCCCGGTCAGCCCGATGCGCCGTTCTCGAAAGCACCAGCTTCCAAGGCATGGGCCAGATCGGCCCGCCCTGCACGATGCGCGGCCTGCGCGAAAGCCGCGCCGAACCGGCCCAATACCTGATCTTCACGCCAGAGCGTCTCAAACCCCTGCCGCGCCGCTGCTGCCATCTGATCCCGCGCGGCACCTCCGTTCTGAAAACGGCGCATGGCTGCAATCAGATCATCTTCGGTTTCGAACAGTTCCCCGCCCCCTGCCCGCTCCACGATCTCGGGGAACGGACCCAGCCGCCGGGCGATCACCGGCGTGCCCAGCCGGAAGCTTTCGATCAGGATGATGCCGAAGGTTTCATAACAGACCGAGGGCACGATCAGCCCCAGTGCGCCACGATAGTAAGCGTTCAACTCGTCCGGCGTCTTGCGGCCCAGGAATTTGATCCGGTCATTGCCTGCGGCCTGTGCCTTCAACTCATCCGCATAGTCACCATCACCCAGGATCAGCAGATCCGCGTCGGGATAGCGGTCAAAGGCCGGGAACACATCCTGCAACCCCTTGATCTTTTCCAACCGCCCGACAAACAGGAAATAGGGGCGTTCCTGCGCCGCCGGTTCCGGCAAGGCGCTCTGATCCAGGTCGGGCAGGAAATAGGGCAGCACCTGCATGTCCTGCCGCAGGCCGAATTCACGATGTTTGGCGCGGCTGAATTCGCTTTTGGCAATGATCAGATCCATGTGATCCAGCGCCCGGTCCAGCGCACCGGTATACCGCCAGAGCTGCGGCGGACGTTTGTGCTGCAACACGCAGCGCAGGCACTGGCGCTCATCGCACAGCTCGCGCCCATGCCGCCACAGAACATGGGTGGGGCAGACCAACCAGTGTTCATGCGCTTCATAGATTTTCAACCCCTCGCCCATCGGCAACAGGCCGGGGCCGCCGATCAGGGATGTGTTGTTGTGCCAGATGATATCCGGCTTCCGCTCGGCCAGTAACTCGCGGATGCGGGCAGCATGGACAACCGGACGGCCCAGTTGCTGGGTCAGCAGGTTCGACATCATGCCGTTGCGGCTGCGCAGCCCGATCCGCCGCACCCCGTCAGGGGTGCCTTCGGGCTGCGGTTTGCCGCCCAGAATCAGATAGCTGTCTTCGTCATGCACCACCGTCACGTCGTGCCCGCGCGCCACTAGCGCCCGCGCCATGCGCTGAATGCCGATGGCGTCACCGCCAAAGGAATAGGGGGGATAAAATGTGGTGAACATCAAAATGCGTAACGATTTCATCTATCTCTCAATTCCTTGAGTGTCAGCCGCAGGCAGGTGCCCGCCTTGCGGCCCAAGCATCGAAACCAGCAGGCGCAGCCTGTCCCGCAGGAACAGAAAAGCCAGCAAACCATAGGCCAGAACACCCGTCACCGTGCCGGCAAGTAAAAGCAAAGCCGGGGACAGGCTGTCCAGTTGCCACATGACCCCCTGCACTGCCGCCACCATCCCCCCTGACAGCAGAAGCGGCGCAAGATGCTGCCGCATCAAAGCCGGCCCGGACAGCCCGGCAATATGCCCCAGATTGGCAAATTTGAGCGGCCAGACCAGCAGAAAGACGGCTACAAAACCGGCTGTGACGACCGGCAACCCATACGGGGCCAGCACCACAATCACCCCCGCCGCCAGCGCCACCTCGACCCAGGACAGAACCGCCAGACGACCGGGCTGACCGGCCGCCAGACAAAAGGTCTGCTGCACCTTTTCGGCACACAGATACATGCCAAACACCGACATCAGGCTCAGGACCGGAGCCGCCGGAGCCCATTTCTGACCGAACAGCAGCACCAGCGCCGGTTCCGACAGAACGGCCAGCCCGGCAAAGGCCGGAAAGGCCAGAAACCCGGTCAGGCGCATGACGTCGATCAGCAAATCCGTCGCCGGACCACCATCGCGCGCCGCCGCACCAAAGGCAGGCTGCGCCACGGTGCGCAGCGGTGTGATAATCAGGAACGAGGCGGTCTCGATCACGCGCCAGGCGATTGCGTAATACCCCGCCGGAACCGGCCCCAGCATCGCGCCGATGATCACCGCAGGCGATTGCACCGCAGCCAGTTCGGCCGCGCGCAGGCCCAGAATCCGGTGACTGAAATGCAAGACCCTGCGCATGTGATCCCGTGACGCATGGAGTGCCGGGCGCCAGGAGACCGCCCCCCAGGCCATCACGATATTGGTGGCCGTCATCGCCAGCCGCTGACCGACCAGGCTCCAGACCCCGTATCCCGCCAGCGCCATGCCTATGCCCACGACCCCTCCGATCGCCGCGCCGAGCGCTGCACGGATGGCCAGAACACGGAACCGCATTTCCCGGCGCAGGATCGCAACCGGCACCGCCGTCAGTGAAATCATCAGCACCGTTGGGGACAATCCGATCAACAATTCGCGCGCAACCGGCTCATTGTAGAAATATGAGACCGGCCCCGCCCCCAGATACAGCACAACCGTCAACACGCCCCCCAGCAGCGCCAACAGCCAGAAAACCGAGTTCAACCGCTCTGGTGACAGCGCCTCATGGGTCAGCAGAATGTCGGAAATCGTTTCACGGACCAGGAATTCGGAAAACAGCACAAAGGCTGCAACCATCGCCAGAAGACCAAAGGCCTCGACCCCTAAAATACGGGCAAGAATGGCAAAAATGATGAAATTGAACGCCTGCTCGACCCAGATACCGGCCGACATCCAGGCAACTCCGCTGCTGAAACTCTGCCGCCCTGACACCCGTTTCCTTCCTGTTGCCCGAACCCCGCCAAGTGCCGATGGACACATGGCTCAAACACTCACACCTGTTGTGCACAGTATGCGCAATTGCAAACTTGACGCCTTAACGGTCGAATTTGGTCAAATTTATTGTCTATGTTCAGTCTGTACGTGTTCGAATACTATACGCAATACAGGGAATTATGCCCGTCATGTTCCAGGCGCCACGCAATTCTTGCAGCGGGGGCTGGGGCAGGGATTATTGAGTGAATAAAAGGTTTTCATTTTCATGAACAAAGTCGCAGAGCCGATGGAAACGAACAGCACCACACCCGAAGAGCTGATCGCATCGGAAACCGCCGGCATGAGCCTGAGCGTGGTCATCCCCGCCTATAACGAGGAAAACGCCGTCCGCCACACGGTCGAGGACGTGCGCACCCATCTCGAACCGCTGGGCATTCCCTACGAGATCATCGTGGTGGACGATGCCAGCCAGGACAACACCCGCGCCGAGGCCGAGGCCAGCGGTGCCACCGTCACCTTCAATGATGTCAATTCCGGCTATGGCGCCAGCCTCAAGCGCGGGGTGCGGATGGCGCAGCATGAATATGTGGCCATTCTGGATGCCGACAGCACCTATCCCGCGCGCTACCTGCCCGGAATGCTGGCCATGTGCCGCGATCAGGACATGGTCGTGGGCGACCGGGGCGCGGCGATGAAGAACGTGCCGCTGCTGCGCCGGCCCGCCAAGAAATTCCTGTTCGCCTTTGCCTCGTTCCTGGCCGAGCGCAAGATCAACGATCTGAATTCCGGCCTGCGGGTGTTTCGCAAATCCGAGCTGATCCCGTTCCTGCCGCTCTTGCCGCAGAATTTTTCCTTCACCACCACGATCACGCTGTGCATGACCTCGAACGGCAAGCGGATGATCTATACGCCGATCGAATACGGCAAGCGGGTGGGCAAATCGAAAATCCGGCCGATCGACTTCATCAATTTTATTATCCTGATCTTGCGGATCAGCACATTGTTCAATCCGCTGCGGGTTTTCATCCCTATGGGGCTGGTGTTTTTTGCTCTGGGGACTGTGAAGTTCATTATCGACCTCACCTACCTGAACCTCAGCGGAACCACGGTGTTCGCGTTCCTTGCTGCGATCATGATCTGGTCATTGGGATTGATCGCCGACATGATCTCACGGCTGCATCTCAGACCCTGATTGGGCATGATACAAACCTTCTGAAGCAGTAAAGGAATGCACACGTGACGGATGTCTCCCCTTCAGATGGCAGCACTGAAAGACCCCATATCATCATTCTGGGCGCCGGGCCGGCCGGTCTGGCCGCAGCCCATGCCCTGACCGGGCAGGCGAAAGTGACCGTGATCGAACGCGCGCCCAGTGCCGGGGGCAATTCGGCCTCATTCCCGATTGAGGGCGTGATCTGTGATTACGGCTCGCACAGGTTTCATCCGGCGGCAGAGCCCGAGGTTCTGGCCGATGTGAAATCCCTGCTGGGTGACGATCTGCTGCTGCGCCCCCGCCACGGGCGCATCCGGCTGGGCGGCAAATGGATTCACTTTCCGCTGAAACTGACCGATGCGCTGATGCGCCTGCCCAAACCCTTTGCCGCGTCGCTGATCGGCGACATGGTGCTGAAACCCTTCCGCAAGAAAAGCGAAGGCCCCGAGACATTCTCGACCGTGCTCTATGACGGGTTGGGGCCGACAATTTCGGACAATTTCTATTTCCCATACGTGCGCAAGCTGTGGGGTCTGGATCCGGACAAGCTGGCGGTGAAACTGGCCGAACGTCGGGTGGGCAGCGGATCGGTCGGCAAGATCCTGATGAAGATGCTGCGCCTGTTGCCGGGGCTGCGCAGTGAAACGGCGGGGCGGTTCTTTTATCCGCGCAAGGGGTTCGGGCAAATCTCGGACGCGATGCGCAACAGTGCCGAGGCCAATGGCGCCACCTTCCTGTTCAATACCGAAATCACCGCCATCGAACGGGCCGGCAATCGCATCACCGGGTTGACGATCCGCGACGAAGAGGGCGAGCGGCACCTGACCGGCGATCTGATCCTGTCGACCATCCCGCTGACCGGGTTGACGCGCCTGATCAGCGACCCTCCGGCAGAGGTGGTCGAGGCCGCCCGCGCCATCCGCTTCCGCGGCATGATCCTGCTGTATCTGGTGCTGGAGACAGACCAGTTCACCGAGTTCGATGCGCATTATTTCCCGGAACTGTCGATCCCGATCAGCCGCATGTCCGAGCCCAAGAACTATAACGCCAGTGGCGCGCCGAAGGGCGTCACCGTTCTGTGTGCCGAGTTGCCCTGCGACCCGGATGAAAAATGGTGGTCCATGTCCGACGAGGAGTTGGGACAAGAATTCACCAAATGGCTGGGGCAACTGGGCCTGCCCGTCACCGTGCCGGTGCGCCGCTGCGAAACCCGGCGGCTGAGCCATGCCTATCCGGTCTACGATGTGGGCTATGAAGACCGGTTCGATACGGTTGATCAGTGGCTCTCAAATCTGGACGGATTGCTCGTATTTGGACGGCAGGGCCTGTTCGCCCATGATAATACGCACCACGCATTTGCCATGGCCTATGGCGCGGCGGATTGCATCGACGACAAGGGCAATATCGACCGCGCGAAATGGAACAGCTATCGTGAGGTCTTTGCCACCCATGTGGTGGAAGACTGACCATGCCCGCCTGGCAGGCCGATATCCTGATGTATCATTCGATCTCGGACGCGCCGGGGCCAACCTCGATCGCACCCGACATCTTTGCGGCACAGATGCGGGCGCTGGCGGCGTCCGACCTGCCGGTGGTGACGCCGGACGCGCTGGCTAACCCGCCTGCCCCCCGTGTGGTCATCATCAGCTTCGATGACGGGTTCCAGGATTTCGCCGATACCGCCTGGCCGATCCTGCGCGAACTTGGCTTCTGCCCGATCGTCTATCTGCCCTCGGGCCTGATGGGTGGCACCGACAGCTGGGCCGGGGGCAACATCCCGCCCCGCCCGCTGATGGATTGGGACAGGGTCAAGGCGCTGGCAGCGGAAGGGGTCAGCTTTGGCGCACATAGTGTCAGCCATCCCGATCTCTCGACGCTGGATGCAGAGACCTTGGAGGATGAAGTCACCGGATCCGGTCAGGATATTGCCGCCCGGCTTGGTCAACCCGTCCGGCATTTCGCCCCGCCCTATGGCGCGTCGAACCCGAATGTACGCGCACAGATTGCCCGGCACTACGACACCTCGGTCGGCACCCGTCTGGGCGTGGCCGGACCGAAAGATGACATCCACGACCTGCCGCGGCTCGAGATGTTCTATTTCACCGACATCGCCCGCTGGCAGGCTCATCTTGCCGGGCGCGGCGGGGCCTATTTGGCGGCCCGCAAGCTGATGCGCGGCGTGCGAAGCGGGCTGAGCAGGGTGCTGCCCATCAACTGAGTGTCAGGCTTCGGGTGCAAGCGTTCCGATCCGGTGGGCATTCGCCATCACACTGAATGTAATTGTCGTCGCGGGGATAGTCGGCAGGACAGAGGCATCAACGACGTGAATGCGCGTCGCGCCATGCGGGCGCCCCAGCACATCGCTTTCACCCGGGCCCGGGTCATCCGACATCGGCAGATCACCTCCGACATGAAAACTGGCCCCCGGTGCCCCGAACCGCGCTGCAAAAGACAGGCTGGTCAGACCAAGCCCCCGCAAGGCCCGGCCATAGCGCGCAAGCGCGGCGCGCATTGTCTCGGCGGTTGCGGGGTTTTCGTTCAGTTCCGGGCGTAACCGCCCATCCTCTGCCAGACGCAAGGCTATTTCATGCGAATGATCGGAATGCAGGAAAACCTGCGCCACGATCAGACGTCGGGCCAGCGCCTCAAGCAGCGGCCCGCTGCCGGGTATCCGGCGGCCATAGTTCTGTTTCAGATCGCGGGCATAGTATTCATTCCAGGTATAGATCTGCGCGTGAACCAGTTGCCGCGACACGGTCGGGTCATCCAGTTCGGCAAAAAGCTGCGGCAGCGTCTGATAGGGCAAAACATCGGGCCGCCTGGGTGCCCGCCAGCGGTGCAGCATCGGCAGAAAGGCCTGCTGGCTGTCTTTCAACACCAGCTCCTTGCCCCGCAAGCCGGGTGACGCCAACAGGATGCGCGCGCTTTCAAGAACTCCGGCGGCCAGAAACACCCGATTTCCGCGGATGTCGCTGCCATCTGCCAGAGTGACGACAACATCGTCGCCTTCCTCGCGGACCTGCCGCACCACGTGATCCGCGCGGTAAGTAAAGCCCGGCTCTGCCTGCAGTGTTGTACGCGCCTGCCGAGCCGACCAGATCAACGACCACGGGCACCCGTGCAGACACAATCCACAGGTCTGACATCCCGGTCCAACCGCCTGACGCGCAAGACCGACATGCATTCCCACCCCCTGCAATGCCTTCGCCTTCTGCCTGGACCGGGCCAGCAGCATCTCGGCCTGCGCGGTTGGCGGAATGGGAGTTCGACCTGTCATATCGCAGGCGGGAAAGAGGTCTTGCAGCCCATCTTTTTGCCCGGACACAGGCATTATGTCCGCCACCGCGCTGTAATGTGGGGCAAGATCATCGGTCGTTATGGGCCAGTCGTCGATATCCGCCTGCCGATACGGCAAAACCGCAGCGCCCCAGACATTGGACAGCCCGCCCGCCGCCCGCGACGCGCGCAAAGCAAACCAATCCGCCCCTTCCGCCAGTGTACGCGCAGGTGAGGCCAGCGCATAACCGGATCCATAGCGCCACACCTCGCCCTCCAGGGCCTGAAACTGAGGCTCCATCCAGGCTGTACGCGCCTCGGCACTCCAGTCTTCGGCGCGTGTTCGAGACATCTGCTGCACCCGGTCCGTGACCCCGGGCCCTGGTTCCACCCCGGCATCCAGCATCGTGACGTTTCGCCCTCGCGCCAGCAAGGCCCGGGCGACGGAAACCCCGGCAGGCCCGGACCCTATGACAAGATCGCTCACTGCGCCTTTACTGCCCGGACCAGAACCAGCATTTCATAGTTAGGATCATGGGTGGACAGTTCTTCGGGCGCAATTTCACTGGCCCCAAGGCCATGCAGGTTGCAGATGCAGGTAAAGACGTTGCCAACGGTCGACACCTCGACATTCTCTGCCGGGAAGACTGCCCGGAACAGGCGGCGCTTGGACTGGCTGGTGAAATGCCAGTATTCGCCCCAGTCATCCACGCCTTCGCGCCGCGCCACACGGGTCATCCCATGCGAGGTGCACAGCACCACGCCACCGGGTTTCAGAATGCGTTCCAGCGTTGCAATCGCCTTGTCGACCTCAAAGATCATCTGAAGGGTCTGGGTGATGATGATGCAGTCGAAACTGTTGTCGGGAATATGCGGCGCATCGGTGATATCCGCCACGATGGTCGCTTGTGGATTGCCCTCGACATAGCTCAGTACATCCGCCTGCGTGACCCGGTCACCGCCGAATTTCTTCGTATAGGCCGGATCGCCGAATTCCAGAACCCGGCCACGGATATCGTCGCTGTGGTTTTGCAGGAATTCTTCCATGTAATGGCGTTCGATGGTCAGCAGGTCGCGATCCTGCCCGAACACGGCACTGATCGGCGACAATCGCCGTAAGCCGCCGAAATCGACCGACCCAACCGGCACCGACTGAAGATTGTGCAACCGTTGTTGTTTACGGATCCATTTGCGCAGCCGGTCCGGCAGCAGCACGGTCGCGGTGTCGCGCACCAGCTTTTCAACTCTTTGTCCCGGTGTCATCGTGTTTGGCTCTTCATGCGTAGGCTTTGGCGCGTTTCTCGGCCATGATATCGGCGATGATATCATCCAGCGTGCGCGCCGGGCTGAACCCGGTGAACCGCCGCAGCTTGGACACATCGGGCAGACGGCGGGCCATGTCTTCGAACCCTTCGGGATAGACCTCTTCGTAAGGCACCAGCCGGATTTCCGAGGTTGAGCCCGTCATCGCGATGACCTTTTCGGCCAGCCCCCGGATCGTCACTTCCTGTTCACCACCGATATTGAAGACCTGCCCCCGGGCTTCGGGGACATCGAGCAGACGCACAAGCGCCTCGATCACATCGGCCACATGGCTGAAACAGCGCGATTGCTCGCCGGTGCCATGAACCTGAATGGGCTGATCCGTCAGCGCCGCTTCGATGAAGTTCGGAACAACCATGCCATAACGCCCGGTCTGGCGCGGACCGGTCGTGTTGAAAAAGCGCAGGACGATCACCGGTAGATCAACCTCGCGCGCATAGGCCAGTGCCATGAACTCATCCAGCGTTTTGGCGCAGGCATAAGACCAGCGCAGAATGCTTGTGGCGCCAATCGTTAGGTCGTCATCCTCGTTGAACGGGAACTTCGATGCCTTGCCGTAGACCTCGGAACTGGAGGCGATGAAGACCAGGGGCTTGTGGCGCAGGGCCGCGCGCAACACGTTCTGCGTGCCGTCCACATTGGTCGCAATCGACTGGCTGGGCTGATCCATGATCAGCTTGACCCCGACCGCGGCGGCCATGTGAAACACCGCGTCAGCAGCCCCGACCAGTTCCTCGACCAATGTGGCATCCAGAACGCTGCCTTCGACAAAACGAAAGGCGGAATGATCCTGAACGGAAGACAGGTTTTGCAGCGATCCGGTGGACAGGTCATCCAGCACCGTCACCTCATGCCCATTGCCAATCAGGCGCTCGGCCAGATGTGATCCGATAAAACCGGCCCCGCCCGTGATCAAAATTTGCATGAAAAACCCTCGTACCAACAGAATCCACTCTAATGCCACAGGCTTAGCATAGGGATCGGTGGCCACCAAATGGTAGATACCGCTATGGTGCGCTGACAGGCCGGGCCTGCACAGTTTTGGAAAAAGGGCTGAATTGTTGCACAACGCATTAAGAATGTTGAACCTGCGGACATGACCGAAAAACACGTGGACCCCCGCCCCGGCGACGGGCTTGCAGGCCAGCGCGTGGTCGTGACCGGCGCCACCGGCTTTATCGGCCGGCGCCTGATCGATGCGCTGCTGAAACTGGGATGTGACGTGACCGCCTTGCTGCGCACACGCCACGGGGCTGCCACGTTGGAACAGGCCGGAGCAAAGGCACTGGTTTGCCCGCTGCACCCTGGCCCGGCTCTGACGCAGGCGCTGGACGGTGCGGCGGCTCTGTTTCATCTGGCTTATGATTTCCGGGCCTCCGGCGCGGACAACCTTGCAGCCTTCGACGCGCTTGCCAAAGCCGCCGAAGACGGGTCTTGCAACCGTATCGTGCATCTGAGTTCCGCCGTGGTCTATGACAGCTGGCCCAACGGGCCGATCACCGAACGCAACCCGATCACGCCGGAAGATGTACAAAGCTATCGCGGTGCCAAAATTGCGATGGAACAGAGACTGTTGCAGGGGAAATGCGACGCCGCCATCTTGCAGCCGACCATCGTCTATGGGCCCGGCAGTGCACTTTGGACCAACGGGCCATTGGCGATGATGCGCAGGGGCGGCATCATCCTGCCCGACCCGCCCGGACAATGCCCGGCCGTGCATGTCGATGACGTGGTACAGGCCGCCCTGCGCGCGGCCTCATCACCCCGGACCGGGGTCGAGCGATACCTGATCAGCGGACCGGACACGCTGGGGTGGAAGACGTTTTTCGAAGGCTATGCCCGCCTTGCCAGATGCGGAGAGGTGCGGATTGATCCGGCTGCGAACCCGGCCCCGCCCCCGTCGCCCAATGGCAATGCGCCCGCAGGCCCCTCTCTGGCGGGGCAGCTCAGCGCGCATCTGCGCCGCCTTGTCGGGCGCCGCCGGGTCGAGGCCGCCGCAGACTGGGCACGGTCCGTTCAGGCCCGGCTGGCAAAACCCCGGCCCGTGATGCCTGACATGGCGGGACGCAGACTTTTTGCCGGTCAGCCAGAGGTTTCAACCCGATATGCACAGGATCAGATCGGGTATGTGCCTCGTGTTTCCTTCGACGAATGGATCGAGCATATGCGAAAACAATCGGTACGCTGATTCAAGACTGCCTTGTTTTTGGAAACACCCATTCCGGGTCTTTGCCGGGAACGACAAATTAGTTGGCTTCGTTCCCGATCTGTCCTATCCGATGAAGAGAGAAGGTTTCCAATCTGCTAAGCTAATTTTAATTCAGTGTGACTTTGTACGATCAGGATAGATTATGAACTACGAAACCTCGCACC
>NZ_WVQU01000012.1:0-75285 GCF_013110575.1 Ruegeria sp. HKCCD7559
AGCGTAACCGCCGCTTCCGCCGCGTCCCAGCGCCTCAGCAGCGCCGGTGAAGGGGGTTCTAAGTATAACAAACAAATCCCGCAAGCGGAAAATGACGCCGCAGAGCATTTTTTTGAAAATTCTTAGATAACCATTTAAAAACAGCATATTACAAGCGTCGAAAGCTCACCTTTCCTGTGTCGGTCGGGACTCTCTCCATCGGATGGCCACGACACAACCCGGAAGACACAAGATGGCACTACTATATATAGGGAATCGACCGACACTGAACACAAGGCTGCGCGACTCAAGTCCGTGAATCGACTCGGGAATCTGCCAGAATCTGCATTGAAAACCTTAGGGCCAGATTTCGAACTGCATCATGCCGAGGGGGCCTACATGATTCCGACCACACCTTGAGTGTGCCAACATTCTGAACACCAATCTTGAACATCCCACCGAGATGAGTTCTGGTCTGGGACATTCGTTTTCGACTTCTTCAGCGAGACAGGCATGACGCGTCACCTTACGTTCCCACTGGTCAGAACCGTCGGATTTGACGGAGCGCTTGTCACATTTGCGGACACGATGTCTGAGACAGCGAACCGAGCGGCGCTGGCCTTTCGATCTGAACTGGATCGGCTTCAATGGGCAGAGGTCACGGAATCTTCTGCCACGCTGGCCTCGGCATATGTCCGGTTCGATACGCAAAGCACCACCCACCAACAGATGCTGCACAAGCTTCAGGACCTCGTCGATCAGAAGGACTGGTACAGCACACCACTTCCAACAGGCCGCAGGCTGTGGCGAATTCCGACGGTCTATGGCACCGACCTTGCGCCCCAGCTGGACGATGCCGCTGCTGCTGCCGGTCTCGCGCCGGAAGAAGCAATACGGCGGCTTGGCCAGTCCCGCGTGCGGGTTTTGACGATAGGGTTCGCCCCCGGGCAACCCTACCTTGGGCCATTACCCCTCGAGTTCAATATTCCGCGGCTGCAAAACCTGACCCCCATGGTGCCCGAAGGCGCTCTGGTTCTTGCAATATCTCAGTTTGTCCTGTTTTCCGGGCCGACGCCAACCGGGTGGCGGCATGTCGGGCAGACGGCTTTTCGGTGTTTCCGGCCCGAGACGACCGAGGCATTCGCCCTCAAGCCTGGGGATGAACTGATATTCGAACCCATTTCCCGCGAAGACCTGGAACAAATCAGAGCCAAAAACGAAGATGGCACGGGCGGAGCAACCTGCGAGGAGATTGCGCCATGAGCCTGATCGTCCACCAGATCGGCCCGGCTTGCACCATCCAGGATCAGGGGCGCTCAGGTTATCTGAACCAGGGCCTGTCCCGGTCCGGGGCCGTCGATACACTGGCCCTTCATGAAGGCGCCGCATTGCTCGGCCAAAGCCCGGAACTTGCTGCGCTGGAAATGGCCGGAATGGGCGGCACGTTCGAGGCGACACAGAACATGCGCATCGCATTGACCGGTGCGCAGATGCAGGCCAGCATTGATGGCAGCCCCGTGGCCTGGAATGCCTCGCATCACCTGAAGCCCGGACAACGGCTGGTCATCGGTGCGCTTCTGCAAGGCAATTACGGCTATCTTCATTTGGGGGGCGGTATCGATTCAGAGGTTTTTCTTGGATCTCGATCCGCGCACCTGACGGCACGGATCGGGCGAGCGGTGAAACCGGGCGACAGGCTGAACTGTGGCGCGGAGGCAGGCGACGCTGGTTTGAAACTGCCCCCTTCCGAACGCTTCTCGGGTGGCGTTCTGCGTGTCGTCGCCAGCTTCCAGACGTCCTTGTTTGATGACGCAACGCTTGATCGGTTTGCGCGCACCTCATTCCATCGTGGCGCACGCGCCAACCGGATGGGGATGCAAGTCAACAGTGACGGCGACGGGTTTGCGGCCACTGGCCAACTTAACATCTTGTCCGAGGTTATTACCCCGGGCGACATCCAGATGACCGGAACCGGAGACCCGTTCATCCTGCTGCCCGAATGCCAGACCACAGGAGGGTATCCCCGCATCGCGACCGTTTTGCCCTGCGACATGCCCCGCGCAGCGCAGACACCCGCGGGCGGAGCGATCACGTTCGAATTTGTCAGCATCGAGCAAGCCACCGAATTGCACGCGGCATTCATGGCGGATCTTGCCCGCCTGCCCTCGAAAGTCGAAGCGTTGGTGCGTAACCCGCATGACATCCCGGACTTGCTGTCCTACCAATTGATCAGCGGAGTGATCTCTGCCACCGACTAAGGAGATGTGCCGATGCCAAGCGTCGATCTGAATGCCGATATGGGGGAAAGCTTTGGCCCATGGAAAATGGGCGACGACGAAAGCCTTCTGAAGATCATCACCTCGGCCAATATTGCCTGTGGCTTTCATGCGGGTGATCCGGATGTAATGGCATCGACAATGAAGCTGGCGGCCGAGAATGGTGTCGGTATCGGGGCGCATCCCGGGTTTCCCGACCTGCAAGGCTTTGGCCGCCGGAACATGAAGCTGTCTCAGGACACCCTCCGCAATCTGGTGCGGTATCAGTTGGGCGCAGCCATGGGCATGGCCAATGCGGTTGGCACCAGAGTTCGCCATCTAAAGCTGCACGGCGCACTGGCCAATATGTGTTCGCTCGATGTCGATATGGCGCGGGCCTGCTATCAGGGCGCGCTGGACGTCGATCCCGACATCATCGTGATGGTTCTTGCCGTGACGAAACAAGAAGACGCCGTGCGCGAGCTGGGCTGCAAATGGGTGGGCGAGATTTTTGCCGACCGCGCCTACAATGACGACGGAACATTGGTTGACCGCAGCCTGCCCGGCGCGGTGATCCACGACGCGGATGTCGCAGGACCTCGCATCCTGAACATGGTCCGCGAAGGCGCGATCATCACCGAAAGCGGCAAGCGGCTGGAAACATCGATCGACACAATCTGCCTGCATGGTGACGGACCAACTGCGGTGCAGATCGCCCGTTCTGTTCGCGAAAGCCTGATCGGGGGCGGTGTCGAGGTGACGAAGTTCACCCGCTGAACATCATGGGTTAACGTCGGCAACCCAAATTCACGACTGTTGCCCGTACAGGCCTCAGCGCCTAGCATGGCGGGCAAACGCATATTCTGAATACTACAATTTCAAACAATGCCTTGACCCATGGCGGGCAAGAGCAAGGAGGTCGTGGAATGTCATTTGATCTGATGTCTTATCAGCCCCGGGGCGACAAGAAGAACTCGGACTTCTTCAACGAATACCTTCCGAAGATTTACGAACGCCGGACAAGCTCGGGCATTGCGGATCAGGTCGGCGCGATGCGGGCCATCATCATTCAGGTCGAACCCGACGCGGTGTTCGACACGATGGTCGAACTTTATGTGATGACACCCTATCGGCACACCGCCAGCTATCTGGGACGAACCCACAGAGTCTCGGTTCTGCATTCACATCCCGACTATCCTGCGCTAATCCTGATGGCGCCGCTCAGCCCCGGATTCGAAGACTTTATCCCCCGCATCAATCGCATGTATCCACTGGCGCGCAACACACCGCAGACGCGCTATGTAGGCGAGGTATTTGCTGCCTGTGATCTGGACGCGCTGACCCATGCACTTGAGGATCAGAACATACGTTTCGAATATCCCGGAGATACCGAGAACCCGTTCTACACATCGGACGGGTTCCGATTCACCACCCCGTCCGATTTCACCTGCAACCGCGTCGGGTATTCGACCCACGACTTTAACGACACCGACAGTCTGGGCCTTGGGGATCGCGTGTTGCTGAGCGACACGGAACAGGCCCGTTTGGAACAGGCCGCCGCCTTTGGAACCGAAAGCAAAATCGCCCCGCTGATGCTGGGAATCGACCATCTTGCGACGCGGGTCCTAGCGGGCGAGCGCGAGGATGCGATCCTCGAGTTTCTGACCATGGTGCCCTATTATTTCTGGGGCGCTTACAACATATTCGACATGAACTCATCGACCAACGTGAACCGCAACGGCAATGTGGACGATGACAAAAAATCTCCGGCCAAGGTATTCACCGCAAACAACACGCCATCCTTCGTCAACTCCTTCGCCAAACTGCCGATGCCGACCGAGGATTTCGTGCGCAATTTTGGCCGTCGTCTGCACCACATGGCCGTCGAGATTCAGGATGGCGATCACAGCGCCGGGGAAAAAAACGTCGATTTCGTTGTGAACACCCTGAAGGACAAGGGTGTGCCGTTCCTGGCCCATGTGGTGGGCGAGTGCAAAGACGACCCGAACCTGAAACAGATCTTCTCGAAACACTCCAAACATACCCTGCTGATTACCGAGTATATCGAGCGGTGCCACAAATATGATGGGTTCTTCACCAAGGACAATGTCGCCGCCCTGACAGCCGCCGCCGGACAGGACGAACAATACCAGCACGGTCACGTTTTCGATTGAAAAAAGGGCTGCGGAATACCGCAGCCCAGACCCATTCAGGAGAGAATATGCCGAACCTTATGATGGCCCGATCATGAAACAGGTGACGTTGCGGGCCTGCAAACGGCGACAGGCCAGATCCGCCTGTTCGCGGGTCATGCCCTGAAAGGTTGCGTCAAACCCGCGCGCGCTTTGGTTCACTTTGCGCAGCGTGCCTTCCAGTGTGGTCATTTCCGACAATGCGGTTTTCAGCAAAACCTTCTCGGCCTCATACCGCGTGGTATAGCGCCCCACATTGACCCCCCACAGGTGCCCACCTGACGAAGACAGCCGAGTGACAACCTCCTGCTCAGGCTCTGGCTGCTTGGTGGAATCCGTCGAAGCCAGAACCAGATTGTCGGGGCGCAATGCCGGACGGGTATCGGATGTTTCCACCGGCGGTGCCGTTTGTGCGATATCCGCTTCGGCAATGGCCGCCGCGATCGCGCTGTTAATGCGTCCACGATTCTCATCAGCTGTCACAGCAACCGCGCTTGCGACTTGCGTCGACGCGGAGGGGCGCCGAACCGGGCGCAAACTGGATTTTGGCGCGCCGCTCACGCTGGCGACCTGCGTCCCGACACCCAATCCGGTATTTCCAGCATAGGCCGGTCGGGCAGGTTTGCGAATGGGCGCACGGGACGGGGCGCGGCGGAAACCCAAATCCAGAAGCTCGGCAACCTTGGCATTCCGAGAGGCGCCGGACTTTCCGCCGAAAACGGTGGCGATGATGCGTTCATCCTTGCGTTTTGCCGATGCCACAAGATTGAACCCCGCCGCACGGGTGTAACCGGTTTTGATGCCGTCGGCGCCTTTGTAGGCCGCCAGCAGGCGACGGTTGGTGTTGGGAACGGTTTTGATCCCTGCATGCGTCGATTGACGCGAGAAAAGGTTATAGTATTGCGGATAGTCATACAGCAGATGCCGACCCAGCGTGGTCATGTCACGTGCGGTCGAAAGATGCCCCGCCTCGGTCAAACCATGGGCGTTCTTGAAGGTCGTGCGGCTCATCCCCATCGCCTTGGCGGTTCGCGTCATACGACGCGCAAAAGCTGCCTCGGACCCGCTGATGGCAATACCGATGGCCGTTGCAGCATCATTCGCCGATTTCACAGCAGCCGCGCGGATCAGATAGCGAAAAGCAATTGTCTGACCAGCGCGCAGGCCCAGCTTCGACGGTGGCTCGGCTGCCGCCTTTTTGGTGATCCGAACCGGGGTATCCAGAGTGATCTCACCGTTCCGCACCGCTTCGAACGCGATATAAAGCGTCATCATCTTGGTCAGCGATGCCGGGTGAAGCCTTGTGTCAGCATTACGCGAATGCAGAACCTCTCCGGTTCGGGCATCAATCACCATCGCTGCGTAAGGTGCCGCCATGGACCTGAGCGGCGCAAACGCCAGCACGCACAACACCACTATGAGAAAAAAGCCCATTCGGGCCGGAACTGTCCGCCGAATCTGCACGATTTTTGCCTCTGTCTGCCTCGCGCCGCTGGGTTTTCCCAGTCAGCAAAAATTATTTTATTATCGTAAACTCTATCACAGAGACTTGGTGAAATAAACCGAAAGCTGAGCATTTCGCGGTTTCGTTAGGTTGCCTGAACTGGGCTATATCTAGACAAATACTGCCCAAAGCCCACCAGATGCGCGATTGAGGCAGAACTTGGTCAACACCCGGCAGGGTTTTCGTGGAACTGCGGCCAATAGGCAACATCAATTCAGGCTATGCACCAGATCGGCCAGACCGCCCAAATCCCTCAACTCCCGGAATCGGGGACTGTCGACCGGCGCTTCGGCATGCTCCACCTCCCAGACAAGGCCGTGCGGGACATGAACCCCCCAGCTTCCTGCCTGGATCGGAGCCACAACATCAGATCGCATGGAATTGCCAACCATCATCGCGCGCGCCGGGCCATCACCATGCCGCTCAAATATCGACCGGTAAGTTTCAGGGGTCTTTTCAGACACGATTTCCACTGCGTCGAACAGATCGCCCAAACCCGACTGGGCCAGTTTGCGTTCCTGGTCGATCAGGTCCCCTTTGGTAATCAAGACAACCCGGCACAAGCCTGTCATGCCTTCCACCGCGTCGCGGGCATGGGGCAACAGCTCGATCGGATAGGCCAGCATCTCTTGCCCGGCTTCGATCAATTGGCGAATGACCGAGGCCGGCACACGGTCATCCGTGACCTCGAGAGCGGTTTCGATCATCGACAGAACAAAGCCCTTGATGCCATAGCCATAGTGTCGAATGTTGCGCTTTTCGGCCGCCAGAAGCCGCTCCATCAGATGATCCTGGTCGGCATGATCGGCCAGCAGCTCGGCAAAATGCGCCTGCGTCAGCTGAAAAAAACGCTCATTGTGCCACAGGGTATCATCCGCATCGAAACCGATTGTCGTCAGCTTGTCAGTCATCTCGTTTACGTCCGCTTGCTCTTTTCACCAGCCATCCCCACGTTATATAAGCGCGAAGATAAACCCCAAAACTGAATCGGACAGTTGCCTACGATGCTGGAAAAGACCTGGATGATGTCTGACGAACCGGACGACGACAGCGACGCGTCCGTTCTGGTACAGACGCGCCCAAAAACCAAGCGTCCGCCTTTGTACAAGGTGCTGTTGCTGAACGACGATTACACGCCGATGGAATTCGTGGTTCATGTTCTGGAACGTTTCTTCGGCATGACCCATGCAGAAGCATTCGAGATCATGCTGACCGTGCATAAAAAAGGTGTGGCCGTCGTCGGGGTCTTCAGCCATGAAATTGCCGAGACCAAAGTTGGCCAGGTTATGGACTTCGCCCGCCGGCACCAGCACCCGCTGCAATGCACCATGGAACGCGAAGAATAAGGCTTTTCGCCTGACCCTCACACATATTTGCCGGAATTGCCCATGTCCCCTCGCCTGGAACTTGCATTGCAGAACGGCCTGTCGCTGTCGTCGCCCCTCAGCGTGATCTGCCCTGTTCCAACCCATGATCTGTCGGCGCTTCCCCATGCGGCGCAGGTGGTGCAGCCGTTCAAACCTTTTTATGACCATTTTGCCGCGCAGGGCTTTGACACGGTGCCCGAGGCAGAAAACCCTTGCGAGGATGCAATTGTGTTTTTGCCGCGGGCCAAGGCGCTTGCACGGGCGATGATCCATCTGGCCAGCTCACGAGCCCGCGGCGTTGTCGTGATCGATGGCGCAAAGACCGATGGCGTGGACAGCATTCTGAAAGATGTTCGCAAAAGGGTCTCGGTCGAAGGGCCTCTGTCCAAAGCACACGGAAAAATCTTCTGGTTTCAGGCTGACCCGCACAGCTTTGCAGATTGGGCTGCGCCAAAGACGCAGATCGTCGATGGGTACCACACGGCACCGGGTGTGTTTTCAGCGGACGGGATCGATCCCGCCTCGGCCATGTTGCTGAACGCCTTGCCTGCCAAGCTGGGGCCGCGCGTGGCCGATCTGGGTGCCGGGTGGGGGTATCTGACCGCAGAGCTTTTGAAGCGCGACAACCTAAAATCCGTGCATCTTGTCGAAGCAGACCACACGGCCCTTGCCTGCGCGCGCATCAACGCCTCTGACCCCAGGGCCCGGTTTTATTGGGCTGACGCCGTTACTTGGACGGCGCCAGAGCCATTGGACACGGTTGTAATGAACCCCCCGTTTCACACCTCACGCAGTGCCGACCCCACGCTGGGGCAGGGTTTCATCGCAGCAGCGGCACGCAATCTGACGCGCAACGGAACCCTATGGATGGTCGCCAATCGCCACCTTCCCTACGAAACCACTCTGAACGAACACTTCGCTCGGGTCGATGAAGCCGCCGGCGACAACCGGTTCAAGGTGTTTGACGCCTCTCGCCCTCGGCGATAAGGCCAGCTAACCTGCCCCTAATTCAGGAGGATTCGGATGTCCTTTTCCATCGCAGGCAAGACCGCAATCGTTACAGGCGGGGCCAATGGCATCGGGCTGGCCATAGGTCGGCATTTCGCGGATGCGGGCGCAAATGTCATGTTCGCCGATATAGATGAAAAACGTCTGGTCGATGAGCTGGGGGAACAGGCAGAAGACGGCAATATTCGGTATTTCGCAGGCGACCTGCGTGAAAAGCTGACCATTGCCAATTTGCTGTCGGCAACACTGGATGCGTTTGATCAGGTGGATATTCTGATCAACGGCGCGCGCCAGGTGATCCAGTCTGATCCGCTTGATCCCGATGACGACTCGATGCGCACCTTGCTGAACCAGAACCTGATGCCCGCGCTGCGGCTCAGCCAGTTGGTCGCAAAGCGTATGATCAAACAGGCCGGGGATGACGATGAGAGCCCTGCCGGATCGATCATCAACCTGTCATCCATCGCGGCCCGCCGCACGCATCCCGACCTGATGGCCTATTCCGTGTCGACAGCCGCGCTGGACCAGATGACACGTTCACTGGCCGTGGCGTTGGCGCCGAACCGCATCCGGGTCAATTCGATTGCGCTCGGCTCGGTCATGAGTGCATCACTGCAATCGACACTGAGAGAGAACCGGGAATTCCGCGACGATATCGAAAAGCACACACCGCTTGCCCGTATCGCGTCGGCCACTGAATTGACGGAAACCGCGCAGTATCTGGCATCGGATGCAGCCGGATTCATCACCGGCCAGATCCTGACAATCGACGGCGGCCGCACATTGCTTGACCCTGTTGCCGCACCTGCGCATTGAGACCCATGTTCGAAACAGAAAAAAACACCGCCTCTGCCTGGTTCCGCCAATTGCGCGACGACATCGTTGCCGCATTCGAAGCATTGGAGGACAGCCACGACACCGGCCCGTTTTCAGACGCAAAGCCCGGCCGCTTTGAAGTCAAGGAAACCAAACGCCAGTCCGAGGACGGCTCTGAC
Source organism: Ruegeria sp. HKCCD7559 (assembly GCF_013110575.1). Taxonomy (NCBI): domain Bacteria; kingdom Pseudomonadati; phylum Pseudomonadota; class Alphaproteobacteria; order Rhodobacterales; family Roseobacteraceae; genus Ruegeria; species Ruegeria sp. HKCCD7559. Next base: position 9,301 of record NZ_WVQU01000012.1, read on the forward strand.
GCAGGGGGCGGTCTGATGTCCGTGATGCGCGGCGGGCGCGTGTTTGAAAAGGTCGGGGTCAATGTCTCGACAGTTTACGGGACCCTGGGCGAACGTGCACAACAGGCGATGGCAGCACGCAAAGGCATTCCCGGGATGACCGAAGACCCGCGTTTCTGGGCCTCGGGGATCAGTCTCGTGGCGCATATGCAGAATCCCCATGTCCCGGCGGTGCATATGAACACTCGGATGTTCTGGACCCCGCACGCCTGGTGGTTCGGCGGCGGATCGGATCTGAACCCCTGCATCGAATATGATGACGATACGGCGCATTTCCATGATACCCAAAAGGCTCATCTGGACCCGCATGGACCCGGACATTATCCACGCCTGAAAGAGTGGGCGGACGAGTATTTCTATATTCCCCACCGCAAACGCGCACGCGGCGTGGGCGGTATTTTCATGGATGATTATTGCACCGGAGACTGGCAGGCCGATTTCGCCCTGACTCAGGATATCGGTCGGGCTTTCCTGCCCGCTTTCGTGCCATTGGTTGAAAAACGGCGCGCACAGGGTTTCTTGGACGCCGACAAAGACACCCAGCTGGTGCATCGCGGTCTTTATGCTGAATACAATCTGGTCTATGACCGCGGCACCAAGTTCGGACTGGAAACCGGACATGATCCGGACGCGGTTCTGATGAGCCTGCCACCGATGGCGAAATGGATCTGACGCTCAGAACGTGTCCATGATGAAGTTGTCATAGCAGTAGTTCTGCGCCGACGACGCCGACATGTTGGCCCCGACTTTCCTGACGGTGATGGAATATCCCGGCTTGGTATCCGCCCCCGGCGGCGGGGTCAGCGAGAATTGCACGGTCCGGACGCCGGGTTCATAGGCGCGCCAGATATAGATCCGTTGGTTGTTTGGCACGCCCAGACTGCGGATCGCGTAATCCCCAATTCCACACCAATAATTCACGGGCGCTGAGGATCCGATGGCCTTGACCTCGTAGACACCGTCCGGCATCGGCGTGATTTCCGTACGGAATTGCGGCCGAACGGACAGGCCGAAACCGACAGCCTCGGCCATCGCAGGTATCGATAAAAGCGCGGCAGCAGCCAGAGTCTTGAATGAACGCATAATCCAGGTATCCCGAAACAAGGGTCCGATACCAATAGCATAGTCGGGACGACCTGCGAGTAAAGCAGGACAGGCCAACGAGCCGGCAACACTGACCACATCAAAGAATTTATTCTACCCATATTGCAGGAAAGCAGTACACTCGCTGTAGACTTTTGGTTCCCGTTACACTGTTGGGCATCTCTTTGAGCAAGACGTTTCCAAAAGACTGGTTCGACTTCACGCCGGAAAAATATGCGGATCTGGGCGCTATGTTCTATCTGGCGGGTTTGACGAAAACACATCAGAAACGCAGTCTGGCACAGGTTTTGTACGCGTTCGAAACTCCGTTTCGCCTGGGCCAGTACCATATCTTCCGGCAGCACGGATTCCCTCGTGGTTTTGTCACCTTCGCCGGGCTCAACCCCGAAGCCGAGTTCCGTTATGCGGTGAAAGAAAAACCCCTTTCCGACACGGACTTCACCAGCGGATCATCCTTCTGGATCATTGATCTTGTGGCTCCGTTTGGACAGACCAGCCAAATTGTTGATATCCTCAAGCAGGAAATCCCGCACCCGCGTGTGCGCACCAACCGGATGGACAGTGACATGACACGCAATCGCATCGTCGAATGGACGCGGGATGAAGCGGGCGAGGTTCACATGCGCCTGTATCGCAAGAAGGAATTTGAACGCGTGTTGCAGCAAGGCGAGGGTTAATTGGTTTCAGTTCCGATCACAGGTGAACTGACCGGGGATGTGACTGGTTTTCCACCCAACGTTGAGACGGGACAACCCACTCTGGACAATGGAAACTTCAATCCGGTCACGCAAACCTGGACGATTGCGGCACAACCCGCCAACGGCACCGCCTCGATCGACCCGAACACGGGAGAGTGGACCTATACCGTCGACCCGACATTTTTCGATGGCCTCGACAAAGGCGAAGTCGTCTTCGATTCTTTCTTCATCAGCGTCTCGGGTACAACGCAAGCCGGCCCATTCACCCTTCCATTCACCGGCACACCGGACCCGGTGGAAGTGGTCATCCGGATCGAGGGCGTCTGTTTTGCGGCCGGAACCCTGATCGAAACTGAAAGCGGCCCGCTTGCGATCGAAACGCTGGACGCGGGTCATATGGTGGCCACTGCCGATCACGGTCTGCAACCTATCCGCTGGATCGAAAGCAGCAGAATTCCACCCGAACGATTATGCGATGAACCTGCTTTGCGCCCCGTTCGTATCTCGGCGGGCAGTCTGGGGCCGAACGAACCCTCACGAGACCTTCTGGTGTCGCAGCAGCACAGGATCCTGGTCAAAGGCCCGAAAGTCGAGCTGCTTTTCGGCGCATCCGAAGCCCTGGTTGCCGCCAAACACCTGTGCGGATGGCCCGGCATCTGCATCGATACATCGGTTCAAACGGTCGAATATCTCCACGTCCTGCTGGACCGGCATGAGATCCTGAACGCCGAGGGCGCGCAGGCCGAAAGCCTGTTTCTGGGGGAAGAGGCCCTTTATGGGCTGTCCTCTGAGGCATTGCGGGAACTGGCTTCGATATTCCCCGACAGACCGACCTCGGGTCACACCGGGTTCGGGCGCGCGGCTCGTCTGATACTGCGCGAACACGAAGCCCGCGCCCTCGCCTGAGCCTAGCTGCTGGCCACAATGCGCCCGCCGACATCCTGCGGGGCCAATGCAACCGTCTTGATCACGGCATAACATGTGCTGCCCGGTTTCAGGTTCAGGGCCGCAACAGATCGACGCGTAACCCGCGCAAGCACATTGCCCGCCGGGGTCTTTACCGACACGATGGCACCCGGCCCCTCGCCTGACCGGATCGAGTCCACGGTCCCGCCAAGCACGTTCAGCGCCGAAAGCCCCTCGGGTTTGTTGTTCGACAGGATCACTTCCTGAGCGGGTATCCGAATCCGCAAGTTTGCCCCGACCTCATGCGCGACACGAGGCAGAAACAGCCGCGCGCCATTGGCGTTCAACTCTGTCAGCCCGTCGGAATGATGCTTTGCAACCTGAACCTGCAACACGGCCCCGACGGCACGAATTCCCGCAGGGGCGACTGACGGGTCGGCAAGCATTTCGGATGCGGGCCCGTGGCGAACTGCCTTGCCATCCTGCAACGCAACAACGGACGTTGCCAACCGGGCCACTTCGGCGGCAGAGTGGGTCACATAGAGGATCGGAACCGAGACCTCGTCCCTGAGACGCTCGAAATAGGGCAGGATTTCCGCTTTTCGCTCATCATCCAGTGCTGCCAACGGTTCATCTGCAAGGATCAACCGCGGGCTTGCCAACAAGGCCCGCCCGATGGCGACGCGCTGTTTCTCACCGCCTGACAACCCGGCAGGTCTGCGGTCCAGCAGATGACCGATGCCCAGCATGTCGATGACCCTGTCGGGGTCTTCGCGGCGTGTGTTTTTCGGCGCAAACCAACGCCCATAGGCAAGGTTCTGGCGCACGGTCAGATGGGGGAACAACCGCCCTTCCTGAAAAATATACCCCAATCGGCGCCGATGCGGCGGCAGCCACAGGCCCTGTTCCGTGTCGAACAGAACCCAGCCATCTACCGACACCCGGCCCGCCTGGGGCCGCAACAACCCTGCCACGGCATTGACGATGGTGGTCTTGCCCGATCCCGAGCGCCCGAACAGCACCGTCACGCCCGGTGGCGCATCAAAACTGACATTCAGATCGATCCCCGACAGATGGTGGTGCAACCGAACAGACAGGCTCATGATCCGGCCACCCGAGCTGCAGCACGCCGCCCCACATACTCCGACAGCAACAACGCGCTCATTGCGATGACGATCGATATCAGAACCAGCCGCGTCGCGGCTGCCTCGCCGCCCGGGACCTGCAAAAAGGCGTAGACAGCCGAAGGCAACGTCTGCGTCTGACCCGGGATGTTGGACACGAAGGTAATCGTCGCACCAAATTCACCCATGGCCTTGGCGAAGGCCAGAATAGCCCCGGCTATGACACCCGGTAAAATCATCGGCAAGGTCACCGTACAAAACACCATCGGACGCGACGCGCCCAGAGTTGCCCCGGCCTGTTCCAGCTTCGGGTCCACCGCTTCGATCGACAAACGTATCGCCCGGACCATCAAAGGGAAGGCCATGATCCCGGCGGCAAGGGCCGCGCCTGTCCAGCGAAAGGCCACTACGATCCCGAACTCGGCCAGAAGCCGGCCCAGCGGCCCTTGAATGCCAAAAGTCAGCAACAGCAGGTATCCGGTGACAACCGGCGGCAGGATCAAAGGCAAATGCACCAGACCGTTCAAAACCTGCCGTCCGGGAAACCGCCAACGTGCCAGAGCATAAGCGACAAATATCCCAAACGGCAAAGTCGCCAGCGTCGCCCAAAAGGACACGCGCAATGAAAGCTTCAAAGCTTCTGCTTCGGCAGGCCCCAACCAATCCAAGGCAATCACCTGACCGGCAGGGTAAATCCCTGCTCCAGAAATACAGCCGTGGCTGCATCAGTTTTCAGGTGTTCAAGAAAGGCGTGTGCTCCTTCTTTTGCATTGAGGGTCAGTGCCGCAGGGTAAATTATCGGTGGATGCAGATCGGCAGGGAATGTCGCAACGACCCGGACCCTTTCTTCCACCCTGGCATCTGATTGGTACACGATCCCAAGCGGCGCGGCCCCTGCCGCCACCAGAGCCAGCGCAGCGCGCACATTGTCGGCCTGCGCCACCTGTGTCCGCACAGCCTCCCACTGGTTCAGACTTTGCAAAGCAGCTTTGCCATAGATACCGGCAGGCACCGCGTCGACCAGTGCCATGGCCAGATAGCCGTCTTTCAAGTCCGCCTTGAGGTCATATCCGGGCTGGATCTCACCCACTTGCGCATGATCTTCAGCCCCGATCAGAACCAGGCCGTTGCCCAGCAGATCAACCCGAGAGTCTGCCCGGATCAATCCGTCCTGCTCCAACACATCCATCCAATCCGTATTGGCGGAGACAAACACATCCGCAGGCGCGCCTTGCTGAATCTGCCGGGCGAGGACCGACGACGCCGCATAGGAAACGGAAACGCTCTGACCGGTCTGCTTTTCGTACCCTGCAACGATTTCATCCAATGCGGTCTTGAGGCTGGCCGCTGCAAAGACCAGAATGCCTTCTGCACCGGCCTGAATCGGGGCCAGCGCCGTCATGCCAAGGACCAATGCCACCATCCAAAATCGGCGGGCGAAGGATAGGGTCATGTACACTCCCGACCGGTTTGCTTCAGTCTCTCTGGGGATATCGGACGTCACCGGTGGCGCGCAAGCGCCTTTGGCCATTTACACATGATGGGTCGCAGGTTGAGCAAGGCGTTTTCCATCGATCCGTCTTAAAATGTGCTGCCCACCTTCCAGCCCGAGAGGCGCCCCGAACGCCCGCCTGTTCGGCCTACTGCTGACAATATGCCCCGTTGGACGGCCGCCAGCGAAGGAACGCAAGAAAATCTTCCAGACCCTCTTGCACCTGCCCGCAGGCTTGGCTAAATGCAGCATCACGGGTGATTAGCTCAGTTGGTAGAGCGCTTCGTTTACACCGAAGATGTCGGGAGTTCGAGTCTCTCATCACCCACCATCCTTTCCCCCAAAATTTCTGCGCTGTTCCGCATCCGGGGCCAATCATCATTGATGCCGGTCCCGAAAGTCTATCGCGAATAAAACCCTTCTCGCAATTCCTGCCTGAGACGCAGACGCTCGGGGTATTCTTTCAGAAATTGTTCGGGGGGGGTGCCCTCCCAGACTTGCGCGTAAACCCGCATCTTGTTGCCGCCATAGATCTTTTCGAGGTCTTCATCGGAATAACCTCTTGCCCAGAGATCATCGGTAATTGCCGCAAGGATTTTGGCCAACTCACCGTTGCCGGTCGCCCCTTTGTTGAACGCGTCGATCATATAGCCGCCATCATCATACATGCTGGCGTTTGCAGTCGCGAACTGCACAACCAATTCAGTCGAGAACATGTCATCCGTTGCGATCCCAACGTGGTCGACCCCAACAAGTTGAACATAGTAGTCGATCATGCCGGCGGCTTGCTTGGGTGAGATATCTTCAGGCCAAACGCCGTCCATCATCCATTCAGTGAATGTCGGAGAAACATAGCCGCCCGATTTGGCCGCACGCAGGGCCTCGTCATCGGGAATGGCCCGATAACACCCGCGTGGCGTCGCACCGGGTTCGTTTGCGTAAAGGCCGGCAGGAACCGAATGCGTGTAAACATAAGGCACGCCGGGATAGTTTTCGTCCATGTAGTCCATGGCGTCGTTGGCCGTTTTGGAACCCGTGTGGCTCAGGTCCAGAAGGATGCCGAAACGCACCATTTCATCGATCACCGACTTGCCCCAAGGGGTCAGACCGATATCGCGCCCGTTATAGGCCGCCAACTGCCCCGACCCGGTGCGGAAGATATCGTTGTAGGCCAGGATCATACTCTTGATCCCCATATCCTTAAGCAACGCCATCTTCCTCAGGTCGCCATCCAGAATCGTCGCCGTCTGGCTGTTCCAGATGACCGCCGTCTTGCCTTGAATATGGGCGGCTTCGATATCGCGGGTTTCATTCACGATCAGGTAATTCTCTGGCTGTTGCGCCATCGCCGACCGGAAGTGGTAGTGCTGATCAAGAAAGGTCTCAAAAGACATATCCGCTGCGGCCAGCGTCATCTCATGACCTGTTATTCCGTGGTCCCGAGCCCGCGCGAAGTAAGTGTGCAGCTGTTCCTCTTCAGTCCAGCCGGTGCCGTAGGGGCTGGCCAACATGCCAAGCACGATTGTGTCATTCACAAATTGCTTTGCTTCATCCGACGCATCCCATGTCTTGCTTTCCTCGCTCGCGTGCAGCGCGGCACCGGATACGATTGCAATGGCGCTTGCGGCCAACCAAGTTTTCATGACTGAGCCTCCCAAATTGGTTTCGTGTGAGTTGCTGCTTTCGAGCCGCATCAAAAAACGATCCGGGTGCGCAGGCTGAACAACGTGATGCTATCCTGATTGGCGTTCAGCAGCGGATTGGAGATGAACTGTAGTGACGGCGTGATTTGCAGACCGGGTGAGATTGAAAAGCGATAGAATGCTTCCAGCGTGAACTGATCGCCGTCGATGTTTCTTGCTTCGGCCCAGTTCAAACCCAAACCGGCCAGATCGGTGTTTCGACCGTAATAGCCCAGCCCGGCAGAAACCGAACGATCATACAGCGCTGCCGTGCCTTTCGACGCTCCTGCCCGAACGAACGGCATCCATTTGTTGTCGACAAACCAAGCCGCGGAAAACACGGCGCCATAATCTTCTGCACGGCTGCCATCGTCGGCCGCATCTGCATGCCAGAGGGTCAAATGGACATTGTCGAAATAGATGCGGTCAAAGCCCGAAGTGTAGCCAATCTCAAACGATTTGAAGAGATTGCCGTAGCTGAACACGTCAAGACTTGGATCCGACGGATCGGCGTTTGCGTCTGCAACGCTGGCAACGGCGTAGAAGTTTTTGCTCAGCTTTATCCCACCGGCAATGCCAATTCCCTGGTTGGGTGTGTTGATTGTCGGGTTGGTGTTGAACGACAGGTTTTGGAACCCGCTGTAGGGGCTGACCAATCCATAGATATCCACAAAGTCCGTCACATCAATCTGGCCGACTTGCAGCGTCCACGCGCCGTTCTCGGCCCTTTGGGTCCAGAACAGGTTGGTCAGCAACAAACCATTGTCGTTGAAGGCTGTTCCGGTGATCGACAATGCACCTCCGTCCAGCCCAAGGAATTGCGGGGCAACATCGGTGTATCCGTGCCGATCTTCGATTTTGAATGTCAAAGAACCCCGCTCGGTTGCCTGCCAACTGCCGTAGACACGCGCGATTCCACTTGCGGCCTCACCAGTTCCCAAATCAGCGTTCGTGGATTGGCCCAACGCCAGGTAATCCACGTTGAACCGAAACCCGCCCTCGGCCAGCCGGTCTTTCCACCGAAACCATCCCGGCGCGATGTTGCGCGGAAATTCGGAACGGTATTGCGGATCGGTCAGGCCATCGCCAGGTTTCAGCTCGGCCTCGACCGAAGAAGGCCCGGACAACCCCTGCGCAGACGCCGTACCCGCGCAGGCAATGCTCAATGCGGCAACAAGGCGCCCTATCATTCCGACGCCTTTGCGCCGCCAGTTTTACGATTGCCAGCAGCTCGGACGCGATCGGCTGCACGCTGTCTCCATTCCAGACCGTCGGCCTTGGTTTCCAGCGTTTCAACGCTGTCCGTCTCCAGTTTGAAGGTTGCATTCATCGGCACAAGCCCATCCACGACCATCATGTTCTGAACCGAGGGTTCAATCGTCAGCCTACCTTTGAGCCGAACGGGTTCATGGAAGTAACTGGGGGCCCAGTCGCCGTTCAACCGCACCCGGATCATCTGATTGGGCGGAGGCGGGGGCATGTGGCTGCACATCCCGCGTTCTGGCACCAAATATGCAACCGCTCGCCCGTCCGGATCGTTCGGCGCGGGAATGGCAAAGCCTGTCAGCGTAACACTCTGGCCATCGAGTTGCGGATTTCCGTTTGTTCCTGCCTTTCTTCGCCGCTCTTTCACAGCCTCTCGCTGATCGAGCAGCCAGTCGACATCAACGCCACCCTCGGCCAAGGCGTCTTCAGTCTCGGTCAGAAGCTCTTGCCATTTCTGTCTTTCCTCAACGCTGCCGACATCCTGCTGCAACCTGCCGCGCAAGCGCACGACGAAGAGGACATCGTCAAACTGTTCAGGGCTCAGATCACGATAAGGGTCATCGAACACCTGCACCGACGGGTCCGGAAGGTCAGACCAGTCAAGCGTCGCATGGGGCGTTGCCATTGCGGAATGACCGCTCAGGACAAAGCCAGCGAAAACTGCGGCGCGAAACCAAGGGAACATCAAATCTCTCCAACCGTTATTTGGGTCAGTCCAGTGTGTTCTTGTATATCACACCGTCCTTCATAATCAGTCGGATCGTTTCCGGGCTTTCCGGCCTCGGGTCGGCGCCAAACCATTGATCCCCGGTTCCAACGACGGAAAAGTCTTCAAGTGGGTTTCCGTCGATCAGCAGGATATCAGCATAGGCCCCTTCCTCGATAACGCCCAGATTGCCTTCGGGATAGGGGTTCATGAACGGTCCGGACAAAGCGGCGATTTCACCGCCAGTAGATGTCATTGCGACCAACGATGCGTGAGAGCCAAAGAACTCATTATTGAGATGTTTTTCATAGGCAATTTGAATATTGCAGGCAGCTACAGAACCTACGCAATCCGTGTGAAACCCTCTTTTAGCTGGGCACTCATTCATGTTTTTTATGTAGTCGCCGAAAGCCTGCGTGGCGGACTGTGCCTTTCTTAAGCTGGCTGGGACATCTCGAATGGCAGGAATATCGAAGAGATTTGGATCAAATGCCGTGAGATTGGTTGTGATGTAGGCTCCTTTCTCTTCCATCAGCGCTGATATTTCACAATCAAACATGAAACCGTGTTCAATTGATCGCACACCAGCATTCAGTGCCGCCATGATCGTTTCCTTGCGGTAGGAATGGGCCATGACGTAGCTTTCGTATTCGTTGGCAACCTGCACGGCCGCTTCTAACTCTGCCGTCGATCCAGCCAATAACTGCCACGGGTCAAACACTGAAACTACACCGCCTGATTGCATGTACTTCAGTTGTGTTGCTCCCATCCGAAAGTTGTTACGAGCAAACTTGTACATTTCGGAGACACTGTCGACTTCTTGGGCCATATTCAGACGGCTGAAATTTGAAGACTGGCCAACAGGTGCTGTAAAGTTGGCGAAATCAGCATGGCCACCACGCGTACTTAGAAAAGCAGCCGCAGGGTAGAAACGCGGCCCGACAATAGTCCCGGTGTCGATTGCGCGGCGAAGCCCTCCATTAGCGCCACCTGCATCTCTTACGGTGGTAAAGCCTTGCATTAAGTACATCTCAGCCATTTGAGTGCCGTGAATCGCGAGGTCTTCCCAAGTGCTGTTGGCTTCCATTGCGGGCAACGTGGGTCCTGGCAGCATCAGGTGTGCATGATTTTCGATGAAGCCGGGGGTCAGTGTCCGCCCTTCTCCGTCAATAACCGTAGCATTGGGGGCATCAATCACTTCAGTTGATACGGCCTTAATCAGGTTGCCCTCGACCAATACGCTGGCATTCTCGATACGTTGCTCATTCACGCCATCAAAGACGTGCACATTGGTGAACAGCGTTTGAGGATCTTCTTGATCCTGAGCCTGCGCAGCCACCGAAAAACCAAAAACTGCCGCGACCATTACCGCCGGGCAAAGGGATATTCGCATGTTGGTCATAGGTCTTCCCTTCACATTCACGTTTTACCGAACGTAGCCCGAAAACTCTTGGGCGGGTTGCCACTTTTGGATTAACATGTGCGAATGTGACCGCAAAAAAGGCCACTGAACGAAACCATTGGTTTAAAAAAGGGTGACGGACGTGCCACTCAGCTCCACTTCTGAAGCGCATAGCGAAGGCTTTATCCGCCTCGCGCTGGCCGCCCCGTTTCTGCAATATCTCACCGACCGCAGGATCAATCCGCAACCGGCCTTGGATCAGGTCGGCTTGAAGGCCGACCTGCTGTCCGACCCATCTGTCTATGTCCACTCGGAACTGGTCTATGGTCTGTTGAATGCCTTCTCAGAGTTGTCAGGGGATCGATACCTTGGCCTGAATGTAGGAGAGACATTTGACCTGCAAGGATGGCCGCCGTTCGCTCGGTCGTTGCAATCCTCGAACACTCTGTTCGAGTTTTTTGCCCGGTTCGTCAGGCTTGTGCCACAAGAGTCCAACTCCGTGCGGCACAGCCTTGTCGTGGAAGCAGACAAAGCGATCTATCGGATCGCGCGGCAACAGGAACCAACCGTTCCGCCCGTTCAGGTTACCGGGTTCGGGGCTGCCATCTATGTGCGCCTGTTGCAAAGCGTGGTCGGAAACGCGTGGGATCCGTCCCGGGTGCGATGGGAAAGCAGATACATCCTTGGCTTGCCACGCGGTTACAAAGGTATCGAAGTCGGTCTTGGACCCAACCCCGGAATGCAGATCAGTTTTCCCGTGGAATGGTTGTTTCTACACCATGCGGCAGAGGAGTCCGAAGCGCCGACAGCCACGATTCGACACAATGAAGACGTCACCGTAGTGGCCGCTTTGCGGTCTGTCCTGCGTGGAAAACTGGATGAGTCAGAGCTGGGGCCGGAGGTTGTGGCCGGATTGCTGGGTATCCAGCCCGAGCGGTTCCTGAAAGCACTTCAGAAACATCAGACAACACTTCCCCGAGAGGTAAGGCGTCTGCGGGTCGATGTCGCCAAGAAGCACCTCAGAGAAAGCAAAATGACAGTTGCCGAGATCGGTCTCATGCTTGGCTATTCCGACAAGTCCCACTTCACTCGGTTTTTTCGAAACCAGACCGGTGTGACGCCAACCAAATTCCGCCTTGGATAGCACCTGCGCTGCGAATGGGCGGGTTGGCGTTCCACTGCTTCTCTCATGTGTGTCCACCAAGGGATGGCAAGAGTTTTTGCCACGGTCATGGAGCCAATGCCAAGGGTTGAAAAAGCTGTTGCCCCACGGTCCTTTTGGCAACGCATGCGCCGTCACGCATGCCTGTTGCGGCTCGATCGGACGTGATCTTGAAAGCGGCAGGAAAGGATATGCCCTTGAACCGCTCCGCGGTTTGTGCAACTTCAAATCGCTGACAACGCCAAGCATTTCTAAGAAATCGTGCGCTTGGCGGTAATGCAAGACGGCGTCTTGGTGCATCTGCGGATTGGAAAATGCGCTTCGGTTATGCCGAAGATGTCAGGAGTTCGAGTGTCTCATCACCCACCTTTTTGCCTTCAAAATTTCGACGCTCAAACACGCTTGAATCGTCGCGGCAGAGTTGCAACCGGTTGCAAGTTCAGGTCGATGATGCATAATGCTCGGGCAATGCCAGACTTATCTGTTTTCCTGCCTCGCTGTAATCGGAGTCCCGCAGCGTGAGCGTGACCCTGAAAGACGTGGCCGCCTTGGCCGGTGTATCGCGATCTGCGGTGTCGCGCACCTTTACCGAAGGTGCCTCGGTTTCCGCAAAAACGCGCAGCAAGGTTGAAAAGGCCGCGCGAGAGCTGGGCTACAGCCCCAATGCTCTGGCTTCGTCGCTGACGACCGGGCGCACCAAACTGATCGGGTTGATTTCGAACAACTTTCACAACCCGATCTTTCTGGAAGTCTTCGACCAGTTTACACGCGCCTTACAGGAACGCGGCCTGCGCCCGCTGATCGTGAACCTGACGGACGAGACCGAGCCCGCCAATTCCGTACGCATGCTGCGGCAATATTCGGTGGATGCGGTGATCGTCGCCTCGTCGACCTTGCCGCCCAGCTTTGCCAAAGCGTTCCACGATGCGGGCGTGCCGGTGGTGCACACGTTCGGCCGGTCTGCCACCTCGCCTGAGGTGCATGTGGTCGGGATCGACAATGTGGAATGCGGCCGCATGGCCGCGCGCGAGCTGGTCGCGCGGGGTTATGCCAGCGTGGGCTATCTGGGCGGGCCGCAGGATGCGACCTCGTCCCTGGACCGGCAGCGGGGCTTTTTCGAGGAAATGGCCAACCATCCGCAGATTCCCGTCAACCACTCCTTCGCCGGAGCTTATTCCTTCGAGGCCGGCCGGGCCGAGATGCTGCGCCTGCTGGCGGGTGATCCGGCGCAGGCCTATTTCTGCGGCGACGACATCCTGTCGATCGGGGCGCTGTCGGCGCTGGCCGATCACGGGCTGAAACCGGGCACCGATATCGGGATCATCGGCCTGAACGACATGGAGATGTCGCGCTGGGAATATATCAACCTGACGACTATCCATCAGCCGATCAAGCAGATCATCACCTCGTCGGTCGATCTGGTGGAAGAGATGCTGAAGGCGCCCGATCGCTACCCCGAGGCACGGATTTTCCCCTGCCGGGTGGTCGAGCGGGGCACGTTGCGGCCCCGCCCCTGATCAGCGGAACATCGGCGGGCGGGCGTCCTGCCAGGCACCATCTGCTTTGCCCGACGCAACAGCCGCGTGCACCGCTGCGATCGATCGCACGCCATCCGCTGCGGTGGGCAGGCCATCCCGGCTTTCACCGCGGATCGCATCCGCCAGATCGCAATAGATATTGGCTACAGCCAGCGGGAAGCCTTCGGGGTGCGCGATGGCGACCCGAGACAGGCGCTGCACTTCATCATGAAGCCCCCCCTCGCCCTTTTCGATGATCTGGGTGCGCCCTCCTACCGGGGTGTAGATCAACTGGTTGGGTTGCTCTGACGCCCAGCGCAACCCGCCGGTTTCGCCAAAGACCTGAATGTCAAAGCCATGCTGGCGCCCGATCGCCACAGAAGATGTCCAAAGACGCCCGACTGTGCCGCTTTCCATCCGGAAGTTGATCATTGCATCGTCTTCCAGTTCCCGGCTTGCGATCGTTGAGGCCATATCAGCCGAAAGCGTCTTCACCTCATCATCGCAGATAAAACTGGCCATATGCAGGGCGTGGATACCGCAATCGGCGAACTGCCCGGAAACCCCTGCCATCGCAGGGTCATAGCGCCAGCGCACGCGCGGATTGTCCGCATCGGTGGCATCCCCATGATGGCCGTGGCTGAAATTGGTCACCACAAGACGCACCTGTCCGATTTCGCCTGAGCGCACCATAGCGCGGGCCTGCCGCACCATCGGATAGGCGGAATAGCAGTAGTTCACCGAGCAGATCTTTCCCGACGCTTCGGCGACGCGGACAATTTCCTCACCCTCTTCTACAGTCATTGTCATTGGCTTTTCACACAAGACATTGAAGCCCGCCTCAAGATAGGCCTTGGCGATCTCGAAATGCGTCGAATTCGGAGTGGCGATTGTCACCAGATCGATCCGGTCTTCACGGTCCTTCTCACCGGCCAGCATCTCTTGCCAGTCGCCATAGGCGCGATCGGCTGCAACACCCAATCGCTGCGCGTATTCCCGGCCCGCTTCGGGCCGGTGATCCAGCGCGCCTGCGGCAAATTCAAACAGCCCGTCAGCCTGTGCCCCCAAGCGGTGCGCGGGGCCAATCTGGCTGCCTTCACCACCACCGATCATGCCCCATCTCAACTTAGCCATGGTCATCGTCTCTCATTAGAACTTTTTTGTTTGAGCGATCAGAAATCGCGGATGTCTTTCCACTGCCGCTGCTCTGACGATGCCAAGGCGGCGGCAAGCACCCGGTTGACCTCATGCCCGTCGCGAAAGGTGGGCCAAGTGGCCGTTCCGGTGTGGACGGCCTGAAGAAAGTCTTTGGCCTCGATAATGATCTGGTCCTGATAGCCCGTTCCGTGGCCCGGACCCTGGCAGAAGGGCTCGTAATCCGGATGCGCCGGTCCGGTCAGGATTTTTGTGAACCCACGGGACGCTTCGGGTCCTTCCCGCTTGTAGAGCCACAGCGCGTTCTGGTCTTCCTGATCGAACCGGATGGCGCCCTTTGTTCCCGATATTTCATAAGCATAGCCCATTTTCCGCCCCGTCGCGACGCGGCTGAAATACAGGTTGCCCATAACCCCGTTTTCAAAACGGCACATCATCTGGGCATGATCATCATTTGTCACTTCACCACCCGGTCGGGTTTTGTGAACCGTTTCAACATCCGCCATCACACGCGCGATCGGTCCAACCAGCGCCAATGCACCGTTGACCATATGCGGTGCCAGATCTCCGATGGTGCCATTGGCCATGCCCGTCGTACGCCAGGAGGCAGAAGCGTGCGGGTCGGCATAGAAATCCTCGGTATGCTCGCCCCGGAACCAGGTGATATCCCCGATTTCACCATTTGCAATAAGCTGGCGTGCGTATTGCGTCGCAGGCGTACGAACATAGTTGAACCCCACCATGTTGACCGCGCCCGACGCTTCGGCAGCAGCAACCATGGCCAGACTGTCCTCAAGCGATGCGCCCAATGGTTTTTCACACAAGACCGGTTTACCCAGTGCAAAAGCTGCTTCGGCAATCTGACGATGTGTCGATTGAGGCGAGGCGATGACGATTGCCTGAACCTTGGGATCCTCAACCAATACCCGCCAATCATCGGTCGCTCGGTCAAAACCGTAGGCCGTCCTGTAACGTTGGGCGCTTTCGGGGCTGGAGGCACAGATGACCTCGAGCCGGGGTCTCAATGCCGTGTTGAACACCGCGCCGACCGCTGACATGGCCACGGAATGGGCCTTGCCCATATAGCCGCCGCCGACGATTCCAATTCCGATTTCAGGCATCTGCAACGGCTCCGAACATATCATTTGCAACCGGTTGCAAAATCAGTATCGTGTGAATCGATTCAACGCAAGGTCCAAACTTTGCCGACCCATTCTGCCGGAGGACAAAACTTGAGCGTTTTGATGGATGGTATCAAAGGAAACCGTTTCGCCGTTCTGGGGCGTGCGGGTATGGACCTTTACGCAGACCCAATTGGTGTCAAAAGCGAGGATGCCAGCACGTTTCATGCCGACCTTGGTGGTTCTTCTGCCAACATTTGTGCCGGGCTGGTCAAGTTGGGCAGCGAGGCGTCGCTGATCACGTCCGTCTCGAACGATGCGATTGGGCGGTTCTGCCTCAACCGGTTGCGGCATTACGGGGTGGACACATCCTATATCCGCATTCTGGGCGGCGAATACCGCATGTCTTTGGCCGTGTACGAAAGCCGGATCGAGGACTTTCAGAATGTGATCTATCGCAACGGGGCCGTTGATTTCCAAGTCACGAAAGAGGATATGGACAGAGTCGATTATTCATCTTTCTCGGCAATCATCTCGGCTGGAACGGTCTTTGCGTCCGAACCGTCGCGCAGCGCCACATTCCAGGCCTTCGAGAACGCCCGAAGCGCAGGACTGCCGATCATCTTCGACATCGATTACCGTCCGTACAGCTGGCCCTCGGCCGAGGTGGCTGCCGAAGTTCTGTCGCGGGCTGGCGAAGCCAGCGACCTGATCGTCGGCAATGACGAAGAATTCGGATTCATGGCCGGCGGCATCGAAAAGGGTTTTGCCAAAGCGCAGGAACTTGCCCAAAAACCGGGTCGGATCGTCATCTACAAGATGGGCGAAAAAGGTGCTGTCACCTTTGTGGACGGGCAAGAGCTGCGAACCGGTATTTACCCGGTTACGGCCGTCAAACCCAACGGGGCTGGCGACAGTTTCATGGCCGGGCTTCTGGCCTCGATCGCGGCGGGGCACGATCTGAAAGACGCCGTCATGCGCGGTTCGGCCTGCGCGTCGATCGTGGTGTCGCATCCCGGTTGCGCACCCGCCATGCCAACGACACCAGAACTGGACGCGTTCCTCGCTTCGCATCCCGGCCCGACCACATAGGAGAGTACCATGCATATCGCGCCCTATGACAATCGGAACAAACCCATCGTAGACGCCGATGATCCGACCGTTCCGCTGAACTATTTCAACATCGTCAAACTGAACATAGGTGAAGCGTTCGAATACCAGGTGCCGGGCTACGAGACCTGCATCGTGCCCGCCACCGGCAGCGTCGACGTGGACGTCGAAGGCGTGCGCTTTGCCCATCTGGGTAATCGGGGCGAGGATGTCTGGGATGGCGAACCCGAGGGAGCCTATGTCCCGTCGGGAGCACGGGCGCAGATGGTCTGCGTGTCAGAGGCTGCCGAGGTGTTCGTGGCAGGCGCAAAGTATGACAAGGTGCTGGATCCGTTCGACGTGCGCGAGCACGACCTGGTGCAATACGGCAGCGACGACACCAAGACCCACCGCAAAATCAAGCACATCCTCGGCCAGAAACAGCATGACAAGGTCGGTCGCCTATTGGTGAGCGAGCTGTTCACCGTCGGTCAGGGCGGCTGGTCGGGCTTTCCCAGCCACAAGCACGACACCAACCGCCTGCCGGACGAGACCCGGCATGACGAAACCTACAATTTCCGCTTCAAACCCAACTGGGGCTCGGGCCTACAGATGCTGCAACGCGAGGACAACGAGCCGGGCGATGCCTATCACATCGTCGATGGCTCCACGATCTGCATCGACAAGGGCTATCACCCCTGCTGCGTGCTGCCGGGATACGAGATGTATTACTTCACCATCCTCGGCGGGCTGACCCAGCGGTCGCTGGTACAGTATTTCCAACCCACCCATGCCTATCAGATCGAAACGATCCCGGGCATCAAAGACATGATCGCCAAATTCAAATGACCCTCGTTACGCTCAAAGACGTCCTGCAACCCGCCTACGAACAGGGCTATGCCATCGGCGGCCTGGTGACGCTGGGCTGGGAAGACATGCGCGCCTATGTCGCCGCCGCCGAGGCCGAGAACGCCCCGGTGATCCTGCAAGCCGGACCGAGCTGCCGCGAGCACACGCCGCTGCCGATCCTGGGCAAGATGTTCCGGTATCTGGCCGAAAACGCCACGGTGCCCGTCGTGGCGCATCTGGACCACGGCTATACCTTCGAGGACTGCAAGATCGCGCTGGACAGCGGGTTCACCTCGCTGATGTTCGACGGGTCGCGCAAGCCCTTGCAGCAGAACATCGATGAAACCGCCGCGATTGCCGAAATGGCCCATGCCGCCGGGATCTCGTGCGAGGGCGAGATCGGCTTCGTCGGCTATTCCGGCGGTGAAGGTTCCAACGGCACGGATCCCGAGGAAGCCGCGAAGTTTGCCCGCGACAGCAGCGTGGACGCGATGGCAATCTCGGTCGGAAACGTCCACCTTCAGCAAAAAAAGGAAGGTGGTCTGGACGAAAACCGCATACGCCAGATCGACTCCATGACCGACGTTCCACTGGTCATCCATGGCGGATCGGGTGTGCCGGTCGAACAGCGCGCGCGGTTGGCGCGTGAAACCGCGATCTGCAAATTCAACATCGGGACCGAGCTGCGCATGGCCTTCGGCACCGCCCTGCGCGAGGCCGTAAACCGCGACCCCGACCGGTTCGACCGGGTAACGATCCTGAAGGAAACGCACGACTCGGTTGAGGCTGCTGCCCGCACGGTGATCCGCGCCTTTGGTGCGCCACCGCAGCGGTAACGCTCAGAGCGTGAATGCCGACCGGAAGGCGTTTAGCGCGTCTTCCGGGTCGCCTGCGGCGAAGGCTTCCATCCCGACCGGGCCGCGATAGCCCAATTCGTTCAACGCACGCGCCACGGCGGCATAGTTGATCTCACCGGTTCCGGGCTCGCACCGACCGGGATTGTCGGCCACCTGCACCTCTCCGATCCAGGGCAGGCATTTTTCACACCAGCGGATCAGATCCCCCTCGCCGATCTGGGTATGGTAGAGGTCGAGATTGATCCGCAACTGCGGACGATCAACCGACGAAACCAAGGAAAGCACGTCCGCCGTTGACCCGAACGGACAGCCTGGATGGTCCAGCAGGTTCAGGTTTTCAAGCGTGAACACCACATCTTCGGCCTGGGCCAGATCACAGATCCGGTTCAGGGTGTCCCTGGCCTTGAGCCACATCGGCCCTGTGACCTCGTCATGTTGCCAGATCGGTATGCCACCATCACCCAACCCGGTGCCGTGCAGATTCAGACGCGCAACGCCCAGGCGCTTGCCGACCTGAATTGTTTCGGCCGCCGAGGCCAGCAGCATCTCGGCCCCGTCATCGTCGGCCAGCCGCCCCTGAAGATAGCCGTTCATGATGGTGAAACTGGCGCCGGTTGCGACCAGTCTGGGAATATCGAGCTCCGGCCAGTTCCACATCCCGACACCGAACCCCATCTCGGCCAGCCGGGCGGCGCGCCAATCCATCGGCCTGTCCAGCCACAGCATCTCGGCACAGGCCGCAAGTTGAAACGGTTGAGGCATTGATTTCTCTTTCGGTATGGAAAGACTTAGATCGACCCGCCTTCGACCATGAAGTTCCCGGCACTGCACATGGCCGCGTCGTTCGAGGCCAGAAACAGCACCATCCGCGCCACATAGACCGGGTCGATCGGGTCGGGCAGGCACTGACGGTCGATCTGCTTGGCCAGAGCCTCGGGGGTGACCCACAGATCTTTCTGGCGCTGGGTCATGATCCAGCCGGGCACGACCGTGTTGACGCGGATACGGTGATCGCCCAGCTCGCGCGCCATGGTGCGGGTCAGTCCATGCACAGCGGATTTGGCGGTGGCATAGGCAGGGAAACCCGCCCCGGCCTCCCACCACGAATTCGAGCCGATATTGATGATCGAACCTGCACCCCTGGCGATCATTCCGGGTGCCACCGACTGAATGGCAAAGAACATGTGGCGGATATTTGTCGCCATGCGCTCATCCCAGTAGTCAGGCGTGACGTCGCGCCAGTCGTGCCGGTCATCCCGGGCCGCGTTGTTCACCAGAACACCCGCCTCGCCCAGCTCTTCAACCAATTGCCCTATTGCGGCGTTCATCTCGTCAATGTCGCGAAGATCGCATTGGGCGAATGCATGCTCTCCGTCCAGTTCGGAAAGCAAAGCAAGCCCGGCATCGGCGTTGAGGTCCAAAAACCCAACCTTTGCCCCCTGTTCGGCAAAGGCCCGAACGGTTTCCGCGCCAATTCCGCCGGCGCCGCCGGTGATGAAAACAGTCTTCCCTGCGAGGCTTGGGTAATTGGCAAAAGTTTGGCTCATCCGTCACGCTCCATGATCCATTCGACCTCGGGGGCCGGCACGAACCGCCATTTCCGCAGCGGTCCGGCCATGACGTTCAGATAATACATCTCGAACCCATAGGGCGCGCCGCAAGGGTGATGGCCACGCGGGACAGTCACAACGTCGCCATCGGATACCGCCATCGTCTCATCCAACTGGCCGTCATCGGTGTAAACCCGCTGGATCCCAAATCCGTTCGACGGGTTCAGGCGGTGGTAGTAGGTCTCTTCCAGATAGGTGATGTGGGGATAGTCATCTTCGTCGTGGCGGTGGCTGGGATAGGACGACCAGTGGCCGTTCGGCGTGAACACCTCGGTCACCAGCAGGCTGTCGGCGTAATCCTCGGCCTCCATCGCGATGTTGTTGATATAGCGTGTGTTTGCGCCCTTTCCACGTTCAGTCAGGGTTATCCCGTCCGGACCGATCCGCCGGGCCTCGTGGCCGCCCTTGCCCGGGGCTGAACACACGGCGATCACACAATCGGTTTCGGCCACGGCCTCCCATGCGGTTCTGTTCGGCAGATAAAGGCAATGCGGCGGGGTCTTTTCAAAGACGTTCATCCGCTCGCCCAACACGCCCCAGTCCTGACCTGCCCCGGTGATCCGCGCCTTGCCTTCGACCATCACAAGGATGACTTCGCGATCCGCGGTCACTTCGTTTGCGCGATCCCCGGCCTTTAGCTGATAAAGCCCAAAGCCCACATATTTCCATCCAGCGCTTGACGGAGTGATGTCATGTACCTTGCCGTGGGTTCCGACCGGTTTCTTCAGCAGGTCTGCCATTCTTGATCTCCTTCTTGGGCGGGCCCCGAGCGCCCGCCTGTGTTGTATTCAGGCAGCTTGCCTTTGGTTCCGGGCCGATAGGGACTTGTCCAGCTGCGCCTGGGTCCATCTTTCCGCAACCGCGCGACGCAGAATATCCGCCTGGCTTTCCGGCGCATTGCCCCCGACCGGGGGGTCCGTGTCCAGATTGGTCGGGAAGGGATAGCCCTCAGCCGTGGCCGCAATTGCGGCCTCCACCTGCGCTGTGTCCAGCGCCCCGCGCTGTTTTAAGGCGATCAGTGACGGGAACACCGCCACGGACATCGCCCGCCGATCCACCGACTCCATCGCGCGCCCGAAGGCAGATGAGATTTGCAGCAGGTTTGCCATGCGATTGATGTTGGCGCTGCTGTTCGCGCCCGCCGAATGGAACAGCGCCGGATTGAAGAACACCGCGTCACCCTTTTCCAATGGCAACTGGATACAGCTGTCTTCGAAATGCGCCCGGTGTGCTTCATCGTGGAACGCCAGATAGCCCGGCGGGTAGAGCTGCGAGAACGGTAACAACTTGGTCGGCCCGCTTTCCACCGGCATGTCACAATGCGCAACCGCCCCTTGCAGGGTCAGCGAGGCCGTCACCAGATGGGCGTGAACCGGATAACTGGCCGCGCTTTCGGCGCTTTGAAACCCAAGGTGATAATCCCGATGCGCCTGTTGCGCCTTGCCACCGGGGCGCACCTGATTGATCTGCGCGGTCATTTGATAGTTCGGCCCCAGCCACGCCTCGCAAGCCGCTGCAATGGCCACATTCCCGAAATAAAGCGCAAAGCCCTCGGGATCGCGCAAGCACTGTTTCTGCAATGCGTTCCATATCCGGTCATTCGCGCCCGAGGCTGCGAAGTGGTCACCTTCTCCGGCCCCGCCCTGACGTTCTTCCTCGATCATCTGATGGAACACAGCGGTCGCCCGGTCGATCACGGACGTATCCGCAAATGCGCCTTTTAGAACGATCACACCCGCAGATTTGTCCAGCACATACGCCCATTCCGCCAGCAGCGCTTTTCTTTGATCAGCCTTCTCCAACGCCGGGCGCAGCGCATGCATATCATAGATCGGAACGTTCTTTTGCACCGATGCGGCATGAGGCACCGCACCGGTTGTCAGGTTTTGCGAGGTCAACACCTTGAATTCGTCCAGATCACAGGATTCCCGGTCGAAATAGCCGACATATCCAAGGTCCTGTTGTACCATGACGCGCTCCTCTCTGATGGCTTCGGTGTTGCCCCGTTTGGGGTGGTGATCTATGGGGTGATCTTCAGCCCGGCCTTGCCGCAGACCTCGACGATGTGGTCATAGCCCATTTTCGAGTACTCGTAGGGCGGCGCCTTGGCCGGGTCCTGCTCTGCCTCGACCACGATCCAGCCGCTGTAATCCATTGCTTTCAGTGCATTGGCCACGGCCTGAAAGTCGATGCAACCATCGCCCGGCACGGTGAACGCGCCCGCGATCACCGCATCCAAAAAACTGCGATTGTTCTCACGCGTGACCTGTACGATTTCAGGGCGGATATCCTTGAAATGCACGTGATGCACCCGGTCGCCCCAACGGTTCAGCGTGGCCATCACATCGCCGCCGCCAAACAGCAGATGGCCGGTATCGAAACACAGGCTCAATTCGGGGCCTGACCCCTCCATCAGCCAGTTCACCTCATCTTCGCTTTCGATGATCGTGCCCATGTGATGGTGATAGGCCATCGGCATGCCCTGATCTGCCATCCATTTGGCAAGCTCGGTCAGCTTCCCCGCATAGGCCAGAACCTCGTCCCGCGACAGTTTGGGGCGATCATTGACAGGTGTTCCAATCTGTCCCTGGACGGTATTGGAGCATTCGGCATAAACGATGCACGGGCTGTTCAGCGCAACGAATTGTTCGACCTGTTCGCGCACGACGGCGATCTCGGAGTGCAGGTCGTTAACCAGCGTGCTGCCCGAGCACCACCCCCCACACAGCGCGATGTCATTTGCGTCCAGATAGGCCCGCAACCCTTCGGTGTCGGCGGGCATCCTCTGGCCGCGTTCGACACCTGTATAGCCGATCTCGCGCGCTTCTTTCAGCGCCTGCTCCATCGTGTAAGCTGCGGTCAGGTCCGGCAGGTCGTCATTCTGCCAGGCAATCGGAGAGATACCGATCTTCACGCTCATTTCGTGTTTCTTTCCTTGATGGCGACTTCATAGGCCGCGCGTTTTTCATTCACTTCGGGGCGGGTGCTGACCTCGGGCACCGCCACTTCCCACCAGGTTCCGCCATATTCGGTCGATGGGTAGGGATCGGTGTCGATCACCACGACATAGGGGCCTTTGACCTCATCGCGTTTGGCCAGCGCGTCTTCGAGCTCGGCAATTGAACTGACCTTGACCGAAGTCGCCCCCATCGCTGCCGCATGGGCGGCAAAATCGATGGCTGATTTTGTCTCGTGCACAGTGTGGTCGAGAAGGTTGTTGAACTCGGCCCCGCCTGTCCCCATTTGCAGACGGTTGATGCACCCAAACCCGCGGTTGTCCGTGACGACAACAGTGAACGAAATCCCCATCATCGCCGCCGTCGCCATTTCCGAGTTGGCCATCATATAAGTGCCGTCACCGGTAAAGCAGATCACGTCGCGGTCGGGCTGGGCTATCTTGATGCCCATGGCACCGGCGATCTCATATCCCATGCAGCTGAAACCATATTCCATGTGATAGGCTCCGGGGCGTGGTGCCTTCCAAAGCTTGTGCAGCTCACCCGGCATCGTTCCGGCAGCGCACATCGCAACAGTGTTTTCCTTGGCGGCCCGCTGCACGGCGCCGATCACCTGCATATCCGTGGGAAGTGCATTGCTGTCCGCAGGGGCATCCGTCAGCGCATCAACTTTGCCGAACCAATCAGATTTCAATGCCGCGGGCAGATCCGGCGCGCGATGGCCGCCCAGCGCTTCACTGAGTTCATCCAGACCAACCCGAGCGTCGGCCTGCAACGGCATCGCTCCGTGCTTCTCGGCGTCATAGGCGGCGGTGTTCAGGCTGATCAATTCCCGCTCGGGGTTCGCAAACAACCCCCATGACCCGGTGGTGAAGTCCTGAAACCGGGTGCCGACGCCCAGCACAAGATCCGCCCTTGCGCAAATGTCGTTGGCAGGTTCGCCCCCGGTCACACCAACAGAACCAAGGTTGAGCGGATGATCCCAGGCCAATGCGGACTTGCCGGCCTGTGTCTCGGCCACGGGGATATTGTGTGCCTCGGCAAAACGCTGCAACGTGGCGGTTGCGTCCGAATAATGCACACCTCCGCCGGCAACGATAACGGGGCGCTTGGCGGCCTTGATCGCGGCAACGGCGCGCGCCAGTTCCCCCTCATCCGGGCGAATGCGGCGCTGATACCAGACGCGCGGCTCAAAGAAGCTTTCAGGATAGTCATATGCTTCGGCCTGCACATCCTGACAAAAGGCCAGCGTCGCCGGGCCGCAATCCGCCGGGTCCGTCATCGTGCGGAAAGCGCGCGGCAGAGCCGTCAGCAGATGTTCCGGGCGGGTGATGCGGTCGAAATACCGGCTGACCGGTCTGAAACAATCATTCGCACTGATGGTTCCATCCGAGAACACTTCGGGTTGCTGCAAAACCGGATCGGGGCCACGCGTCGCAAATACATCGCCGGGCAGCAACAAAACAGGCAGACGGTTCACGTGGGCCAGAGCAGCGGCCGTGACCATGTTGGTGGCCCCCGGTCCGATCGACGATGTCACCGCCATGGCGCGTTGCCGACCCAACTGCTTGGCATAAGCAATAGCGCTGTGTGCCATGGTCTGTTCGTTGTGACCGCGATAGGTGGGAAGACTGTCTTTCACCCCATGCAGCGCCTCGCCCAGACCGGCCACGTTGCCATGGCCGAAGATCGCCCACACACCTGCGATGAACGGCTCTCCGGCCTCGTTCATCTGCGCGCCCAGATAGCGCACCAGAGCCTGCGCCGCGGTCAATCGGACTGTTTTGCTCATCATGATCCCTTTCAACTCGGAGCCGCCATCGGCGGTCCGCGGGTTTTCTCATTTGCGAAGGTGTCAGGCCTTTTGCCAGAGCCTGAAATCAGAGTGGCGTCAGGTGCCACCGCCCGATGGATGCCCCCCGTGAGGGCATCCGAGTGTCTTGCTTTAGACAGTACCGCCCAGCGATCCCTCAAGCTCGGCCATTTCCTGACCACCGGCCATCAGGTCCTGCAACTCTTCGGGTGTGATTTCACCGCGTTTGGCAGTGCCCAGTGTTTTGCCGCGGTTCAGTACGGTAAAACGATCGCCCACCGCCAGCGCATGGCGCACGTTGTGGCTGATGAAAACCACGCCGACACCCTGGCTGCGCACCCGGTCGATCGTGGCAAGAACATTCGACGTCTGACGCACACCAAGCGCCGAGGTCGGTTCGTCGAGGATCAGGATCTTGGCGCCGAAATACACCGCCCGCGCGATGGCCACCGTCTGACGTTCGCCGCCGGACAATGTCCCAACCGCCTGATCCGGCGCGCGCAGATTGATGCCCATCTTGCGCATCTCTTCCATGCAGACTTCGTTTGCATGATCCACATCGAACCGCTTGAGCAACCCTTTGCCCTTTGTGGGTTCGCGCCCCATGAAGAAATTGCGCGTCACGCTCATCAGCGGGATCATCGCAAGATCCTGAAACACGGTCGCGATGCCCGCTTCCATCGCGTCACGCGGCGTGTCGAAATGCAACGGCTGGCCTTCGAACAAAATCTCGCCCTTGGTGGGTTTGTGCACCCCGGACATGGTCTTGATGAAGGTGGACTTGCCCGCGCCGTTGTCGCCCAGCAGGCAATGGCATTCCCCGGGCTTGACGTCAAAGCTGACGCCAGCAAGTGCGATGATATTGCCAAAGTGCTTTTCGATGTCTTTCATCTGAACGATGGGCGCCTGATCGTCGACGGCATCGCCATGGTGGAACTTGGTGTCTTCGGTCATATCAGCGCTCCCCGGTTACGCGCTTGCGGATCGCGTTGTTGAACAGAACGGCAATTAACAGCATGGCACCCAGGAAGACCTGGAACCAATCCTGATCAAAGTCGGTATAGGTCAGTCCGATGACGACCATTCCAAAGATGATCGAGCCGAAGAAAGCCCCGATGGCCGAGCCGTATCCGCCGGTCAGCAGGCAGCCGCCGATCACCGCGGCGATGATCGCCTCGAATTCTTTCTGGAACCCCCGCCGCGCATCGGTCGAGCCTGCGTCCATGACGGTAATGATCGCCACAAGGGCGGCACAGCACGCCGTCAGCATGAACAGTGAAACCTTGACGCGGTTCACCGGTACACCCGAATTGGATGCAGCCGTGCTGTCACCACCCGAGGCGAAAATCCAGTTCCCTACCGGGGTACGCAGCAGCACGTAGGTCGCCGCCAGTGTAATGACGATGAACCACAGGATTTCGACCGGAATACCCGGGACCTTGGGCGCGCCGCTTTTGAATGTATCGATCATGCCGTTGGCGGCCAGCCATGCGAACAGGCTGCCGAATGCTTCGCCCGAAAAGAAGGGGGCCAGCCAGTCGTTTTCGACCGCGTCGCGCACGCCGCGCAGTTGGGTCGAACCGCCTGTCGCCATTTTCAGCCCCACCAGTGACAGGCCACGAAGGATGAACAGAAACGCCAGCGTTACAATGAACGAAGGCAGGCCCGAACGGATCACGATATTGCCGTTGACCGCACCGACACAGGCCGCAAATACGAATGTCATTGGGATGGCAAAGATCAGCGGCAATTGCCAGGTCACGACGCAGACGCCGAAAAACAGCCCCGAGAACGCGACCATCGATCCGATCGACAGGTCGAACTCTCCACCGATCATCAGCAGTGCCGCACCGATCGCCAGGATACCCAACTGTGCCGCAGGGGTCATGAAGTTCATGACACCGGCAAGAGTGAACATCGATTCATCTGCGGTGATCGCAAAGAACACGAATACCAGAACCGCCCCTGCAATGGCGCCCAGCTCGGGTCTTTTCATCAGTTTGGTCAGGAACGGTTCTTTCTTGACCCTTTCGTCCGACAGGACGGGCGCTGATTCACTCATGGTTTCCTCCCAATTCGGTGAGACCGGCGCGTTGGCGCCGATCCTGTTGTTTGTCGGATCGCGCCGAAATCAGCGGATACCCTGCGCGGACAGTTCGATGACCTGTGCGGCCTTGTCCTGAGTGATCAGGTTCGGACCCGAAGGCACGTCGCCGCCCGGCATCAGGCCGTATTTGGCGTGCAGACCCATGAAGTTCACCGACAGGTAGCCCTGAAGGTACTGCTGCTGGTCAATGGCAAAGGCCGCGTCACCATCCACGATTGACTGGAGGAAGTTGGCCGACAGGTCGAACGAGGCAACATTCAAATCCCGCCCCGAGGCTTTGGCCGCGGCGACCGAAGGCTCGCCGGCCGAGCTCGCGCCCAGCGCCATAACGGTATCGACACTTTCGTCAGCGGCCAGCGCTGCGGCAACTTTGGACTCGATCTCGGACGGATCGTTCGAGGTCGGCAGAACGGTTACTTTACCGCCAAACCCTTCGGTGAAGCCTTCACAGCGCAGGTCAAGTGACACGTTGCCGACCTCGTGGTTGACACAGATCGCATTGGTTCCACCCATCGAGGCCAGCTTTTCACCAGCCGCCTTGCCCGCATCATATTCGTCCTGACCCACATGCAGCAGAGCGCCCAGTTCCTTGGCCACTTCCGCACCCGAGTTGATCGAGATCACCGGGATACCGGCGGCAACCGCACGTTCGATCGAGGGGCCAAGCGCATCGGCATCCGGGATCGAGACGATCAGTCCGTCAGGCTCCTGGTTCACGGCGGCGTCGATCAGCTGCGACATGGCAACCATGTCAAAGGTCTCAGGTGCACGATATTCCACGTTCACACCGACATCTTTTCCGGCCTGCTCAACGCCGTTTTTCACGACGTTCCAGAATGCGTCATTGGCCTGGCCATGCGACACGACCACGATTTCCTGCGCAAATGCAGGTGTGGCCAAGGCCAGTGCCCCGGCAGCAAGCGCGCCTTTAACGAATTTCTTCATTTCAGTTTCCTCCCAATGGTTCAGTCTGATCTTCTGTCGGGGTACCGGCCCCAATCATCCGGCTGTGCCGAATCTCAGTGGCTGCGGCGCTGGGCCGAGCTGGTATTAGTTTGAAGAATTTCGATCATTTTGCAACCGGTTTCAAAATCTCTTCCATCCGAACGGGCTTTCCCGTCTGCGCTGACAGGGTCGCGGCCTCGGCCATCGCCAGCGCTGCAACACCGTCCTTCAGCGTGACCGGAACTTCGGATCCACTTTCAACAGCGTCGACAAATGCGGCCCATTCCACACGGTAAGCAGGCATGTAGCGTTCCAGGAAGAAATAGGTCGGCTTGGCCCCCACCACACCGTCCGCCGTTGACTTTACGACAGTGTTTTCCAGCATGTTCTGAGCCTGTAGCAACCCCTCGGACCCCAGCAGTTCGACCCGCTGGTCATAGCCATAGGCCGCGCGCCGCGAATTCTTGATGACCGCGATGCGGCCATCCGCGTAAGTCATTGTAACTGCCGCTGTATCCACATCCCCCGCGGCGCCGATTTCAGCATCCACAAGCGAGGACCCAACCGCCGAGATCGTTTCGGGAACGTCCCCCATCAGGAAGTTAGCCATGTCAAAATCATGGATCATCATGTCCCGAAACAAACCGCCAGACACCTTTACGTAGCTGACTGGTGGTGGCGCCGGGTCAAAAGATGTGATCGACAGGAGCTCTGCCTTGCCGATCTCACCCGCATCCAACCCCGCCTTCAAGGTCGCAAAATTGGGATCAAATCGCCGATTGAACCCTATCATGACCGGCTTGCCGCGTTCCGCGACGGTATTCAGACAATCCGAGGCGCGCTTCAGGTCCAAATCAACGGGCTTTTCACACAGGACGGCTTTTCCTGCGCCTGTCGCTGCTTCAATCAGGTCAGAATGCGTATCTGTTGGAGTTGCAATCAGAACCGCGCCGATTTCCGGATCCGCAATGATCTCTTCGGAACTGCGCGCCTCGGCCCTATAATCACTGGCAAGGCTGGCCGCGGCCTCGGTCAAGGCATCGGAAACAGCAATGAGTTTGCTGCCCGGATGCGATGCAATCGCCTGCGCATGAACACGCCCGATGCGCCCGGCACCCAACAATCCGACGTTCAACATACAGATCTCCCGAATCTTGTTGTTGCGCGCAACAATGATTCTATTTGCAACCGGTTGCAATATTTTTTTCGCTACCTTGGCGCTTTTACGGCCCAGGCCCCAAATCACCCTGAAAAATTCGCGTTATGATCCCGGATCCTGATCCGCCGGCTGCAACCCACACGCTGAAATCCGCGCATTGGCCGTCCTACGGGAATCCCCCAATTTCGGAACATGGTGAATCAGGTTAATGTTTGGTTAAGGAACACACACTACCACTCTGTGACCCCTTAGAAGGGCTGGCATGACCCCCTCGTCCAGCCCTTCATACCTTACCCGACAACCGCGAAGAAACAGCCCGCATTGCGGCCTGACGTGTTCATCGAAATCGAAATTCGAGAATGGCGATCCCTGAAGGACTCGAACCCTCAACCTGCTGATTAGAAGTCAGCTGCTCTATCCAGTTGAGCTAAGGGACCGCTGCACCCTTCTTGCGGTTTTTACGAGCGGGGTTCAAGAGCCAAGCGCATGAATGCGCTGTTCGGATCGTCACTGTACCCAAAGATCGGTCCGCAATAGGAATAACCCAACGCTTCGTAAAGCTTGCGGGCGGCATCATACTCTGGAAGATGCTCTGCCCCGGTTTCCAAAACCAAAGCTTTGACGCCTTCTGCGCGCGCCAGATCGGCCAGATGAGCCATCAAGACACGCGCCAGTCCGCGCCCCCGTGCCTGTGCGAGGATATGCACCGATTTCACCTCGGCCGTGCCATCGGGCAACAGCTTCAAGGCGCCGCAGCCCAAAGCCTGCTGATCGTCGTAAATCGCACAGAATCGAATGCCCGATCCGGCCAGTGATTCTGCGCTCATCGTATGGTTGCTTTCCGCAGGGCCGGCCGATTCGCTGTGAGCGAAATGAGCTTCCACAATCGGGCGCAACACGTCCGAGGTCGGGTCTGCCTCGCGAATTTCGATCATTCAGTGTGTCCAGGGCCCACGGCGGTCGGTGGCGAAGTTTTCTCCGTATCCGCGTGCGCGCAGGTTGGGTTTGCGCTTATGCGGCTCGCTGACCTGCGCATCGATGCCATTGTCCCTGGCATAATCCATCGCCTCTTTCTTGGTGTCGAATTTCAGGCGTATCTGGGTTTGCGTGTCATTGGATGATGTCCAGCCCATCAGCGGATCAACCTCACGTGCCGAAGCGGGGGCATATTCCAGAACCCACTTGCGGGTCTTGGCCATTCCTGAAGTCATCGCATTCCTTGCAGGCTGGTAAATCCGTGCGCGCATGTCGCCTCTCCGTACTCACTTGGCTGGACCTGTTTATGCGTCAGAGCGCAGCCCGGGACAAGACAACAATTGTCGCGGATTGTCGAAGCAAGCCAATGACAGAAACTGTCATCAGGGCCAACTATGATCTTCGACAAGTCAGCCGAAGGATAAGCAGATGATCCATCGTGAATGCATTCTGGACGTCAACGCAAACCCCGGGAACAACCGGGCGATGCCCTCGACCGAAGCCCATGCCGTGATCGCCGGCAAACCGATGATGACGAAGGCTCTCATCGGCGACCTTGCCGCGTTGGCCGGCAAGGTTGGCTCGGATCACAATCCGGATGCGTATCTGCCCAGTTTCAAAACTGGGGAATTTGTACCGGATCAGCCCTTGCAGTTGGACAAAATAAGAACAAATGTAGGGGCCTGATCCGGAGCCTGCCCATGCCATACGCCCATTCCGACAAGACTCAAATGACAACCGAAGATGTTCGGGCCCGCCTGAAACTGGAAGGCGGCAAACGGTTTGTCATGCATACGGAGTTTGCCCCCGCAGGAGACCAGCCAACCGCGATCAAGGAACTTGCAGGCGGCATTCTGGATGGAGAGCGCGATCAGGTTCTGTTGGGGGCGACCGGTACGGGCAAAACCTTCACCATGGCCAAGGTGATTGAAGAAACCCAACGCCCGGCCATCATCCTCGCCCCAAACAAGACATTGGCGGCGCAGCTTTACGGAGAGTTCAAGGGGTTTTTCCCGGAAAACGCGGTCGAATATTTCGTCTCCTACTACGACTATTACCAGCCCGAGGCCTATGTCGCGCGATCGGACACGTATATCGAGAAGGAATCGCAGATCAACGAACAGATCGACCGGATGCGCCACTCGGCCACGCGGGCGCTGCTGGAGCGCGACGACGTGATCATCGTGGCCTCGGTCTCGTGCATCTATGGCATCGGCTCGGTCGAGACCTACGGGGCGATGACGCAGGATCTGAAGGTCGGGCACGAATACGACCAGCGGCAGGTGATGGCCGATCTGGTGGCCCAGCAATACCGCCGCAACGATCAAGCCTTCCAGCGCGGGTCATTCCGCGTGCGGGGCGACAGCCTTGAAATCTGGCCCGCTCACCTTGAGGATCGCGCCTGGAAATTCTCGTTCTTCGGTGAGGAACTGGAAAGCATCACCGAATTCGATCCGCTGACCGGCGAGCGCGCCGCGACGATGGAACAGGTGCGCGTCTATGCGAACTCGCACTATGTCACGCCGAAACCGACGATGCAGCAGGCCATCATCGGCATTAAAAAGGAACTGCGTCAGCGGCTGGATCAACTGGTGGGCGAGGGCAAGCTGCTCGAGGCGCAGCGGCTGGAACAGCGCACCAATTTCGACCTCGAGATGCTCGAGGCCACCGGCGTCTGCAACGGGATCGAGAACTACTCGCGCTATCTGACCGGCCGCGCGCCGGGCGAGCCGCCCCCGACCCTGTTCGAATTCATCCCCGACAATGCCATCGTTTTTGCCGACGAATCCCACGTCAGCGTGCCGCAGATCGGCGGCATGTATCGCGGCGACTACCGGCGGAAATTTACGCTGGCCGAACACGGGTTCCGCCTGCCCTCCTGCATGGACAACCGCCCCCTCAAATTCGAGGAATGGGACGCCATGCGCCCGCAATCCGTCTTCGTCTCGGCCACCCCCGCGAAGTGGGAGATCGAACAGACCGGCGGCGTTTTCACCGAACAGGTGATCCGCCCAACGGGCCTCTTGGACCCCGAGGTCGAGATCCGCCCCGTTGAGATGCAGGTCGACGACCTGCTGGACGAGGTGCGCAAAGTTGCCGCCAATGGCTTCCGCACGCTGGTCACCACGCTGACGAAACGCATGGCCGAGGACCTGACCGAATACCTGCACGAACAGGGCATCAAGGTCCGTTACATGCATTCCGACATCGACACGCTGGAACGGATCGAGATTCTGCGCGACCTGCGGCTGGGCGCATTCGACGTGCTGGTCGGCATCAACCTGCTGCGCGAGGGGCTCGACATCCCCGAATGCGGCCTGGTCGCCATTCTGGACGCGGATAAGGAAGGCTTCCTGCGCTCCGAAACCTCGCTGATCCAGACCATCGGCCGCGCCGCCCGCAACGCCGAAGGCCGCGTGATCATGTATGCCGACCGCATCACCGGCAGCATGGAGCGCGCGCTGGAGGAAACCAACCGCCGCCGCGCCAAGCAGATCGCCTATAACGAGGAACACGGCATCACGCCTGAGACCGTGAAGAAGAATGTCGAGGACGTTCTGGCCGGTCTCTACGAAGGCGACGTCGATATGAACCGCGTCACCGCCACCATCGACAAACCGATGCACGGCGCGAATTTGGAGGCCCATCTGGACGGTCTGCGCGACCAGATGCGCAAAGCTGCCGAGAACCTGGAATTCGAAGAGGCCGCCAATATCCGGGATGAGATCAAACGTCTGGAAGCGGTCGATCTGGCCGTCGCCGACGACCCCATGGCGCGTCAGTGGGCGGTCGAGAAAGCATCCGAAGACGCAGTGAAATCGCGTGGACGGTCAACAGCTGGCAGGCCGGGGCAACGGGGTGGGAATGTGAAGCGGCGGAAGCGGTAGGTTTGCATTATCTGATGTTAAGTTCGAAAGGTGATTAATGAAGCAAAATTACTCACGACAAATATCTCTTATGTGCCCAACTTGCGGTGCAAAAGACTTTTCATTTGACGACAGCGTTCCTGAAGAAAACCGTTACTACGTTTGCACGGGGTGCGAGCTAAAGTTTTCCTACCAAGAGATTTACGATAGCAATCAAGAGATTATCTCGCGGGCAATCGACGAAACTAAGCGTGAAATCGTTTCGGATGTGAAAAAGAAATTTAAACGAATGTTCAAATAGGTTCTAAATGGAATTATCGGATGTTATTGCCGGGTTTGCTCTATTGGTCTCCGCATCTGCCTTGATAGTGACCTTGAGATCTTTCAAATCTCAAAGCCGCTTAACTGATCGCGAAATCGAGTTAGTGCGCATTCAAATCCAGCAGGCACAAGGTGAAGCAAAGCGCGAGAAAACTGCTTCGGTGTCAGCACGCCTAAACCGAATTGATAGAACAAATTGGCGCCTACGTGTTTTCAACACCGGGCCGGCAACTGCTCGTAACGTTCGTCTATTGCTGGACGATCAAAATCAAATTGTCGCAGAGAACTTTGCAAACGATAAGTTTCCAATGAGCAAACTTGAGAAAGGCCAAAGTGTGGACTTGGCTGCTATGGTTCACATGCAGACCCCTCCCAAAGAATGGTTACGTATCACTTGGGAAGACCCTTCGGGCGAGGTTAAGGAAAACCGCGTGGAAATTACGATATAGTAAGGTTGGGTGGATGCTCGCACCCGTTTTTCCAATGGCGACCACTCCACCCTTGCCACCCACCTCTCCTTCCTCCACGTTTGAAATCACAAATTGTGATTCCAAACGGTTGCCATGACGAACCCCAAGAACCTGCCCTCCACGCATGAGGTTCAAAACGCCATTCACCGGGTGCGCGGAACCCGTGTGGTGCTGGCCGAGGATCTGGCGCAGTTCTACGGAAAATCCGTCAGCGCCTTCAATCAGGCCGTCTCGCGCAACAAGGACCTGTTCGAGGGCTATCGCTTTCAACTGACCGACGCCGAGGTCGCCGATTTGACATCACAGAATGTGATTTCAAAGCCCAAAGGCCGCGGCGGGCGGCGGGTCAACCCGTGGGTCTATACCGATTACGGCGTGGCCATCGCCTCGGCCCTGTTCAAGGACCCGCGCGCGATCAAGATCACCCGCATGATCACCGAAGCCTTCGTCGACGGCGCCAACGCCCTGACCGAAACCCCGCGCAGCGCGCCCGAGATCCTGCCGCCCCAAGACGCCCCCGCCCCGCTGCTGCCCAACGGTGAGCAGTTGCGAGATCTGGCCGAAAACATCCTCGATTCCGGGCAGCAGAGCCTGGTCGATTACATCGCCAACCCCACCACCAAGCGTCAGCAGGCCGTGGCGACAATCATGAAGACCCTGGCCGAAACCGCCGGCGAAGAGGTGCGCACCCAGCACGAGCGTCTGCGCCTGCGCATCGCTGAACGGTTGGCTGCGGGCGATTATGCCGATGATGACGACCGCAAGGGGTTGCTGGACCTGCTGAATGCGATGAAAGGCTGACGCAGCCCTTGCCCCGGACCTTTCGGCCGCTAGACTCCGCACCATGCGCGTTGTCCTGTTATCAATGATCCTCGGAACACCCGCCGCCGCGTGGGAAGCAACGGTGGGCCAGATCTGCACCCTGTCACACGTTACGGACACGGCAGAGATATTCCTGACCTATGACCCCGCAAAGCCGCTCTATACCCTGTCCGTTACCCGCAAGACCGAAGGTTGGACCAATACCCCATGGTTCGCGATGCGGTTCCAGGGGCCAAACCCTATCGAAATCGCCACTCCGCATCATGTCCTATCTGACGGTGCATCGATGCTGACGGTTACCGATACCGGATTTGGAAACGTGCTGGACGGGCTGGAATACAACCTGACCGCCTATGCGTTTACGCAGGACAGGGTGAGTGAATTTCCCTTGGACGGTGCAGCGCCCCAGGTTCGCATTTTCCGCGAATGTGCCGGGGCCCAGCTGTCCTAACCGGGTCAGAAATCGAACAGATCTTCCAGAAAGCCGCCTCTTTTCTTTTTCTTGCGATAGCCGTGATCCGCCCGGTCATCGTAGCCGGGTTGTGGCGGAGAATACGCTGTCGAACGCTCGATGATCTTGTCCAGTTCGCCCCGATCCAGCCAGACACCTCGGCATTGCGGACAATAGTCGATTTCAACCCCGTTTCTGTCCGTGATGACCAGTTGAGTTCCGTCAATCGGGCATTGCATCATACGATCTCCTGTTTTGCCATCCATATGAGATGGGGTTGATCCGCTGCATTGCCATCCCACTGTGACATGACGCCCGTTCGCTTGAGGCTAACTGGATGACACAGGCAACCGGCCCCGGCCCGAGCAGATTTTCTGGACTTCGCGATTACAACCGTCAGGGGCGCACGAACTTGGCCGTTCCAAGAGACCGCTGTTGCGGTTCGGGATTGTTGTGAACTGGCGGCGCAGTTGCCCGGGGCGGGCTAGTAGCGCCACAGGCGACCCCGTCGCCATCCGGGTCATTACGCTTGTGATAACCCGCCTGCCCCTCGTAAAACGGCCCCACCCCCAGCGACTGCGTTGCATCACACCCTGCCAATGCGATCAGGTGGATCACCGCCTCTTCCCGCTCAAATTCGGACAGGCGCAGAAAAACACCCGTGGCGATCAGCACGGTGGTCAGCGGCAACAACAGAACCATGACCAGAATGCGTATCGGAGACAGCGCATGCCTGCGCGTCGCCTCTGCGCGCCGGTGTCGTCTGGACGGCCGCGGCTTCGGATCAGACGTATCCTGCGAGGGTTTCTTGAACAGCATTATCTGATCTGTAACGTCGATTTGTGGCAAAGCCGAGGCAATCCCATATCGCTGAGGTAAAACAAATGGCGCAATCCATTTCAGGCACTTAAAATGACAGGGAACCGTCATCTGCCCGATTTTTTGCTGCCGAACCGATATCGTGACCCAATCCGATCCTTATCAGACGCCCGACGCAGCGGCGCGCTTGCAAGCACAGGACCTTCTCTTTCAGGCCAAATTTGCCGCACTGGCCTTTCTGCGCCCTGACA
The DNA here is from genome assembly GCF_013110575.1 of Ruegeria sp. HKCCD7559. Classification (NCBI taxonomy): domain Bacteria; kingdom Pseudomonadati; phylum Pseudomonadota; class Alphaproteobacteria; order Rhodobacterales; family Roseobacteraceae; genus Ruegeria; species Ruegeria sp. HKCCD7559. Next base: position 45,037 of record NZ_WVQU01000012.1, read on the forward strand.
CCGGGTGGCCGTCTGTCTCGCGGATCGCGCTGGCCACGGATGAAGCAGGTTGCCCTGTTTCGCTGATTTCAACCCTTGCGGAACACACGCGCGCGCTGAGCGCTTGTCCCAACTGCGCCCTTCTGATCGGAGAGCCCGCAGACAAGGGCGACCCGCTGACCCATCCGCGCCTGACATTGCACGTGATCGCTCAGCCAGTTCACCGGGACATGGCAGGCTATGGTGACTTGCGCGACCGGTACTTGGCGCGACGGCCCAAAGCGAAACTCTATATCGATTTCGCCGATTTCGGACTGGTCCGGTTCGCCATCCAAGACGGCCTTTTGAACGCCGGATTTGGCAGGGCCTGCCGCCTTACCGCACAGGATTTCTAGCCATCAGCGGACCACATGCACGGCACATGCCGCATGACGAACGACATGAGACGCGGTAGAGCCCAGTAGCAGGTCCTGCATCCCCGGCCGGTGGGACGCAATTATGATCAGATCGGGTTTGTTCGCCTCGGCCCAATCCAGAATGGTCCGGCCGGAATGTCCCTCGATCACCAAACCCTTTGCATTCGGCAGCTGCGATGCCAGTTCATCCAGTTCTGTCTGAATCGCCTTACGCGCCTCTGTCAGATATTCTGACGGCATGTACGAGATTGCATAGTTAGGAATATGCTCGACCACATGCAACAAGGTCACCTGCGCGTCTGGCGTGGCCAGAATCTGGGCCAGCTTCAAAGGCCCGGATGTATCTCTTTCAACATCGAACGAGATGGGGACCAGAATGTTGTGATACATGATGTGAGCCTCCGTTTTTGCAGGCTAACTTTGAAACAGATACGAATTGCAGGCTTTGATTCAGGTCAGGAACTGCCGAATGTCTCAGCGACGTCATACATGACCGGTTCAAAGCTTTTGCAGAGTTCGTTGATCTTGCGGTTGCGATCGCGCATTTCAGGCGTGCGCAGCATGGCAAGGAAATCTTCGCGGCGTTCCCATTGCGAATAGTTTGCTATTCGGGTTTGCGCGTCATTGACGTGCAGCCCGGCGGAAACGAAACCTGGCTGCTTCGAAATGAATTCGGCATAGGCATCCGTCAGAGCTTCCAGAAGGTCCTGGCAGGTGCCAGGCGTCATTTCAAAGGTCGTGATAACTGTCTGAACACTGGCGTTTTTGGCGATTTTCAGCATCGGGATTCTCCACTTTCTGTCCCAAGCCTAACACATCAAAATGAAACGTCGCCTATTTCCTGCCGTCCTTGCAAACCGGGTCTGTCATTTTACGGTCAGATCAGAGTGAAATGGCCACCCGTTTCGGGGTGGCCAGACAGCCTTTTAACGTTCCATGCGCATCAGAACCGAGGCCGTACCCTTCACATGCTCTGGCCAACGCAACAGAAAACTGTCGCCTGTCGCCCCCTGTTCGACCTCAACATGAGGCGCACTGAAGACGTGGTTGTTGAACACCCCCGAGAGCACACCGATCGTCGCAACCCCATCGCAGCTTCTTGCTTTGCCGTCGAAAGGCAACTGCCCGTTTGCCGAAACAGGCCAAAGATTGGACACCGAGTTCTGCGTATAACGAACCCTCAACGGGTTTGCGGATTTCCTTGTTACGCCATGATACGTATTGTTCTGGAAGGTCACGTTCGAGTGCCTGTCTTTGTTCAAGTCGGCAAAGCTTGTATCCACCCGATCCGCTCGAAAGATTTCACCGCTCGTGGCACGGAACTTGTTGCCGGTCACGACCAGGCCATTGAGAAAATGCCCGGGCCCATAGGGACGAATGACGATGAAACTGAACCAGGACGGGGCCTGACTGGAATAAAAGATGTTGTCCGTGATGCTCATTGCACTGAACGAAAAGCCACTCGTGTAGGTCGGCGACGGGTCGCGTTCATTCGTCCATTCGACGAAACAGTTGTCGACATAATTCTCGGCGATAGTGGAACTGTTGTAGGTGCCGATCATGATCAAACCGGCCGTACGCACACCTTGCGGGATGCTATCGCCCTGAAAGACATGGTTGCCCAGAATCATGTTATTGTCACCGCCCAGAACAGCGAAATGTCTGAAGCGCACGGCTCGGTTGTGGCGCAGCTTCACATCGTTTGAATTGGTATTCAACGCAATGGAATATCGGTCCGTGACGACAAGGGATTCTTCTGCTGACAGGAACTGGCAATTATCGATCAGCATACCCTTGCACCCCGTTCCGGTCGACGTGATCCCCCGGTTTTTCGGGCGGCTGATAAAACAGTCGCTCAACGAAAACGTACTGCCGGAGGCCGCCAAACGAATTCCGCTGCATCGGCTGTTGCACTGAAATTCGATCTGTTCCATGCCGAATTTCCGAAGCGTGCTGAAGCCGCTGAAATCCAGCAGGTACTTGAGTGAATAGAATGTGAAAGACTGGGTCCCCGAAGCCCCCACAAGAGGCGCACTCAGTGTGATCTCACCCGCACCGACATTCTTTGACCGTACATAGATTTCACGCCCGACCCCGCTGCCGGCAACGTAGGACCCGACGGGAATGTTGGCGACATTCGCGACATTGGTCAGACGCGTTTTGTCCGACGGATCATAGGTCGCAGTCGAGGTGAACGTTTCGGTATCCCACGCCGAACTGCTTTTGACATCAAACTGACCATTCCGGATCACGCGACGGGTTGAAAAACCACTCTGCTTGTTGGGAACCGCTGCGGCCATGTCGATCGGCGCGGTGACGGAAATCTTGCGACCACCCAAATCCAGCGAGTCATGATCCGAATTGTTCAGAAGGGCCTGAAACGCTTTTTTGAACGCCAGTTCTTCGTCTCCGAAAGCCGAGATGTAAGCCGGCAGATGGAAATCCTTTGTCAGCAACAGCATCTTGTCATCCGGCATGGTGACTGTGCCTTCAAAGTCCATTTCGGATGTCATACTGGTGTTTTCGGCCAGATGATAAGTCCCTTGCGGAACGTAAACCCGACGGCCACCCGCCGCCTGATCGGCCGCTTCAAACGCAGCTGAATCATCCGTCACACCGTCGCCGATGGCCCCATAGTCGCGCACATCCACAACACTGATCATCTCACGCAAGAAGACACCGGTGACATCCGTGATCTCTAGGTCGTCGACACGCACCAGCGCCCCATTCGCGCCCTCAATATCCAGACCAAAATGGCCATACAGGGCGGCCAGCCCCCAAGGCATGTCCACGCCGGGGCGTTTGCCGGTTCCGACAATCGCCGTTATTTCATGCACTCCTCCATAGCCCGACAGCTGTGTTGCAGGCCCCTGCTCCACAACACCTGACACATGCGTGTCCTCCGCGCCCCCGGCCCAGGCCGCTATGCGCACCGACGGCAAAGGGCCGCTGATCGCCTTGACCCGCGCTTTGATCTGCAAATAGCAACCAGGCAAAATCGGCGTCTGGCCCATGTATCGAAGCTGTTGGGTGGTTTGGACTTTCAGGATCTCCAGACAGCCACCAAAATCGGCATCCGCAGGCACGAAAACCCCCGTGCCGGATCCACCATATGTGGGCGAGCCGGGCGTTCCGTCCCCTGCAGACCAAACGTTCAGGCCATTCGCGAATTGAGGCGGCATGAAGACGATGCCGTCAGTGATTGCCTTGTTCATTGAAAACCCTTTCTAAATCGCGCCACGCCAATCTGGCGACGCGTCCAAACCCCGTGTCCAGGTCCGCCCCGAACGCGTCAGTCTGAATACCGAAAGAGAATTAACCACGGCTCATATCACCGTGACGGTGGTGTTGCCTCAGGCCGCAGGGTCAGCGTTGCCCAACAATTGGACGCCATTGATTTTCCAACCGCCTTCCAGAGGGATCATCTGATAGTCCAATATGTGCACACGCCCGTTTGCATCCGTGATCATCACCTTCTGCCACAAGGCTCCTGCAATTTCACGCAACTCCAGAAAACGTATGTCGGCAGGACGCCAGACCATCGGATATCCATTGCGCACCATCTGTCCGAAATTGTCGGGGTTCTGAAAAAGGCGCTGGATGCTGGGGCTGGCAAAGGTGAAGGCCGTGGCAAAATCATCCGCCTTGAAGGCCTGTATCTGCGCCGAAATGTTTGCTTCGATCTCTGCGTTTTGCGCAAACGCGCCCGACCCCAGCCCAACACTCAGGGATACAGCAAGCAAAAATCGACGCATGGGGCCACCTCCTGCAAAAAAGAGTAGCCCCATAGGGGATCAGGTCAAATCAGACCAGCTCTCCGGCCAGCGCCTTGTCGATCAGGCCAATTGTCTCTGGCACACCGTACAGCGCGATAAAGCCGCCAAAACGCGGGCCCTGCGATGCACCCAGAAGCACTTCGTACAACGCCGTGAACCAACCGCGCATGGGGTCGAACCGCTCACGCCCGATGGAATAGACCACTGATTGGAGCGCCTCGTCCTCGGTCGGGCCATCATAAGCCTCAAGCGCGGCTTTCAGCGCTTCCAGCGCCTCGCGCTCCTGATCCGTGGGTGCGCGATGTTTGCGCGTTGGTTTGACGAAATCGTTGAAGTAGCGAACCGCAAAGCCCGCGGCCTGATCCAGATCGGGATGGCTTTCAGCCGTTGCTTCCGGCGCATAGCGGCGAATAAAGCCCCACAGCGTCTCCTTGTCTTCCGCGCCCGAGACCGACGCCAGGTTCAGCAACATAGCAAACGGTACGATCAGGGTCGATTCTGGAACGTCGCCACCGTGAATGTGCCAGACCGGATTGTTCAACTGAGCTTTCAGGTCCTGCCCCGGATAGGCGCGCAGCTGCTGATGATACTCATCATAGGCTCTCGGGATCACGTCGAAATGCATCCGCTTGGCCGTCTTGGGCTTTTGGTACATGAAATACGCTAGGCTTTCAGTCGGCGCATAGGTCAGCCATTCGTCAATCGAGACACCATTGCCCGACGATTTCGAGATCTTCTGGCCATTCTCATCCAGAAACAGCTCATAGCTGAAATGCTCGGGCGCGCGGCCGCCCAATGCACGGCAGATCGCGTCATAGATCTTTTCGTTGGTAGCATGTTCTTTGCCGTACATCTCAAAATCGACACCCAGCGCTGCCCAGCGCGCCCCGAAATCCGGCTTCCATTGCAGCTTCACGTTGCCACCGGTGACGGGAACGGTCCATTCCTTGCCGTCTTCATCATCGAATGTGACGGTATAGGTCTCTGCACACACTTTCTTCATCGGCACATACAGAACCCGACCGGTTTCCGGGTGGATCGGCAGGAAGATCGAATAGGTCTGCTGGCGTTCTTCCCGCAGGCTTTTCAACATGATGGCCATCACGTCGTCATAGCGTTCAACTGCACGCTTCAGAATCTCGTCGAATTGGCCCGAGCGATAGAAATCACGCGCCGAATAGAACTCATATTCGAATCCGAAGGTATCGAGGAACCGGCGCAGCATCGCGTTGTTGTGCTCGCCGAAGCTGGGGTATTCGCCAAACGGATCGGGAACCGAAGTCAACGGGCGCTGCAAATGTTCCTCAAGCGCCTCCGGGTTGGGCACGTTGCTGGGCACCTTGCGCATCCCGTCCAGATCGTCTGAAAAACAGATCAACTTGGTCGACATGTCCGAAAGCGCCTCGAACGCGCGCTTGACCATCGTGGTCCGCGCGACCTCGCCGAACGTTCCGATATGCGGCAAGCCAGACGGGCCGTAACCAGTTTCGAACAGCACATACCCCTTTTCCGGAGCACCCTTCTGATAGCGTTTGAGCAACCGGCGCGCCTCTTCAAAAGGCCAGGCCTTGGACGACATCGCGGTTTCACGCAGTTCAGACATTTCAATGTGCTCCATCGGGGAAAGTGCCGCGGTCACCCCATGCAACCGGACCGGCCCCTCCTATTGTGCCAGTGCAGCATGAGTCAATAAAGCAGTGGCGCAATTCGCGACACACTGCGCCAAAAAACAGTCGCCCTCGGGCAGGTAGGGAAACGTTCCATGGCCCGCAAACACTCTGCCCGGGATATCTGCGCTGCATTTTCACCGGCCAGCCTTGCTCAGGCCACAATGGTGGGCCGATTGTTCCTCCGAAACAAAAAAGACACGGGCGCGGGCGCAAACTTGACCCGGTTGTTTCGCACGCTCACCGGGCAGTGTTAGACAAAGGCGACACGGGGGGTTCCCCGGACCAGAGGAAACGGGATGCGACGCGAAACCACCAACCGTATACGCTTTGTACTCGAAGATATCGTGCCGCCTATCCTGCGTGACAGCGCCGCCTTTCATTGGCTGGCATGCAGGGTTTGGGGCGACCATATCACGCGCCTTGCCGAATTCCGTGAACGTGCAACCTATCTGACGGATGACGAATACGAAAGACTCTACCGCGATCATCCGCGCGTACATCAGGGCACCGACAATTCCGAAGCCTGCATCAAGCGGATTGCCAAGGATATCGTCGGGCAAAGCATCTGCGATGTCGGCTGCGGCACCGGAGTTCTTTTGCAACGCATAAAGGCCGCCCGACCCGACATCACGCAACTGACAGGAGTGGATTTCGTCGTCGATGATGCGGCAGCCATCGACAATATCGACTATGTCGCAGCTCGGATCGAAGAACTGCCGTTCGAAGACAACAGCTTTGACACCGTAATCTGCACCCACGTGATCGAGCATCTTCTGGATTACCGGCAAGCAATCGCTGAACTGCGTCGTGTCGCGCGAAAACGCGTCATTATCGTCGTCCCGCGTGAACGCGAAAGCAGGTACACCTTCAATCCGCATTTCAACTTTTTCCCCTACACCCACAGCTTTCTGCGCGCGGTGCATCCCAGCCCGGACATCCATGTCTGCGAAGATCTGGGGCGCGACATCTACTATTGCGAAGACCGCCCCGGGGAAAAACCGGAACCGGAGCATCAAGGATGACTCCGCCCGCCCCAACGACACTGGTCTGGGTTGGTTTGCTGTGCACACCAGTTATGATCTCGGCCGGGCAAATCCTGTTCAAACTGGCAGGAAACCGGATTGACGGGCGCGAAGCCACCGGAATTGCGGGCCTCATCCAGACGCTGTTCGATCCTTTCCTTCTGACAGCCTTTGCCATCTATGGCTCGGCTACGGTGCTGTGGGTGTATGTCCTGCGGTATCTGACCCTGTCCCAGGCCTACCCTTTCATGGCCCTCAGTTTCGTTCTTGTGCCACTGGCCTCGCACGTCTTCTTCGGCGAAACACTTGGGCTGCGCTACTGGCTGGGGGCCGCGCTTTTGATTTCGGGAATGATGGTCATGAATACCTGATCGCGCGGGGGTGGATGAAACAAGGTGTTGAACCTGACCCGCTGCGCTCATATCGTGCGTCCTCGAACGACCCCAATCAGGACCATCCCATGACCGAGCAAGTGCCCCACCCGATGTCCCCGCAGGATTGCCTTGTGGCGATCATGGTTGCAGTCTCGGCGTCTGACGAAAACATCCGAACCGCCGAGCTGGTCAAGATCGAAGTCGCCGTGAACATGCTGCCGGTCTTTGCCGGGTATGACATCGATCGGACCCGTCGTGTATCACAGATTGTTTTTGACCTGTTCGAACAAGAAGACGGTTTGGATGCGCTGTTTGGCCTGATCCGTGAAAACCTGCCCGAGCGTCTGAACGAAACGGCCTATGCGCTGGCTTGCGATGTTGCAGCCGCCGACGGTTCGCTCGCTGAAACGGAACTGCGCCTGCTGGAAGAAATCCGGTACGAACTGAATATCGACCGGCTGCATGCCGCCGCAATCGAACGCGGGGCACGCGCGCGCCACACGGTCTGATCTGGGCAATCTACGGGTTTCAGCTTCCGTAGAGCGAACCCCAACGTTCCAGCAAGGCCCGTTGCAGTTTCCGCGACCTGCGGTTCCAGCTGCGCGCGCCTTCAGGCCGTTCGCGTTGTGCGCGAGGAATCTTGGCGCGGTGGGCCACGTCCGCCGTAAAAATGGCAAAGGCAAGATCGACCCCGTCCGCCGTTGTCAGGAAACCGCCCAACCCGGATACGAAGTTCAATGTGCCTGTCTTGGCATCGACCTTGATCGGGTGGTTCTTGACCGGCCGCCCATTGCGATCCGTCAAGGCAAAAGGCTTCATCAATGGGCGCAATGCGCCCATTTTCCGGGCCGCGACCAGGGCCGCAACCAGATCCGCCGGCACCATACGCGAGGCATCGCCAAGACCGGAATGATCGACCATCGCGATCCCGTTCACGCCAAAGCTCTGAGACGCCCAACGGTTCATCTCGGCCGCCGACTCCGCCAGGTTGCGCGGGTCAACGCCCCGCGCTTTGGTTGCGGCCAGCCCAACCATCTCGGCCGTCAGGTTCGTCGAGTATTTCAGCATCCCGCGCAAAATACTGTTCAATGGATCGCTGCGATGCACCACAAGGTCGACGCCTTTTGGCGTCTCTCGTGTCACTTGCACCCGATTCAAAACGATTCCATTGGATCGGGCTAAAGTACGAAACACATCACCCGCGTACAATGCGGGCTTGCGCACAGGCAGCCAGCGCGCCCCGCCATTGCCCAGCGCGCCCTTGGCCACGGTCCAGCGGTCCTGCCGCGCACTTGGCTGATAGGTATAGATAGGCAAGCTGCGGTTCTCGACCCGCATGGCTGCCACATCCACTGCCGGCACATATCGTGCGCTGCGTGCATCCATGGTCACATCGTACCCCTTACCGGCACGCTTCCACTCGAAATGGACCCGATTGAAATTCAACGATATCCCGCTTACCGCCGGGCTGTACCCCACATGATCCGGCTGTCCGGGATCAATGCTGAACACGAAGGGCAGCGCCCCGTCATAGACCTTGAAAGCTCCTCGAACCTCGGTGATTCCGGCCTCGCGCAGGTTGGCCGCCATCGTGGCCAGCGCATCCGTATCCAACAGCGGGTCACCCCCGCCTGCCAGTATCAGATCGCCATGCAGAATCCCGTTTTCAATTGGCCCATCTGCGATCAAACGGGTTTCGAACCGGTGGTCAGGCCCCAGAACGTCCAGCGCGTAAAGCGCGGTCATCGCCTTGCCGACACTGGCCGGGGGCAAGCCCGCACCTTCACCAAAAACCTCCAGCGGCTTTCCGGTCGCCACATCCGCGACGGCGAAAACAACTTCGCCCGTCAACCCTGCGGCTGCAACCAAACGCTCGGCACCACTCAACAGCGCCGCACGCGCGCGCGGTCTGAGCGAGACCAGCGGCGCCTGCGCCAAACCAGTTGCCGGGATCAGAGACGCCCCCAATCCTCCCAGAAACTCACGACGTGAAAAACGACCAGCCATAGTTGGAATAAAATCCCACAGATCAAATGCGCGCAACCACTCGCTGCGATTATGCGCCGGGCAAGGCTATTCCGGCAACACTTCCGCGCGCCATTCGCCGCGCGTCCGAATCTCAGTGGAACTGACATCAACCATCGGCACATTCACGAAACACCAGGCCGGAGCCTGCGCCCGCCCCAAAAGATGCCGCGCCTGCCCGTCGATCCTGTACTTGGCATAGACCCGTGCCGCCCTGGACATCCGGGCAGATATCCGGTCGCCGGGCCGCGCGACCACACCGACAGGGACACTGTCCATGATCCCTCGCCAGTCTTTCCAGCGGTGAAACTGCGCCAGATTGTCCGCCCCCATCAGCCACACAAATCGGACCTGTGGATACAATCGCTGCAACACTGTCAGAGTATCCGCAGTCGCGCGTGTACCTGTGAGCGCCTCGATGTCCGTCACTTCGACACGCGGATGCTGCATCACATTCCGCGCTGCCGCCATTCGCTTGTCCATGGGCGCGGGCCCGCGTTCCTTCAACGGATTGCCCGGCGATACCAGCCACCAAACCCGATCCAGCCCGAACGCCTTCTTCGCTTGAAGCGTGACATGCACATGGCCCTGATGCGGTGGATCAAACGACCCGCCGAACAGACCGACGACCTGCCCAGGTCGCGCATAGGGTATGCCGTACCGCTCCATACCCTGCTGATGTTCAGAACTGCGAGGCGTTGTCAATCAACAGGTTGCACCACATCACCCAGCCGAACCCGCCCGGGTCGCACGACTTCAGCGCACCATCCTCCGTGCCCACGCACGGAGGAATAGCCGCCTTTGCCCAGCGCTTCTTCCATCCGGCTGCACGGCGCACAAATCACGGTGAGGCGCAAAATTGCCTCGCCCACCTGCACCTCGCGCCCTTTGAGCGCCGTCAGATTGATCCCCGAAACCACCAGGTTGCGCCGCAGGATTTCAGGCGCAACCGGCCCCTGCCCCAGATACGACCCAATCGCCGCCAGATGCTCCTGCTGGATCAAAGTCACTGCTCTCTTGCCAACGCGGGCGCGGTCACTGATCAGACCGGCCTCAGTAATCACGGATTCCTCCAGTGACACCATCTCGGCCCGGCGCTCTGGTCGCGCTCCGATCCAAGTCACGCAACCGGGCTGCGCCCAACCCGCAATCAACTCGGCCAGTTCCGACATAACACCCCCATTTACAACGCACCCACACTATGCCGCCCGACCCAAAGACGAAATTCACAAAACCACCAGCTTGCCCCGCCCGTCCCGCTCGGATATCCAGCGTTTCAACCAAATTCCCCGACCCAGAGGACGCGACATGGCTGCCTATCAATATGTCTACCACATGCAGGGTGTCTCCAAGACCTATCCCGGTGGCAAGAAGTGTTTTGAAAACATCCACCTCAGCTTTCTGCCCGGCGTGAAAATCGGTGTCGTCGGCGTCAACGGCGCCGGTAAATCGACGCTGATGAAGATCATGGCCGGCCTGGACACCGACTTCACCGGCGAGGCATGGGCCGCCGAGGGGGCCAAGGTCGGCTATCTGCCGCAGGAACCGCAACTGGACGAATCCCTGACCGTTCGCGAAAACGTCATGCTGGGCGTGGCCGGGAAAAAGGCCAAGGTCGACCGCTTCAACGAGATCGCGATGGAGATCGCCGAGAACTACTCGGACGAGCTGATGGAGGAAATGACCACCCTACAGGACGCGATCGACGCGGAAAACCTGTGGGATCTGGACAGCCAGATCGATGTCTCGATGGAGGCGCTGCGCTGCCCGCCGGACGATGCCAACATCGCCAACCTCTCGGGTGGTGAGAAACGCCGCGTGGCGCTGTGCAAGCTGCTGCTGGAAGCGCCCGACATGCTGCTTCTGGACGAACCGACCAACCACCTGGACGCGGAAACCATCGCCTGGCTGCAACAGCACCTGATCGACTACAAAGGCACCATCCTGATCGTCACCCACGACCGTTATTTCCTAGATGACATCACCGGCTGGATTCTCGAATTGGACCGCGGCCGTGGCATTCCGTACGAAGGCAACTATTCCTCGTGGCTGGAGCAGAAAGCAAAACGGCTTGAGCAGGAAGCACGCGAGGACAAATCCAAGCAGAAGACGCTACAGCGCGAACTGGAATGGATGCGTCAGGGTCAAAAGGCGCGTCAGGCCAAATCCAAAGCCCGGATCAACGCCTATAACGAGCTGGCGGAACAGTCCGAGCGCGAAAAGCTGACCCGCGCTCAGATCGTCATCCCCAACGGCCCGCGCCTAGGCAGCAAGGTGATCGAGGTCAACGGGCTGGCCAAGCACATGGGCGACAAGCAACTGATCGAAAATCTCTCGTTCAGCCTGCCGCCCGGTGGCATCGTCGGCGTGATCGGCCCCAACGGCGCCGGTAAATCGACCCTGTTCAAAATGCTCACCGGCCATGAAAAGCCCGATGCCGGCACCATCGAATACGGCGACACGGTCGAGCTGTCCTATGTCGACCAGTCCCGCGACGACCTGAAAGACAACGACACAGTGTGGGAGGCGATCACCGGCGGCGCCGAGATCATCCAGCTGGGCGACGCGCAGGTCAATTCCCGCGCCTATTGCTCGTCCTTCAACTTCAAGGGCGGCGACCAGCAGAAAAAGGTCTCGCTGCTATCCGGGGGTGAGCGCAACCGTGTCCACATGGCCCGCCTGCTGAAAGAGGGCGGCAACGTCCTACTGCTCGACGAACCCACCAACGACCTCGACGTCGAAACCCTGCGCGCACTGGAAGACGCCTTGGTCGATTTCGCTGGCTGCGCCGTCGTCATCTCACACGACCGCTTCTTTCTCGATCGTATTTGCACGCATATTCTGGCGTTTGAAGGCGACGCGCATGTGGAATGGTTCGAAGGCAACTTCGAAGATTACGAAGAGGACAAAAAGCGGCGGTTGGGGCCGGATGCGCTGGAGCCCAAGCGGTTGAAGCACAAGAAGTTTGCGCGGTAGCAGCCGCAGTAATAGTATTATTTAGAGATGAGTCTGGAAAGCTAATAGTAGGTTCTCAGAGTTGGCCGAAACAGAAGGTGCAAAACAAGTTGTAAAAGATCTCGCGGATGGGTTTAGCTTGTATGCGAAGCTATCTAATCGATTGTGGCTATCCCTTGTTACAGTTCTGGCTGTTGTCGTCTTACCAGAAACGCAGCTTTCTGAGGACGGGGTGGTGATAACAAAATCACTTCCTTTCGGGCTCGGAATTGTTGAGAAAGGGCTCTTCGACGTCTTGGCATTCTTCACGATGTGCGCTTTGGCCGTTTCATATAGTTCAGCTCGGGCGAATGCGATGCTGGCATATGACTTAGCACACAAAGCGATTGATCAAATTGTCGACCCAGACACGTCGATTGTTACTCAACGGCAATTTTTTGACATTATGTCATACCCAACGCTTCTTCGCGTTGGACCTATATCTGTAATTACACGTTTGAGATTCAAAAACAGGAAATCAATCTTACTTATGAGTTCGTGGATGTACGCGATTGTCAAATACATGGGAGTGATAATAACTTATGCTATCCCATTGTATGCAATTTTTTATTCTTATTACTCAATTACCCAAAACCAAAATGTGTTGTCTTTGGTGACATGGGTCGCCCTTGGGTCAGGTTTGTTGGCGAGCCTTGCAATGGTTCAAGTAATGCTATCCGACATAGTTCTAACATTGGGGGTTTTTCGACGACTTTCAATTTCTAACGGCGGTACAAAACAAACGTAGCGACCGTAAGATGGCTGCTCGCACCCATCACCCCTTGCCCGTAGGCCGGGCTGAAGCCCGGCCTACGGGGGTGTTCTTTGTATCACGGCTCTCCGAATGCCCCGCCTGTCACACCGCCGCTCCATTCCGGATCAACCCGGCCCGCAAGAATACCGAGATAGATTGACGATTACGGTCACTCGGTAGAGTGCCTCCCCAGCCCGCTCATGAATGCGGCCGCCAAGCAGCAGCGGCTCAGCCTAAAATACATTGGGCTGATTGCAGGGGCAGCACTTTGCCAGATCGGTTTCCGCGAAACCTTCCGACCCCACACCAATAAGCCCGGTCTCTGAACCTTCCGATCGGGGTGCACTGCACCAAAGTTCACAGGAAACAATTTCAACCTTTTCTGTCAGGTCCTGTTCCCGCTCTGTGAGTTCCAGCAACAGTTCGAACATTTCTGGGTTTAGCATCCAGGCCGTAAACCACAACGCGTTTGGCAGGATGCGGTATTCAAGGCCGCAGAAGAAGTTTGATACTCTCTCTTGTCACCCGGTCCCAACACTGCTAAACGCACCCAATCTTACGGCCTCGGATTCGTTCCGGGGCCTTAGATATTTTGAACCGGGGACCTTCGGGGCCCTATACCCTTGGCACCTACGGGGGCCTCTCACATAGCGGGGAAATCCCCTGCACTTGCTAAACGGAAGACAGAAAGCATGGCACTTAAGTCGTACAAGCCGACGACGCCGGGCCAGCGCGGGCTGGTGCTGATCGACCGTTCGGAGCTTTGGAAAGGACGTCCGGTCAAGTCTCTCACAGAGGGTTTGACCAAATCGGGCGGCCGGAACAACACCGGACGGATCACTTCACGCCGCCGCGGCGGTGGCGCAAAGCGTCTCTACCGGATCGTTGACTTCAAACGGAACAAATTTGATGTCGCGGCAACCGTCGAGCGGATCGAATATGACCCGAACCGGACCGCATTCATCGCACTGGTAAAATACGAAGACGGCGAGCAGGCATACATCCTGGCTCCGCAGCGTCTGGCTGTTGGTGACAAGGTCATCGCGTCGGCAAAAGCTGACATCAAGCCGGGCAACGCAATGCCTTTCTCGGGCATGCCGATCGGTACCATTGTCCACAACATCGAGATGAAGCCTGGCAAAGGCGGTCAGATCGCACGTGCGGCCGGTACATACGCTCAGTTCGTTGGTCGCGATGGCGGCTACGCTCAGATCCGTCTGAGCTCGGGCGAGCTGCGCATGGTCCGTCAGGAATGCATGGCCACCGTTGGTGCCGTGTCCAACCCCGACAACTCGAACCAGAACCTCGGTAAAGCCGGTCGTATGCGCCACAAAGGCGTACGTCCGTCGGTTCGTGGTGTTGCAATGAACCCGATCGATCACCCGCACGGTGGTGGTGAAGGTCGTACCTCGGGTGGCCGTACACCGGTTACACCGTGGGGTAAGGACACCAAGGGTAAGCGTACCCGCAACAAGAACAAAGCGTCCCAGAAGCTGATCATCCGCTCGCGGCACGCCAAGAAGAAGGGACGTTAATCTATGTCTCGCTCTGTTTGGAAGGGTCCTTTCGTCGATGCTTATGTGCTTAAAAAAGCCGAAGCAGCGCGCGAGTCGGGCCGCAACGAAGTCATCAAGATCTGGTCGCGTCGTTCCACCATTCTGCCCCAGTTCGTGGGTCTGACCTTTGGTGTGTACAATGGCCAGAAGCATATCCCGGTAAACGTCACGGAAGACATGATTGGTCAGAAGTTCGGTGAGTACTCGCCGACCCGGACCTATTATGGTCACGCCGCAGACAAAAAAGCGAAGCGGAAGTAAGTCATGGGCAAGGAAAAGAACCCCCGCCGCGTGGCCGAAAACGAAGCAATGGCGAAAACCCGCATGCTTCGCACCAGCCCGCAGAAACTGAACCTGGTTGCGCAAATGATCCGCGGCAAGAAAGTCGAGAAGGCTCTGACCGACCTGACTTTCTCGAACAAGCGTGTCGCGCAGGACGTCAAAAAGTGCCTGCAGTCCGCAATCGCGAATGCCGAAAACAACCACAACCTGGACGTTGACGAGCTGATCGTCGCCGAAGCATGGGTTGGCAAGAACCTGGTCATGAAGCGCGGTCGCCCGCGTGCCCGTGGCCGTTTCGGCAAGATCATGAAGCCGTTCTCGGAGATCACCATCAAGGTGCGTCAAGTTGAGGAGCAAGCCTAATGGGACATAAAGTCAATCCGATCGGCATGCGCCTGCAGGTCAACCGCACCTGGGACAGCCGCTGGTACGCTGACACAAAGGATTACGGTGATCTTCTGCTGGAAGACATCAAGATCCGTGAGTTCATCCAGAAAGAGTGCAAGCAGGCCGGTGTTGCACGTGTGATCATCGAACGTCCGCACAAGAAGTGCCGCGTCACGATCCACACCGCACGTCCGGGTGTCATCATCGGCAAGAAAGGTGCAGACATCGAAGTTCTGCGCAAGAAGCTGGCCCAGATGACCGACAGCGAACTGCACCTGAACATCGTCGAAGTGCGCAAGCCCGAGCTTGACGCGCAGCTGGTTGCCGAGTCGATCGCTCAGCAGCTGGAACGTCGTGTTTCGTTCCGTCGCGCAATGAAGCGCTCGGTTCAGAACGCCATGCGCATGGGTGCCCTGGGTATCCGGGTGAACGTCGCTGGCCGTCTGGGCGGCGCCGAAATCGCACGGACCGAATGGTACCGCGAAGGCCGCGTGCCTCTGCACACCCTGCGTGCCGACATCGATTACGCACATGCCGAAGCGATGACCCCCTACGGGATCATCGGGATCAAGGTCTGGATCTTCAAAGGTGAGATCATGGAGCACGATCCGCAGGCACGTGACCGTAAAGCACAGGAACTCCAGGACGGCCCTGCACCTCGTGGTGCTGGTGGCGGTCGTCGCTAAGGAGGGAAAGATATGCTTCAACCAAAGCGTACTAAATTCCGCAAGATGCACAAAGGCCGGATCAAGGGCGAAGCCAAGGGCGGCTCTGATCTGAACTTTGGCACCTACGGTCTGAAAGCCCTGCAGCCCGAGCGCGTCACCGCACGCCAGATCGAAGCTGCACGTCGTGCCATGACCCGTCACATGAAACGTCAGGGTCGTGTCTGGATCCGTATCTTCCCCGACACTCCGGTCACTGCAAAGCCGATCGAAGTTCGTATGGGTAAAGGTAAGGGTTCGGTGGACCGCTGGGTTTGCAAGGTCAAGCCCGGTCGCGTGATGTTCGAAATCGACGGCGTCAATGACGACATCGCCCGCGAGGCCCTGCGCCTGGCCGCGATGAAGCTGCCGATCAAGACCCGCGTCGTGGTTCGCGAAGACTGGTAAGCGATCCGGGGGTTTCCCCGTTCGTGATATATTTGACCCCCGTCGGGAAACCGGCGGGGGTTATCATTTGGGGGCGCTGCCCCCGCCGCGGCAAGCCGCGACTCCCCCGGGATATTTATGGCCAGATGAAGCAGGGGATCCGGATTTCATCTGGCAAAAAATATCCCGGAGCGCGAGGCAGAGCCTCGCAAAAGAGCCATCGCAATCGCGGTGAAGCTGGGTTAAGAGGGCGCTATGGCACAGATTGAATCACTCTTCGTAACCCGTCTCTACCGCGCTGCATTGTCTGAGTTTGATCCCAGGATCGACCCGGAAGAACTGGAAAACTCGTGCCTTGTCATTGCCGCGGACGATGAGGCCGGGCAGGATTGGTGTGAGGAAAACGGCTATCCCGGTTATACCAGTTATGCCTCGCTGACTGATCTGCCATGGCGGTTCCCGATCTTTGCCGATTTGGTCAAAGTGCTGGATCAGCATGTGGCGGCCTTCGCCAAGGATCTGGAATTCGATCTGGGCGAGGGAGAGTTGAAGCTCGAGGACCTCTGGATCAATATCCTGCCCGAGGGCGGCATGCACTCCAGCCACCTGCACCCGCACAGCGTGATCTCGGGCACGACGTACGTGTCGATGCCCGAGGGGGCAAGTGCGCTGAAGCTGGAAGACCCCCGCTCGGGCCGTATGATGGCGGCCCCAACGCGGATCAAAGGTGGGCGGCGCGATTTGCAGCCCTTTATCTATATGAAGCCTCAGGTCGGCGACGTGCTGCTGTGGGAAAGCTGGCTACGCCACGAGGTGCCGATGAACATGGCCGAGGAAGAGCGGATATCGGTCAGTTTCAACTATCGGTGGGACTGAACGCTCCCACCGAATACCGGCATCTTGAATGTCAGCGAACACCGTTGGTACTTCGCTCAGAATGAGCTTACGCCTTGTCAGCTGGCAGGTGAAGGCCAAGCAAATTCTGGACGAAGCGCTTCATATACCGGTCGTCCGTCATCAGGCTTGGGGTACCCTTTGCTGTCATCATAAAACGCGTGGTAAGTCGCTGCCGGAAACTGGCTGTCATCATACCCCATCACGTTGGGTACAGCCACGCGTATGCGCTTTTGCTTGTCATCAAGCATCAGCGCGGCCCCGCACTCTGAACATGTGCAAAGCTCTAAAGGGCCATCGGGATTGTTGGCGTTGAATGGTTGACGGTTCATCTTATCTTCGGGGTCTGCTGACAGGTCTGAGTAGTTAAAGAACGCAACATGTGTTGTGTGCTGTCCGGTCACGGACTTACAGACATCACAATGGCATTCATGGTTGTCTATCGGTTCTGCCGTCGCGACTATCTTGACGTGTTCACATCCTCCTGAATAAGGACTGGTCATTTTCTTACCTCCTCTGTGAACTTCAGGCTTTTGGGCCTTCTCTATTGGGCGCCGAACGCGGCCTGTTGGCAATACAGACCTTGGCCTGAGTTTGGAGGAGGAATACTTCGAGGAACCTTTGTGGTTGGCCACCTGCTCAGCGACCGGGAGCAACTTATTCCCTTGGCGTAAAGAAGACGTCAAACTTACCCTTGCCACCCACCCCCTAAACCCTTATACGACGGCATCCTGCAAGTCCCCCGGCCGAGTCGGGGGATTCGTATGTCTATCATTCATCCACCAGGTCCAAGGTGACCCTGCAAGGGGGCCTTCTGGTGTTTTGAGCAAAGGAAAAAGGCGATGAACGCCCAAGAACTGCGTGAAAAGACCCCGGACCAGCTCCGCGAGGAACTGGCCAACCTGAAGAAAGAAAGCTTTAACCTGCGCTTTCAACAGGCAACCGGTCAGCTGGAAAATACAGCTGGTATCAAAGCGGCCCGCCGCAATGCTGCCCGCGTCAAAACCATTCTGAACGAAAAGGCCGCTGCCGCGGCATCGGAGGAGTAATCCTATGCCCAAGCGTATCCTGTCCGGAGTAGTAACCAGCGACGCCAACGAGCAGACCGTGACTGTTTCGGTTGAACGCCGTTTCAAGCACCCGCTGCTGCAAAAAACCGTTCGTAAGTCCAAGAAATACCGGGCTCATGACGAAAAGAACGCCTTCAAGGTCGGCGACACTGTACGCATCATCGAATGCGCGCCGAAATCGAAGACGAAACGTTGGGAAGTTCTGGAGGCGTAAGCCCCCAGACCTTTCCATTTGTCGAAACCCTGGGGGAATTAACAAGACCAGCCCCCACAGGTCGGGAGAAACCACATGATCCAGATGCAGACCAATCTGGATGTCGCTGACAACTCCGGCGCACGCCGAGTTCAGTGCATCAAGGTCCTGGGTGGTTCCAAGCGTAAATACGCCTCCGTCGGCGACATCATTGTCGTCTCGGTGAAGGAAGCCATCCCACGCGGCCGCGTAAAGAAAGGTGACGTCCGCAAGGCCGTCGTCGTACGCACCGCCAAGGAAGTCCGTCGCGAAGACGGCACCGCGATCCGTTTTGATCGCAACGCCGCCGTCATCCTGAACAACAACAACGAGCCAGTCGGTACCCGTATCTTTGGCCCCGTTGTTCGTGAACTGCGCGGCAAGAACTTCATGAAAATCATCTCGCTGGCTCCGGAGGTGCTGTAATCATGGCTGCTAAACTCCGCAAAGGCGACAAGGTCGTCGTGCTGGCCGGCAAGGACAAGGGCAAAGAGGGAACCATTTCCTCGGTTGACCCCAAGGCCGGTAAAGCTGTTGTCGATGGCATCAACATCGCCATCCGCCACACCCGTCAGTCGCAGAACTCGCAAGGTGGTCGCCTGCCTCAGGCAAACCCGATCGACCTGTCGAACCTGGCACTGCTGGACAAGAACGGCAAAGCAACCCGCGTTGGCTTCCGCATGGAAGGTGACAAGAAGGTGCGCTTCGCCAAGACCACAGGGGACGTGATCGATGCTTGATTCCGCAACCTACACCCCGCGTCTGAAAGCTCAGTACGTCGAAACCATCCGTGCCGCTCTGAAAGAAGAGTTCGGTTACAAGAACGACATGCAGCTGCCCAAGCTGGATAAGATCGTTCTGAACATCGGTTGTGGTGCCGAGGCCGTCAAAGACTCGAAGAAAGCAAAAGCTGCGGTCGAGGATCTGACTGCGATTGCCGGTCAAAAGGCCGTTGCAACCAAGGCGAAGAAGTCGATCGCGGGTTTCCGCGTCCGTGAAGACATGCCGCTGGGTGCGAAAGTGACCCTGCGCGGTGACCGGATGTACGAATTCCTGGATCGTCTGATCACCATCGCGCTGCCGCGCGTTCGTGACTTCCGCGGTGTAAAGCCTTCTTTCGATGGTCAGGGCAACTTTGCCATGGGCATGAAAGAGCACATCGTGTTCCCGGAAATCGATTTCGACAAGGTCGACGAGGTCTGGGGCTTGGATATCGTAATTGCCACCACAGCGAAAACCGACGCTGAAGCAAAGGCACTGTTGAAAGCGTTCAACATGCCGTTCAACGCATAAGCGCCGGGAGGATTGAGACATGGCTAAAAAAGCAATGATCGAACGCGAAAAGAAGCGCGAACGCCTGGTGGCCAAATATGCCGCAAAGCGTGCCGAGCTGAAAGAAATCGCGAATGACGAGAGCAAGCCGATGGAAGAGCGCTTCAAGGCGCGTCTGAAACTGGCGAAACTGCCGCGCAACAGCTCGGCTACCCGTCTGCACAACCGCTGTCAGCTGACAGGTCGTCCCCACGCTTACTACCGTAAGCTGAAGGTCAGCCGTATCGCGCTGCGCGAGCTGGGTTCTGCTGGTCAGATCCCCGGCATGGTGAAATCGAGCTGGTAAGGGAGACATAGATATGAATGATCCTATCGGCGATATGCTCACCCGTATCCGCAACGCGCAAATGCGCGGCAAGTCCACCGTTTCCACCCCGGCTTCCAAGCTGCGCGGTTGGGTTCTGGACGTGCTGGCGGACGAAGGCTACATCCGTGGCTATGAAAAGACGACCGGTGAAAACGGTCATCCGGCCATCGAAATCAGCCTGAAGTACTACGAAGGCACCCCTGTTATTCGCGAACTGAAGCGGGTCTCGAAGCCCGGCCGTCGCGTATA
Organism: Ruegeria sp. HKCCD7559; assembly: GCF_013110575.1. Classification (NCBI taxonomy): domain Bacteria; kingdom Pseudomonadati; phylum Pseudomonadota; class Alphaproteobacteria; order Rhodobacterales; family Roseobacteraceae; genus Ruegeria; species Ruegeria sp. HKCCD7559. Next base: position 65,447 of record NZ_WVQU01000012.1, read on the forward strand.
CATGGGCGTCAATGACATCCCGCAGGTCCGTCAGGGACTGGGTGTGTCGATTGTCAGCACTCCGAAAGGTGTGATGTCGGACGCAAACGCTCGCTCCAACAATGTTGGCGGCGAAGTGCTCTGCACCGTCTTCTAAGGAGGTCTGTCAATGTCTCGTATTGGTAAAAAGCCGGTCGAGCTGCCCAGCGGCGTTACTGCCACTGTGTCGGGTCAGACCATCGAAGTGAAAGGTCCGAAAGGCACCCGCAGCTTTACCGCCACCGACGACGTAACGTTGTCGGTAGAAGACAACGTGGTCAAGATCGACCCCCGCGGCATGTCCAAACGTGCCCGCCAGCAGTGGGGCATGAGCCGCACCATGGTTGCCAACCTGGTAACCGGTGTGACGACCGGCTTCAAAAAAGAGCTGGAGATCCAGGGTGTTGGTTACCGGGCTCAGATGCAGGGCAACACCCTGAAGCTGAACCTGGGTTACAGCCACGATGTTGATTTCACTGCTCCGGAAGGTGTCACCATCACCGCCCCGAAGCAGACCGAGATCGTTGTGGAAGGTATCGACCAGCAGCTGGTGGGCGAAACCGCGGCGAAAATCCGCGAGTGGCGCCGCCCCGAGCCCTACAAAGGCAAAGGCATCCGCTACAAGGGCGAGTTCATCTTCCGCAAGGAAGGCAAGAAGAAGTAAGGACGAACACAATGGCAAACAGCAAAAGAACCCTGTTTCTGAAGCGCCGCCTGCGCGTTCGGAACAAACTTCGCAAGGTCAACGCGGGTCGTCCGCGTTTGTCCGTACACCGTTCGAACAAGAACATCTCTGTTCAGCTGATCGACGACGTGCGTGGCGTGACCCTGGCCTCGGCCTCGACCCTGGAAAAAGATCTGGGTGTAGTTGGCAAGAACAACGTCGAAGCGGCCACCAAAGTGGGCGCGGCCATCGCCGAGCGTGCCAAGAAGGCAGGCGTCGAAGAGGCCTATTTCGATCGTGGCGGCTTCCTGTTCCACGGCAAGGTGAAGGCTCTGGCCGACGCTGCGCGTGAAGGCGGCCTGAAGATCTAAGACTTGCGGGCAGCTTTGCGGCTGCCCCGATGATCCGGGGGCCTCGGCAACAGTCGGGGCTCACTTGGATTGAAGAAACGGCGCCGTATGCGCCACATGAGAAAAGGGATGCCAAATGGCAGAACGTGAAAACCGTCGGGGCCGTGGCCGCGACCGTGAAGAAGCACCGGAATTTGCAGATCGTCTGGTTGCGATCAACCGCGTGTCGAAAACCGTAAAAGGTGGTAAGCGCTTTGGCTTCGCCGCTCTGGTGGTTGTCGGCGATCAGAAAGGCCGCGTCGGCTTTGGCAAAGGTAAAGCGAAAGAAGTACCTGAAGCCATCCGTAAGGCGACCGAGCAAGCCAAGCGTCAGATGATCCGCGTGCAACTGCGCGAAGGTCGGACCCTGCACCACGACATCGAGGGCCGTCACGGCGCTGGTAAAGTGGTAATGCGCACCGCGCCTGAAGGTACTGGTATCATCGCCGGTGGTCCGATGCGTGCTGTGTTCGAAATGCTGGGCGTCAAGGACGTTGTGTCCAAATCGCTGGGCTCGCAGAACCCGTACAACATGATCCGCGCCACCATCAACGGCCTGCAGAAAGAGCAGAGCCCGCGTTCGGTTGCCGCACGTCGTGGTAAAAAAGTTGCCGACATCCTGCCCAAGCGGGACGAAGCACCGGCTGCTGAAGCCGAAGCGTAAGGAGAGCGACCCATGGCAAAAACCATCGTCGTCAAGCAGATCGGTTCTCCGATCCGCCGCCCCGCCGAACAGCGCGCAACCCTGATCGGCCTGGGCCTGAACAAGATGCACAAAACCCGTGAGCTGGAAGATACCCCTTCGGTCCGCGGCATGATCCGCAAGATCCCGCATCTGGTAGAGATCGTCGAAGAGCGCGGCTAATCCCGCAGCTTCGAAGACTTAGAAACGCCTCCGACCTCGGTCGGGGGTGTTTTTGTTTAATGGCTTGCCTGCCGGTGCCGTAAACTGATCCTCTTTCAATTCACCTTGAGCGCATGCCGCCTATGACTCGACGCATGTAGTTCATGAATTGTGTGCGCTCAGGGTCATTCAAGACCTGTAATGCATCGGCATTCACGTTCTGAGCTGCCTCGTAGGCGCTGTTGCGAAGTGCTGCGGCCTTCTCGGTCAACCAAATCAATTGAGCCCTAGCGTCAGCAGGGTTCTTCGTTCTTTTGATCAAGCCATCACGTTCCATACGGTTGAGCGTGTTGGCCAATGTCGCCTGTTCGACGTCAATTTTGGTCAGCAGATCCTTTTGCGTCACACCGTCTTTGAGCCAGAGTTCCAGCAAGATTGGGAATTGTCCGACGACGATGCCAAAGGGCGCAATGCGTTGCTGCAACTCCTTTGCGAACAATCGTGCCATGTGATTAACCAGATACCCGGCCGAGTTTTCTTTTTCGAAGTCCATGTCCTAGATTTACACTTGAATAGCATGCTATGCAATTTTATATAGCTTGCTATATTTCAGAATCGAAGGGAATCGAAATGGCTCGTATCAAAGAGTTGGACACGATCGTCACGCTGGCAGATCAGATGCAGACCGAGGAAGGACCGGTGGTGCTGATCAACCTGTTTACGGTGGACGCCGAAGACGAAAAGGCGCTGCTTCGGGCATGGGCGCATGATGTGGATTTCATGAAATCGCAACCGGGATATATCTCGACCCAGCTCCATCAGGGTATCGCGGGCAGTTCGACCTTTGTGAACTACGCGATCTGGCGGAACGTGCAAAGCTTTCGCGACGCATTCACTCATCCCGAGTTCCAGCGTCGGATCGCGGACTATCCAGCAAACGCAGTGGCCAGGCCACATCTTCTTCGCAAGCTCGCAGTCGAAAACCACTGCGTCGCCTGACCCTCATTTGGGAGTAGCAACATGTTAAGAACCATCCACCCCATCGCCGGAGTAGTAGGCTTTCTTACGATCCTCGTATTCTGGACATCCACTTTGTACAGTGAGTTATTTGCAAACCATGCGACCATCGCGGCAGTAAAGTCCATGATCGTCAGCGGGCTCTTTGTTCTGGTGCCTGCAATGGTGATTGTCGGTGCATCCGGGGCGACACTTGGGCGTCGTCGAAAAGATGCCCCTACGCTCACCAAAAAGAAACGGATGCCGATCATTGCTATGAACGGTCTCATCGTCCTTGTTCCAGCCGCCGTCTACCTGAGCGCAAAGGCAAACGCGGGCTCGTTTGATACCAGCTTCTATATTGTACAGATCATCGAACTGATTGCCGGGGCGACCAATCTGACACTGATGGGGCTGAGCATACGTGATGGTCGGGCGATGGCCGCCCGCAATAAAACGCGCGAAAGAAATGAAAGCGGCGTGTGATTGACGTGGCCCACGACATGTATAGCCATTCAACAGATGCATATCGGCTAGACCAAAATCTGCGTTGTTAGCGATAGCAAACGCTCCTATCTCTGCCTTGTCCAATGAAGGAACTCAAAAGGAAACGTCAGGGAATACGCCCTGATACGAGAAAGGAATACAGAGATGACAACTGCAACACTGACCCATACCGGCTTCAACTTCGGCACCCGGATCGCTGACATGGTCACACGGATCAAAACAGCCCGTGCACGTGCTGCTGAGTATCAGCGCACCTATACCGAGTTGCAGCGCCTGACCAACCGCGAACTGGATGACATCGGCATCCGCCGCTGCGACATTGCAGATATTGCGCACAAGCATGTTTACTGCTCGTGATCGCGGATATCCCAGTGCAAGACACAAAGGCGCCGCACGGCGCCTTTTCTGTTTCCGGGAGAAGCCCGCAGAACGGCCACAGAGCACCTGAGCGCCCCCTCATTCTGCCGAAGTACGCTGCCCCTACTGTGTGACGCTAATATCGGGTCCATGCCCCCTGCTGGATGTCGGGGGCTATGGCACCATCTCACAGCTCGTGGCTCGACCGAACATGGCAAGGCCGCAATATGCGTGTGCGCTCTGCTGACGCGCCGGAGGCCACCAGACCCTATGGTCGCCTGCGGCAGCTGCTGGCGCATGACGCGGGCCGAAACGTCTTGAAACACACGGTGTCCGGATTGGCATTTCACACTTGAACAGGTTGATCGGGTGGTTTGTCATCTGCACCTTTATCTTCTGCAACGCGCAGTCCTGGTCGCAGTGATCCTGAACCGACGGGCCACGTGCGTTAAGCTGAGCAGGCAATGCCCTTGCGGACGATTCTCGATGTAACGGGCAGCTCAAAAGGGGACGTGGCCGGTGCATGAAACCTGGAGATACGCAGGCGCAGATCTGCCGTTGCGTGTTCCAACAACGTGCCAGACGTCTGGGCGACCCGGACGAATCGGTCTTTCAGACCGCATGGCGACCCATCGTCAAAGAAACCGTATCCACATCGGCACGGTCCTATTTAAGGCCATCGGAAACGGACAACGGCCCCATCTTTTTATCGGCAACCTGAAAACGGGCTCGGCGCTGACACCGCGCATTTGTTTCCAACGCCAGACGGCGCAGAATTTCGGGGCTGAAATGAAATCGGCGCCGACGGGTGAAGCCGCCGGTGCCGTGATCAGCCGCTCATGTTGGGTCAAAACCGGTGCTCAGAACGATTTCTTTGCTCTTTTTCAGCACTGCATCTGACGTCCAGCCGTCTTTGCGGCGATCAAAAATATCGCGCTTATACGACTTGAGTGCCATGCTTTCTGTCTTCCGTTTAGCAAGTGCAGGGAGTTTCCCTGCTATGTGAGAGGCCCCCGTAGGTGCCAAGGGTATAGGGCCCCGAAGGTCCCCGGTTCAAAATATCTAAGGCCCCGGAACGAATCCGAGGCCGCAAGATTGGGTGCGGTTAGCAGGGTTGGGGGTGTCTATAGGGGCATTGAAATTTCGAGCAACGCCCAAAAAACGCGATTTTCTCTTCATGCAAAGTCTAACTGCGTCAAAATCGGCATTGTTTAAATCTCAGTTTGCAAATGTGTCACATTCTCTCAATTTGAGACTGATAAGTTGCGCAGCAATTTTGCTTGAGACTACATGCAAGCCAGCTTGGAGTTGTGTTCATGAAGTTAGATGCAAGTATTTTTGAGTGTTCGATAGATCACATCATCCAGTTTGGTGACACCGACATCTTTCCTTTTCCGTTCGAACTAAAATTTCTTGAGCAAAACAAAGGTAAAGTCGTTGAGGAACTGTCAAAACTGGAACTGAGTGGCTACCACCCCATGAGCTTAGTCGAAGCTTTGGTCCCCAAGTCCAAGTTTGGCTTTCGCGTTGCGCATCAGCCCTTCCCAATTGATACTGTGATTTACACCGCTTTAGTCCTTAAGGTGTTTGACTCGGTCGAAGCAGGACGTGATCCATTCGATAACAACCGAGCATTTTCTTATCGAAAGACGCCTGGTTTAGATCCAGTTTTTTTCCGATCAGACAGGAGCTACAGGCATTGGTTAGGCCATATTCGGGTTCAAGTGTTTCGGCATGGCCATAGCCACGTTATTAGAACTGATATTTCCGACTACTATTCAAGGATTTACCGGCACCGCCTAGAAAACATATTGGATAGCCTGTCAGGCGAGACCAAAATCGTTAAGAAAATTGAACACTTCATCGCTGATTGGAGAAGTAACCAATCGTTCGGCCTACCGGTCGGAAGTAACGCTTCAAGACTGTTGGCTGAAGCTGCCCTAAACGATACCGATATGGGTTTGATTTCTGAAGGATACGATTTCACCCGTTATGTCGATGACATGCTCATTTTCATTAAGGAAGGCCAAGATCCTTACGCAGCACTTGGGTACTTGGCTAAGCACCTAAATGAAAACGAAGGACTAGCCCTCAACAATCAGAAGACAAAGATTCTTAGCTGGGATGAGTTTATTGCCTCTAGTGGCGCTCCGGATGCAGGGGATGACGAAGCAAAGGAAGAGTTCGCCACAGAAAAACTGTTTTGGGCGGCCTATGGACAGGACGAGCTAGATCAAGAAGCTCTAGATGCGCTTATGCTCAAAGACCTCAGGCAAGAGCTGGAAGAGCTACTTGATGAACCGTATTGGGATATGGGACAGATACGCATCGTGTTACATGCGATGCGTCTCGTCAAAAACACCGACGTTGCACAATACATAAGAGAGAACCTTTCAAAGTTGGTCCCGTTTGCTAAAGACGTTTGCCTTCTTATCGAGGAATTCATCAAATCGGATATCGCTGGCTTTGACGATATGGGTGCAGAGATTACTGAGCTTCTACTTTCGCCGAGAATGCAACCGCTAGAGTGCGCGCGCGTTTGGTTTCTTGAACTTGGTGTTCGCCAGCTAGTTTCGTTTGACAACGCACAAATACGTCGACTGGACGCTTTGTCTGGCACACTAGATGTCAGACAACTCCATTTGATCCGCTGGCGGTCAAACGACCTGAACTTCTTTCGTTCACGAAAAACACGAGTCCACGAAATTCAATCATGGGCGCAACCAAGCTTTATTTTCGGTGCTCGCTGCCTGCCTAGGGATGAATATCAGCATTGGATTAGGGGTATTAAGAGTCGTTTGCAATTTCCCCTATGCAAAGAGTTCGCTGACTGGTGCGTATGTACGCACGGAACAGACCCGCTCGCATAACACTGCGAATGCGGATAGCCCAACAAAAAACCCCCGCTTTCGCGGGGGCCTTTATCTCTCTCCAAAGACGTATCCGATCAGAGACCGGTAGTCACGTCGATGGTGTTACCCTCTTCCAGGGTCACATAGGCCTTCTTGACGTCTTTCCGACGGCCCAGCTGGCCGCGGAACCGCTTGACCTTGCCCTTGGTCACGGTGGTGTTCACAGCTTTGACCTTCACACCAAACAGCGCCTCAACGGCCTCTTTGATCTGCGGCTTGTTGCTGTCGATCGCCACTTCAAAGACAACCGCGCCGTTTTCGGACGCCATGGTCGACTTTTCGGTGATGATCGGCTTGCGGATCACGTCGTAGTGTTCTGCCTTCGCGCTCATTTCAGACGAGCCTCCAGTGCTTCGACAGCCGCTTTGGTGAGCACCAGGGTGTCACGCTTGAGGATGTCATAAACGTTTGCACCCATCGACGGCAGGATATCCAGACCTTCGATGTTGCGCGACGCCTTCAGGAAACCTTCGTTCACGGTCGCGCCGTCGATGACCAGAGCGCGTTTCCAGCCCAGGTTTGCAACCTGTTTGGCCAGAGCGGCGGTCTTGCCTTCGGCTTCGGCGTTTTCGATCACAACCAGTTCACCTGCTTTGGCTTTGGCCGACAGAGCGTGGCGCAGGCCAAGCTTGCGGAACTTTTTCGGCAGGTCGTGGCCGTGCGAACGAGGGGTCGGGCCCTTGTAGATACCACCCTTGCGGAAGATCGGCGCGTTACGGTCACCATGGCGTGCGCCACCGGTGCCCTTCTGGCGATAGATCTTCTTGGTCGAGTAGCTGGTTTCCGAGCGGGTCTTTACCTTGTGGGTGCCAGCCTGCGCGTTGTTGCGCTGCCAACGGACCACACGGTGCAGGATGTCCGCACGCGGCTCGAGACCGAACAGATCGGCGTTCAGCTCGATGTCGCCGGCTTTGCCGCCGTCCAGTTTGATTACATCAAGTTTCATGCTTCACCACCTTCCGCGGGAGCTTCTTCCGCAGGTGCTTCGGTTGCAGCCGATTTTACAGCAGCCGGGAAAGGCAGGCCTTCCGGTGCTTTCTTCTTCACGGCGTCCTTGACAGTGACCCAGCCCGATTTCGGTCCGGGAACGGCGCCTTTGATGAAGACCAGACCACGGTCGGCGTCGGTTTTGACGACTTCCAGGTTCTGGGTGGTAACACGGGCAGCACCCATGTGACCGGCCATCTTCTTGCCTTTGAAAACCTTGCCCGGGTCCTGACACTGACCGGTCGAACCGTGCGAACGGTGGCTGATCGAAACACCGTGCGAGGCGCGCAGACCACCGAAGTTGTGCCGCTTCATCGCACCGGCAAAGCCTTTACCGATCGAAGTACCCGAAACGTCAACTTTTTGACCTTCCAGGAAGTGTTCTGCCGAAATCTCGGCACCCACTTCGATCAGGCCATCTTCAGAGACGCGGAACTCGGCCAGCTTACGCTTGGGCTCAACCTTTGCAGCGGCGTAGTGACCGCGCATGGCTTTCGAGGTGCGTTTTGCCTTGGCAGCACCGGCGCCCAGCTGAACGGCGGTGTAGCCGTCTTTGTCAGCGGTACGCTGTGCAACAACCTGCAGGTTGTCCAGGTGAAGAACGGTCACAGGGATCTGCTTGCCGTCTTCCATGAACAGGCGGGTCATGCCGACTTTTTTTGCGATAATACCAGAGCGCATAATCTATACCCTCCGATCTTACGACTGCAACTTGATCTCGACGTCCACACCAGCAGCGAGATCGAGCTTCATCAGCGCGTCAACGGTCTGGGGGGTCGGATCAACGATGTCGAGAAGACGCTTGTGCGTGCGGATCTCGAACTGGTCGCGGGATTTCTTGTCAACGTGAGGGCCACGGAGAACCGTGAACTTCTCAATCTTGTTCGGCAGCGGGATCGGGCCGCGCACGTTCGCGCCGGTCCGCTTGGCAGTGTTGACGATCTCTTGCGTGCTGGCATCCAGAACGCGATAGTCAAATGCCTTCAGCCGAATACGGATGTTTTGGCTTTGCATATTAACAGCCTTTTATTCAGGCGTTGGAGTTGAGAGGAGGACAGACGCGCATCGCCAACCCTCATCGAACCCAAAAGGCGGGAATCACCCCGCCTTGACGTTCTTGTTGAGAACTCGCGCGTAATAGTGGGGTTGGTGGGGTTTGGCAAGGGGGAAATGGAACGCTCACCTGCTTATCAGAGCATAGCAGCGGCCTCATCTGGTGAGCATATCTTCAAGTGCTCAAATCCGAGCTTTCCTGAGAGCTTTTTGTCGAAGTTCTTGTCACTTGTAACGAATACATCTCGCTTGTGGTGTTCATGCGCCCAGATCATTTGTCTATCACACCAAGCATTGCGCCATTTCTTACGATACTTGTTCAACATATCATCAGAACATGGAGACACCCTTTCAATGTACTCCGACGACTTGAAATCGATATTTGCGAACAGTGCATTGTGAAACTGTCGCTCCCTTTCAAGCATATCTGCACCAACAATTAGCGCGTGGTCAAAATAGCTTATGTCAAAGTACGCCATGCCCAAAATGTGCGGTATATCGTTGAAGCCTAACCTACCCAACCTCTCCTCAAACTCTCTATATGAATTCAAGTAGGAGTCGCCCTCTTGTTTTTCCGAGGCACTAACGGCGACAAAAGCTGCTTCACAACGCCGTATTCTATGGGCTGTAACTATTGCCAATACCGAAAGACTACCGGCTCGGCACAAATCCAAAATCGATCCACGAGTGGTGTCACGGCATACCTAAGGATTCTCTCGGACAGAAACAAAAAAAAGCCAAAGTAATATAATTGCTCCAAACGGGTTGATAAAAAGAGCTGCCACTTGCCAAAGCAGTCGATCTTGCCCCCGCCTCTCTGCCATATCACCAACCAACGCAAACAATTGCCAGATTAGCCAGAGAATGAGAGCAAGGAATAGGAGAGCGAATATTGCTTCCATCGTGTAACTTTTGTCTGCTCATTCGTACCAATGTTTTTGACATTTGAATTTTCATCATGCAACTCATCCGATACTTATATCTAACTACAATTTAGTTGACGCGTGCACGAGTTCGTTCAGATTTGTGGATCTAAAGTAACCTCATCTCAGACCGGAAAACAAAAAAAGGCCGCCCCGGTGTGGAGCGGCCTTCTTTGGTTCGACGGTGTG
>NZ_WVQU01000013.1:0-60154 GCF_013110575.1 Ruegeria sp. HKCCD7559
TCTGCTCAACTTCCTGGAAACCGCCCTGACCGATGGTCTTGTTCGCCGCCTGCGGGGTGACCAGCAGCAGCGGGGTGTGGTTCCAGTAGGCCGTCTTCACCGCCGTCACGAAGTTGGTGATGCCCGGGCCGTTCTGCGCGATCATCATCGACATCTTGCCGGTGGCGCGGGTATAGCCGTCGGCCATCATGCCGGCCGAGCCTTCATGCGCACAGTCCCAGAACATGATCCCGGCCTTCGGGAACAAGTCCGAGATCGGCATCATCGCAGATCCAATGATCCCGAACGCATGCTCGATCCCGTGCATCTGCAAAACCTTAACAAACGCCTCTTCCGTCGTCATCTTCATGTGGGTGCTCTCCAAACAAGAGTGAGTGAAACCGGGCACTGTGCCCGGCGTTTGATATGGTTTTGGCGCAAGGGTGCGACCTGCGTTAGGGCCAAAACGAAAGCCGGATTAGGTCCAGATGAGGCTTAAACGGCCCGAATTGCATCTGCGATCAGTTTCACGCCGGGCGCGATGCGGTCAGTTGGAATTGAAGAGTAGCCAAGTCGATAGAAATTCTGTGGCCTGTCCGGTCCCGAGAAGAACGGTGCGCCGGGCTCAATGTGAACACCCTGGTTTTGCAGTCTTAATGCCAGTTGAGTTGTGTCGACATGCTCAGGGGCTGACATCCACATTGAAGAGCCGCCGATCACACCCCGCCCAGCCACGGTCAGCCCACTTTCCGCGATGGCTTTGTCCATCGCGTCGCGCCGCTCTTGCAAGGCCTTCGACATACGCCGAATTTGCGCGTCGTAGTGGCCCAACGACAGGAAATACGCCGCCGTGCGTTGAATGTGGCCTGGTGGGTGGCGCAGGACCAATGAGCGCAGCGCACGTGCCTCGCGGATAAAAGGTTCCGAGCCGACCATGTACCCGAGTCGCAGCCCTGGAAACAGCGACTTGGAAAAACTGCCGACATAGATCACGCGGCCATCCCGGTCCATGGATTTCAGCGCCGGCGAAGGCGCACCCCGAAAGGCCATCTCAAACTCGTAATCATCCTCGACGACCATCGCGTCGAGTTCGCGTGCTCGATCCAGCAATTGGTTGCGGCGGTCGATCGGCATCGTCGCGGTCGTCGGGCTTTGATGGCTGGGGGTGGTAAAGATGACGTCCGCTTCGTCGGGAATCGCCTCGGGAGGCAGACCGTCCCGGTCCACGCTCAAGGGCGTGACCGCGCAGTCCCAATGGTTCAGAAGGCTGCGCAGCGCATAGTAACATGGGTCTTCTATGACGGCCGTGCGATTGTGGGTCAGCAAAATGCGCGATGCCAGCCAGAGCGCGTTCTGCGCGCCCAGAGTGATCAAGATCTCTTCGGGGCGGGCCGCGATGCCACGGCGTGGTAGAGTGTGACGGGCAATAAACTCGATCAACAACGGATCATCCAGATCCACGTAATCTCCGGTCAGTGAATCGAAATCTTTATGCCCCAGCGCGCGGACGGCGCATAACCTCCAATTGGCGTGGTCAAACAAGGTTCGGTCAGCCTGCCCGTAGATGAACGGGTAACGGTACTCTCGCCAGTCGCTGGGTTTTGGCAGAACGTCGCTGTCCAGAAAGCGGCGTGCCAGTGCCTTGTCCCAGTCGACGGATTCGGTGCCGCGCTGGACAGGTGAATACTTGGGGGGGACAGGAGCGTTTTGCGAAACGTAGTATCCGGACCGCCCCTTGGCCGTCAGGTAGTCATTGGCCAACAGTTCGGTGTAGGCCAATGTTACGGTTATTCGGCTGACCCCCAGATGCGCGGCCAGTTTGCGTGACGAAGGGAGTTTTTCTCCGACGTGAAAGCGACCCGACAAGATGCCTTCGGCAATCATCTGCTGGATCTGGGCCTGCAATGTGCCCTGACCATTGAGTTCAAGAAAGAATGTATCGACCGAAATCCCCATGCCTGCTTATAGGGTGGACTTAAGGGCGGGGCAATCTGGACTTACATCGCAGTCACAAAATTTTGTCAGCAGGGTTGACCGAAGATCCCCTTCGGGCTAAATAACTAGAAATCTAGTTTAATGGAGATAATGGATGTGGGAAGCTGCTGCTGCCGGGTTTTCTGCCATGGGCTCTGAAGCCCGGCTGAAAGTCCTGAAGACGCTGGTCCGGGCTGGCAAAGCCGGATTGACCGTTGGCGAGATACAGGACCGGACGGGGATTGCCCCGTCGACACTGGCCCATCACCTGCGGTTTCTTGCGGCCGGTGGTGTGGTCGAACAGGAAAAGGTCGGTCGCACCACGATCAACCGCGCCAGTTACGACGAATTGAGAAATCTTGCGCAATTCATTCTCAGCGAGTGTTGCGCCGACGAAGTTGGAAAGGCTGCGAACGATGGCTGAGTTGACACAGAACCCGCGCATGACTGCCAAAGGGGTGCTGGACCTGATCAAGACGCCCTGGGCGCTGATCGTCGTCATTCTTGCGGCAGTGGCAATCCTGGATCCCGGAAACTTGACCGGGGTGGTGACATTCGCTGCCAAGGCTCTGGCGCATACAGGGCAATATATTCTGTTTGCAGTGCTTCTGCTGTCTTACCTCAAGGCGACCGGCGCAGAGGTGATGGTGGCGCGTGCCTTTGAAGGTCGTGAGACCCGGATGATCTTTCTGGCTGCATTGTTCGGTGGTCTTGCACCGTTCTGTTCTTGCGAGGTTATCCCCTTTATCGCGGGTCTTCTGGCCCTTGGTGCGCCGTTGTCCGCAGTCATGGCGTTCTGGCTCAGCTCACCCTTGATCGATCCGCCGACGCTTTTGATTACCGCCGGTGCGCTGGGATGGCCCTTTGCCATCGGCAAGGCTGTCGCTGCGGTTGCGCTTGGCCTGTTCGGTGGGTTCGCGGTTCGGTTGCTGATGCGCAAAGGTGCGTTTGCCCAGCCTTTGCGCGAATACAAGCCCGCCGGATGCTGCGGATGTGGTCCGAAAATGGACGACAAACCTGTCTGGAAATTCTGGCAGGAGCCCGAGCGCCGCGTCCGGTTCCGTTCGGAATTCATGCACAACGGTCTGTTCCTGTTGAAATGGCTTGCGCTGGCTTATGTGCTTGAGGCTCTGCTGGTTAACTATGTGCCTGCCGACCTGATCGCCGGCGTGGTCGGCGGCGAGGGCGTGCTGCCGATCGTCGTTGCTGCGCTGGTGGGTATGCCGGCATACCTGAACTCGTACGTGGCGCCGCCTTTGCTGGCAGGGTTGATGGAGCAAGGTATGACAGCGGGTGCGGCCATGTCGTTCATGGTTGCCGGTGCTGTCAGTTCCATCCCGGCGATGGCTGCGGTCTGGTCATTGGTCAAACCACGTGTCTTTGCAACCTATCTGACCCTGGGGGTCGGTGGCGCAATCGTGGCTGGTATCATCTTTCAATTGGTATGAACGCAAAAACCGCCCGGTGTCACATCGGGCGGCTTCTATCCGTTCGGTGCCGTCGATCAACTACCGTCGCACAGACGTGGCAGTTTGAGCCGGTACCGGGCTTCTCCGCTTTCGAGGTAAACGCGTTTTTCGATACAGGCCGTCGTGCCCACTGTCTGCGAAATCTGCGCATCTGTAGACGTAATCGATGTGGCGGACCCATCCGGCAAGCGGACAGATGCCACGACGCCGTTCTTCAGATCTCCGTTCACCGGAGTTGCAGACAGAACCGGGACGGTCAGAAACGCCTCATGCTCGTGTTCGCCTTCATCCCCCAGCAGAAACAATGTCGTGACGATGGCAATCATGACAACGCCGCCGGCCAGACCAAGCCCCCACGTTTTCAGAAAGGCATAAATCGTGACGGCGCGATGCGGGCCAAATACCGCAGATAGAACGTTCAGCATGGCAAGTCCGTGAAAAAAGCCCCAGCCGTCATGGCCGAGGCTGTTTGCGCGTTACGGGCGAAGATCGTCTTCGTCTTCGTCATCCGCCCCACCCTTGGGCAGGTTGAAAAAGCTGTCTGCGTCGATGATCGGCTCGTCGTCTTTCTCTTCCGACGGTTCGTCGGACAGCGAGAAGGTTTCCAGACCTTCAATTGCGGTCGGGATTTTCGGCGCTGCGTCCATTTCCAGCGACTGCTCGGTCGAGACCAGCTTGCGACGTTCGTCATCGCTCATCACGCCGCCTTCAGCCGCTTTCTTGGCCGCCGCTTTCTGCACGGCGGTGTCCAGTTCGGACTGTTTGCACAGACCCAGAGCAACCGGATCAATTGGCTGCATGTTGGCGATGTTCCAGTGCGTGCGTTCGCGGATCGACTGGATGGTGGGTTTGGTGGTGCCCACCAGCTTGGCAATCTGGCCGTCGCTGAGTTCCGGGTGGAACTTGACCAGCCACAGGATCGAGTTCGGACGGTCCTGACGTTTCGAAAGCGGCGTGTAGCGCGGACCACGGCGCTTTTCCTCACCGGCGGCCGATGGGTTGAACTTGAGCTTCAGCTTGTGAAGCGGGTTGTTCTGTGCCGCGTCGATTTCTTCTTGGGTCAGCTGGTTGTTGGCGATCGGGTCAAAGCCCTTGACGCCGGCGGCGACGTCGCCATCAGCGATACCCTGCACTTCCAACTCGTGCATTCCTACGAAATCCGCGATCTGCTTGAAGCTGATCGTGGTGTTGTCCACCAGCCATACGGCGGTTGCCTTGGCCATAAGCGGTTTTGCCATCAGCCCGTCTCCTATACATACATCTGTCCCGTCGCCGGAATTCGGCGGCCCCTTGGTTTTGGGGCAGGTTTCCGTTGTCGGGGAACTTGGCCCGTATATAGTCGCGCAAAGGCAAGAAGGGAAGAGGCGAATGCGCCAAGGGATTACGGGGCTGGTTTTGTGGGTCTTGAGCGCGGTCGCTGCGCCGGCCGAGGGCGAAAAGGCGGGCGAGTTCGATTACTACGTGCTGTCGCTCAGTTGGTCGCCCAACTGGTGCGCCCGCGAAGGTGACGCGCGCGGCTCGGATCAATGTGACGATCGGCATGATCACGGCTGGATACTGCACGGGCTATGGCCACAGTTCCATCAGGGCTGGCCGTCCTACTGCCGTACCCCGGAAGGCCCACCTTCGCGACGCACGACGCGGGAAATGGAGGACATACAAGGCAGTTCCGGCCTTGCTTGGCATCAATGGAAGAAACACGGCACATGCTCGGGATTGTCGGCATCCGACTACTTTGCCTTGTCCCGGCGGGCTTACGAAGCCGTCAAGCGCCCTGAGGTGTTCCGCAAGCTGGATTCATCCGTCAGACTGCCGGCTTCAGTGGTCGAGGAGGCATTCCTGAAGGCCAACCCTGAGTTGGAGCGCGACATGATCACGATCACCTGCAAACAGGGCTATATCGAAGAAGTCCGCCTGTGCCTGTCCCGCGATCTTGATTCCGTACCCTGTGGCCGCGACGTGATCCGCGACTGCACGGCCAAGGACGCGCTGTTCGATCCGATTCGTTAAAGCTTTTTGTTCTGGCAATCCCGCGCATAGTCCAGCGCCTTGGCGGTGCCTTTCAGATCGATGGCCATCACCACCTCACCTGCCGGGTTATAGACGGTCATCGTTTTGTTCTGAGCGATGGCGTTCACAAAGCTCCGGTCAGTGAAAAACACGGTTGCGCCCGGCACGTCGCGTTCGTTGAACCCGATGGCCGTCGCATCATAGCTTTTGCCGTCCAGATCAAAGCGGATCGGATAACTCTCACCCTGTTTAATGTCGCCCCATGCCTTGTTGAACACGGCGAAATACCCACGATTGCCCAAGGCATCATAGCCCAGCCGCACCACCGAGAGATCCTGATACACCGTCTGGATCAGGCACCCGTTGCCAAGCGCGGGGTCCATCATGATGTTCCAGCCGTCGACAAAGCCCTTGTCGATGAGGTCTTGGGCTAGGGCGGAGGTGGCTGTCAAAGCGGCGAAGGCGAGGGCGAGAAGGCGGGTCATAGCATATCCACAAATCAGACAATCTATTCATGTCATTGTAAATTGTTGTAGAAGTTAGACAATCCATTAATTTCCCGCGCGCCGTGTCAGGTCTCCTCGCCGTTGGAACAGATCTCAAGTCTCAGGTTAACAATTGCCTGGTTTGGAACGTCTTCTGAATTCAGCGATCCTCCGACAGCAAACCATTCGGAGTATTCAGGGTTAATGCAATCAACGTATAGAACGCCGAAAAAATCGCCATACTTACCTTCACCGCGAACATAGACGTGCCTGTGTGTTTGTTCATCATACCTTTTGTCTTCTGGAATTGCGCTCCACCATTGTTTGTATGGCGGCGGTAAATCGTGCGTGTCTTCGAATAAGTAGAGAGTTTCAGCGGCAATAGGCGAGGCGAAAGCACCAACAATTGCAAAAAAAACGCTAAGTGTTTCATCGTGTTTGATAATCCGTGGAATTAACAGAAAGAAACTCATCCAATAACTGTACAGCTGTCAAGCTAGTTACCGCGATACTTGAGCGTGTCTCGTGCGTTGCGCTGGCGCCGCCTAGCGCAAAGGCCTCGCGAAAAAAGAACCGGTAAGTTAGAGCTACAGTTCCTTCCGCGCCCGCAGCGCGGCCGTGATCGTCCCGTCGTCCAGATAATCCAGTTCGCCTCCAATCGGAACACCCTGCGCCAGCGAAGTCAGGCGGACCTGTCCCTCGAGCTGATCGGCGATGTAGTGGGCGGTGGTCTGGCCATCGACGGTTGCGTTCAGGGCCAGAATGACTTCGGAAATCCCTTCGGCCATCACCCGATCCTTGAGTCGGGGAATGCGCAGTTCGTCGGGGCCGACCCCATCCAAAGCCGACAATGTGCCGCCCAGAACGTGATAGCGCCCTTTGAATACTCCGGCACGCTCCATCGCCCAGAGGTCGGCGACGTCTTCGACCACGCACAGCTCTCCGGTCGCGCGATCCGCGCTATCGCAGATGTCGCAGATATCGGTGGTGCCGACATTGCCGCAGTTCAGGCATTCGCGGGCGGTGGCGGCCACTTGTTGCATCGCGTCCGAGAGGGGCGTCAGCAGCAGGGCGCGTTTGCGGATCAGGTGCAGAACCGCGCGGCGGGCAGAGCGCGGGCCCAGGCCCGGCAGTTTGGCCATCAGGTCGATCAGGTTGTCGATGTCGCTGTTCGAACTCATGGCCAATCCTGCATTGCGCCAGAGGGAGCCTCCGGCGGGAGTATTTGGGAAAAGATAAAGCTCAGAACGGTAGCTTGATGTCTTTGGGCAGGCCCATGCTTTCGGTCAGCTTGGCCATTTCAGCCTGCGAACGTTCGGTTGCCTTGGTCTGCGCATCCTTGATGGCGGCCAGGATCAGGTCTTCGACCACTTCCTTGTCATCGCCGTTGAAGATGGAAGGGTCGATATCCAGACCTTTGAGTTCACCCTTGGCCGTCGCCGTTGCCTTGACCAGGCCTGCACCGGATTCGCCGACAACCATCATGTTGTTCAGCTCTTCCTGCATTTCGGTCATCTTGGTTTGCAGGTCCTGCGCAGATTTCATCATCTTGGCCATGTCGCCCAGACCGCCAAGCCCGCCGAGTCCTTTCAGCATAGTATTCTCCTGTGTCTCCGTTTGCGCTCTAGATACGGGCAGCAGCGACATGGCACAAGGGTTCTCCCGCCGGTCGGAGGCTCATCCGTTCCGGTCGGCATGTTGATCAGCGCAGGCGTCAGCAGGAACGTGCTAACCATCTGCGACACCATATTTGCCAGCAGGCCCGACAAGCGCAGATCGTCCTTGGCGCGCATATGGTCTGCTGCCGAGACTGATTGCACGGAACACAGGAAATCTGGGCGGGGTTCGAATGGCTACGCAGCATTCGGATCAGAATGGTCACGGGCCGCCTTCCGCTGGCCGGTGTCGCAACAAACGATCTGAGACATGCGGGCGGATGTGTTCGATCGAAACCTCGGTCAGCTTCGTTTGAAACGGGGGGTGACGGGCGGCGGGGTCAGTCTTCCTCGAACGGGTCCCACTCGTCTTCCACCTCGGGAAGCGCTTCGGTCTCGACCTTGGCGGCGCGTTGCTCCGGCGTTTCGATCCTAGTGATTTTCGCCTTTGGGAATTGCGCCAATACCGCCTGCACCAACGGGTGTTGTTCGGCTTCGGATTTCAGTGCGAGCTCGGCCGCATCCCTAACTTCTGCAATCGTGGGGGCTTCTCCGTCCGAGACGATCGAGACAGCCCACCGATTTCCTGTCCAGCGTTGCAAGGCAGTGCCCAGTCGTGGCGCCAGATCCGCCGGTGCCTGGGTGGCGGGTGTGAATTCGATTCGTCCGGGTTGATAGGAGACGAGGCGCACGCCGTTTTCCACCTCGACCAGCAACTTTACGTCGCGATTGGTCCGGATCAGTTCCACCACGTGGTCGAAGGTCGGGTAATGGGCAAGGGCCGTCTGGGCATCCTGCGCCAGGGCTGCAACCGGTGCGCCACCGGCACCGCGAGGGGACGGCGCGTAGGCAGGTGGATGGGTCGCGCCAGCCGGCGCCGGACCGGCGCCCGGTCGGGATATCGAAACGCCGCCATTGGGCCCGCCCGGCGGCGGTGGCTGGGCATCTTGCAACCGTTTGATCAGCTCTTCGGGGCTGGGCAAATCCGCCACATGGGTCAGGCGAATAACGGCCATTTCAGCGGCCATCATGGCGTTGGGCGCAGCCGAGACTTCCTCGAGCGCCTTCAGCAGCATTTGCCACATCCGGGTCAGAACCCGCATCGGCAGAGCCTCGGCCATGTGTTGGCCCCGGGTCCGTTCATCCGGAGAAACCGTCGGATCCTGTGCCGCGTCAGGCGTGATCTTCACGACGGACACCCAATGCGTGATCTCGGCCAGATCGCGCAGCACCGCCAGCGGGTCTGCGCCTTCGGCGTATTGGCCGCTCAACTCGGTAAGTGCTCCGGCGGCATCGCCGCGCAGGATCATGTCCATAAGGTCCAGAACCCGGCCACGGTCTGCCAGTCCAAGCATTGCACGGACCTGATCGGCGGTCGTCTCACCAGCCCCATGCGAAATCGCCTGATCCAGCAACGAGGTCGCATCCCGGGCCGATCCTTCCGCTGCTCGGGTGATCAGCGCCAGCGCGTCTTCGGCGATCTGGGCGTTTTCCGCTTCGGCGATCTTGCGCAGCAGGCCAATCATGTCTTCGGGTTCGATCCGGCGCAGGTCGAAACGCTGGCAGCGGGACAGCACAGTGACAGGGACTTTGCGGATTTCAGTGGTTGCGAAGATGAACTTCACATGCGCGGGCGGTTCTTCCAACGTCTTGAGCAGCGCGTTGAACGCACTGGTCGAGAGCATATGAACCTCGTCGATGATGTAAATCTTGTAACGCGCGCTGGCGGCGCGATAGCGGACACTGTCAATGATCTCGCGGATGTCGTTGACGCCCGTACGGCTGGCGGCGTCCATCTCCATCACGTCTACATGGCGGCCTTCCATGATGGCGACACAATGTTCACACTGACCGCAGGGTTCGGTCGTGGGGCCACCGGTTCCGTCGGGTCCGATGCAGTTCATGCCCTTGGCGATGATCCTTGCGGTCGTGGTTTTGCCGGTGCCGCGAATGCCGGTCATGATGAAGGCCTGCGCGATCCGGTCGGCCGCGAACGCGTTTTTCAGGGTGCGCACCATGGCATCCTGACCCACCAGATCGGCAAAGGTTTCCGGGCGATATTTGCGGGCGAGAACCTGATAGGCGGGGCTGGAGCTGTCTGTCATGTCTTCTCGTTGGGATTCGGTGCTTGGGCACAGCGTAGTGGCCACCGTTGCCCGCGTCCACAGCGGGGCGCGATGATTTTTGATTTAGAAACGAGTCGCTTTCGCACTAAACTGCATCAGCGGATTTAATGGCTCATTTTTGTATAGAGTTCTTTGGGGAGGACAGGATTCATGTCGCAGTTGGTGATCTACGCCCTGCAAGTCGGTGGCGGAACGCTGGCGCTGACCTCGATGCCCGGACGCGGCGGAGATTACTCCAGCGATCTGGATATGATCGCAGCCTGGCAGCCTGGGCTTGTTGTTTCGATGACGACGGATGTCGAAATGCTTCAGGACGGGGCGCAGGAATTTGGCAGCGATATTCAAAGCCGCGCCAGCCGTTGGGTTCACCTGCCGATCGAAGATTTCGGAGCGCCGACAAAAGCGATTGATGACGCGTGGCCGTTCGTCAGCGCCGCGGCCCGGCACGCGCTGTCCGGCGGAGGTCGCGTATTGGTACACTGCCGCGGGGGCTGTGGCAGGTCAGGTATGATTGTCCTGCGGCTGATGGTCGAATGCGGCGAAGGCGCGGACACGGCGCTGCAACGATTGCGGGCGGTGCGCCCTTGCGCCGTCGAAACGGATGCGCAACTGGCCTGGGCCTCTCGGCGTGCCCAGGCACAGGTCAGTCTGGATTCAGATTGAAATCTGCGCGGGCGCGCAAGCAGGTTTTCGAGGCCGGATCGTGGAAACTTCGATCATCGCGCAGGGTGGGGTTTTCACGACGCCGGATGGCATCGCACTGAACGTGTTTCCGAAGATCAGGTCGGCATAGCCGTTCAGCGGCTCAATCGTGGTTTCGGGCTGCGTCCCGCAAAAGACACGAATGCGGTCTGATTGCGCGCGGAAAATTGCATGACATCCTTCGCTGCAATGTGACAGCTCGCTGCTGCCCTCAATCTCGAAATCGTCACTTGTGGCCGAGGTCGCCTGGGCCATGGCTTCGGATATCGAGCGCGCCAGCCGCGCCAAAGCGGGACAGGTTTTGCCCGTCCGCTGACATACTGTTGCACTGAATTCATGTGTCTTTGTCTTCCAGATCATCCTGCGCCCTCCGCGCTTGGTGGACAGGATATTTGGGACAGGTGGGACAGCGTGATGCCGTCAGGACCTGCCCGGACACCCCGCCCGAGTTTCGGTTTCGTTTCCGATGGCAGGTCTCCTGACTTGCGGGTCATCGCTTTGCCGACCTTCCCAGCCTTTGGGCCAGTGGTGTTTCGGCATCGCTTACCGCTTACAGTTGCGGGGGCAGTCGCGGATTTGGTTGTTGCCTGCATGACCAGACAATACCGCACCGTGTTCCCTTTTCATCCCGACCCCTTGTGGAGGCCGGAAACCATCACACAACCGCTAGCGTTTGAGCACGCATCGAGTCAAGCCGATCTTTTGACCGGACGCTTGGTCATGCTGGATACGGTGTTGGTTCATGCATAGTGTCGAGGGCGTTGAGGTTCGGAAACCGGATTTACCAAGCGCAAAGCCAGAGATCATGTTGGACACAGAGCAAACGGTAATGACCGAAGAATTTCGCTTTCCGTCCGGGCAGAAAACACTGTCTGCCCGGTTGTACAGCCCGCTGTCTTCGCCCGAAATCGTCGTCGTGCTGAACAGTGCAACGGGTGTGCCGCGCGATTATTACCGTCATTTCGCACGATGGCTTGCTGCCGAGCGGGGTATGGCCTGCCTGACCTATGACTATCGCGATTACGGGCATTCCTTGACCGGCCGCCTGAAAGATTCGCGTGCGACCATGGCGGATTGGGCCTTGATCGACATGCCCGCGGCACGGGCAGAAATGCGCAGACGGTTTCCCGATTCGCAGCATTGGACCATCGGCCATTCGATCGGCGCGATGTTGGGGCCTGTGCAGCCGGATATCGATCTGATTGATCGCATGATCTGTGTGTGTTCGGGGCTGGTAACCCTAAGCGACCATCCATGGCCCTATCGTGGTTTGGCAGGATTGTTCTGGTATGGTCATGCCCCGCTTTTGGCCCGAGCCCTTGGCTACCTTCCCGGAAAGGCGATCGGGTTCGGCTCGGATCTGCCGGCATCGGTCTATTGGCAGTGGCGCAAATGGTGTACGGCGCCTTTGAACTATGTGCCTGAAATCGGGCATGAGTTACCTGCGGCGCAGTGGAAGGATTCTGGAACGCCCGTGGATTTGTTCACCTTCGAGGACGACCAGATGGTGCCGCCGGAAGCGGTTTGGCGGCTTGCGGATCTTTACGGCCCCGATGCCAACCGCCACCTGCTGAGCCCTGCCGATTTCAGGTTGCCTGAGGTTGGTCATATCGGAGCATTTGCCCGGCGCAATGCAGCGGTTTGGCCGCGACTGATCGCTTGATCAGACGCGGCGCAGGACGGGCCGGGCACCGTCCAACGATCACCGGTTGCGAAGTTTCTTTTCCTTCATGACGCCACGGACCATCTTGCCGAACGCTTTGTCCCGCGCCCGGGACTGCGCGACGGTTTCAGAATTGCGCTGATCTTCGCGCCGAAGCTTGCGCCACCGGTCCAATCGAGCCGGATCAAGCGTGCCGTGGCTTATTGCCTTTTGCACGGCACATCCGGGCTCGGAGCTGTGCTGGCAATCCGAAAAACGGCAGTCCCGGCTCAACTCGGCAAGGTCCGAGAAAACGTCGTCGATCCCGTCCCGAGCGTCCAGCAGGCGCAACGCGCGCATTCCGGGTGTATCGATCAACCAGCCACCGTTGCGCATCCGGTGCAATGCGCGTGCGGTCGTCGTGTGCCGGCCCCGCGCGTCATCCTCGCGAATGTCCGAGGTGGCGAGATCCTGATCGGTCATGGTATTGGCAAGTGTCGTCTTGCCAACGCCCGACGATCCAACCAGCGCTCCGGTCTGGCTTTTGGGGCACCACGACAGAACCTTTTCAACCTCTGCCGGGTCCAGCGCGTTGATCGCCAGAACCGTCAGGAACGGATCCAGAGATTGCACCTGCCCCGAGAAACTGTCGGGGTCCGCCGATTTGTCGGCCTTCGTCAGAACAACGACCGGGTAACACCCGGCCTGATGCGCGAGCGCCAGATATCGTTCCAGCCGGGGCAGTTTGAAATCGGCATTGCACGAGCTGACGATGAACAGCACATCGACATTGGCTGCGATCAGTTGCGTCGCGGCGCCTGTACCCGCGGCGCGTCGGTGCAGCAGGCTGCGCCGGTCGAGCAAATGGCGCACGCGTTTGTCGTCATCGGCGAGAACCCAATCGCCAACAGCATAGCTGCCGGTCGTTTGATCGGGGGTCAGTAACGGAACTTCGCCGTCAGGGTTAAGCCCTATCAGGCGGTCCCGATGAACGGAAGTGATGCGAAAAGGCGTGCAGGAAGGATAAGCCGCGTGTTGCGCGGCAAAGTGAGAGGACCATCCCAGGTCCGAAAGTGCAAGAAACATTGGTTTGCCCGTCGTCAGAAACAGCACTCCCGACGGATGGCGATCGCTCATCCCCGGGTCATGTGTTCAGGCAGTCAGTCGATACCGTGAGGTCAGAACCGTGCTGCCCGAAGGGTCTTTGCTACAATCATAAAGCCCTCCTGCGGCCAAGGTTCGTAAAGTGAGAGGTTGGACATCGACCCAAGCGGGGCTCGTTGTGGCTGCTTCCTTCCGGACCTGACCAGGTTGGCGAGGCGCTCGCCCGCGCCAACCTCTCGACTCTGGATATAGGGAAGGCTTCGGCAAAAGACAACCCGTCAGAGCGTCAGCCGAATGCGTGCAAAACCGTTTTCGTCAGGTTCCAGTATCCTGGGGGCAAACCTGTTCAATTCGTCGATATGCTTCAACGCACCGGGACCGGTCCGAAGAATGGTCGTCACCCCCGATTTCGGCATCAGAGAGAACGGGTAAGGTTGCCGGGCCAATGGGTCGGGTGGCAGGCGGTGCGTCATGTAGTCCCGCAAAATGTCCCGGATATCCAGCGGGGGCAGATCGATGGCCGGAGCCGACGACACATGCGGGAAATGTCCGCCCCCGCTTGCGCGATAATTATCGAGCGCGACGACAAATGCCTGATCGGGTTGCACGGCTTGGCCTGCGCAAGTCAGATGATGCACCCGCCTGTGGCCGGGATGGATCATTTGCCCCCCGACATCGTAACGCGCCGGTTGCGACGGGTCGATCTGATAGGACAAGCCAAAGATGACATCGAAATTGTATCCCGCCCGATCCCGGTCGAACAGCTCTGCCTCGGCGTCGGGGAATTGTTGGTTGAATGCGCTGGCTGACATCTCCAACCACTCCAGCAGCTGCGCGCCCGTGATCTGAACCGCGCGCAATTCGTTTGGAAAGACATGCAGGTCCGCCACGTGACGCAGACAGATTTCGCCGGGCGGCACGTCCGTATAGTGCCTGGGGCCAGAGCGTCCGCCGCATTTGGCCGGCGACGCGGCTGACAACAGCGGCAGCTCTGCAAGCGTGGTGCCGTGTAAAAAAGGGCGCAACGCGGCTGCCTGTGCGGCGGCCACAAGCGCCAACCCACGATCCGGCGCACAGAAGCTGAAATAGCTGTGCAATGTGTCCGAGGCGCGCGCAACGGGCGCGGCCATGTCCTGACGGGTCTGCTGATGTGCGGGTTCAACCAGATGCGCGAATTCCAAATCTTCGCCAATCGCGGTGCCGCCCACCGAAACCGGGCGCAATTCGGCGTGGCTGTCGACAACACGCAGCCCCGACTGGGGCTCTAGGGTAACGGCCAGATCGATTACTCCAAGATATGCGCCTGCCGAACCGGGCATGACAACCGGCGTTCCATGCACCAGCCCTTTCACGTAATCCACATTCGGGGTTTGCGCGCTGGTGCGTGCGGGAAGGGTCAGGTGCGTGTGCCCGGCGACGACAGCGTCGATGCCCTCGATCGCGGCTAGGGGAATAACGGCATTTTCAGTGTCGGTCGCTGTGTCCGGGTGTCCAAGCCCGGAATGGGCGAGCGCCACGATCAGATCGCACCCCTTTTCGCGCAAGATACGCGTCAGGGACTGTGCCGCGACAACGATGTCGTCCGCCTCTACGGTTTCGTTCAGATTGTGTTCTTCCCAACGTGTTGTCTGCGGTGGCAGCACCGAAAACACGCCGACGCGAATGGGCACATCCTTGTTTCCCACCCTAACGATACGGTCAAGGATCGCAAAACGCTGCCAAGATTGGTGTTCTCCGGACCGATGAAGGTTGCCGCACAGAACCGGGCACGGGGCTTGTGCAAGGGTCTTGTCCAATGTCGGCAGCCCGAACCCGAAATCATGGTTGCCCAGACCAATCGCATCATAGTCCAGCGCCTTGAATGCCTGCATCATCGGGTGGGGATTGTCGTTCCGAACGGCCCATTCGCCCATCGGCGTTCCCTGAAGCGAATCCCCGTTGTCGAACATCAGCACCAGCGCGTCTGTGGCCTCGTGTCGGGCCTTGCGGATCAGGCTGGCGGTGCGTGTCAGCCCAAGCGTCGGGTCCGGTGTGTCCGCGTAATAGTCAAAACCAGTCAGATGCATATGCACGTCGGAGGTGGCAAGAATACGAATACGCCCACGGTCTTTTGTGGGTTGCACCTGCGTCGATGGGGTTTGCTTCACTTTTGTTGTTCTGCTTTTGAGTGTGGTAATGGGCTAAAATCATCAAAACGCAGTCTAGATGATTTTTCCGGGGCCGCCATGCGGCTTTTCGGTGGCGTGTCCCTGCGTTTTGCGCCTTGAATTGCCATTGCAACAGGGCCTGAGACATGGCAGCCCTGTGCGCAAGACCAGAAGGAATTCCAATGAAAAACGCAGAGCAGGTGACTTTCGGCGGCTCGGGCCTGAATCGGGCAGCGCATCTTCGTGGGGATTCAGAGAAGCTGTCCGAGATGGCGGGCGACCCTGCTGCGCGATGCATATTGTTGTGGCGAGGCAAGCTTCTGGTCGTGGGCGCGGCGCTGGATCAGCTTGCCCTGACGCAGATGACCCACCCGCTGGTATGCGATGGCCCCGGCGGCGTGATCGAAGCACCGGTTTTTTTGGGCCTGAGCGCAGAGGGCGCACCCCTGTTTGCCGCAGATATCTCGGCCTGGGGGGCAGAGGGATTGGATCTGACCGGCCTGGGAGAGTTCGTGGACAGATCCGAACAGCAGCACCCGGATTTGCCTGAAGGGCATGTTTTTGCCGAGCTCCGCCGGATCATGGCGCGATTGTCGCCTCGTGATGCCGAGTTGGCCGCATCGGCCAAGGCGGTTGTCGGTTGGCACGAAACACATCGCTTCTGTGCTCGCTGCGGCGCAGCCAGCGATATGTCGCAAGCGGGATGGCAGCGCAGTTGCCCGTCATGCGGCGGGCAACATTTTCCGCGCACGGATCCGGTTGTGATCATGCTGATTACGCATGGGGACAGCGTGCTTATGGGGCGGTCTCCGGGTTGGCCCGAGGGAATGTTTTCCTTGCTGGCGGGATTTGTCGAACCCGGCGAAACGCTCGAAGCGGCGGTGCGCCGCGAAGTGATGGAAGAGGCAGGCGTACCGGTTGGTGCGGTGTCGTACCTGTCCAGCCAGCCCTGGCCGTTCCCGGCATCCCTGATGTTCGGATGCGCCGGCGAGGCCCTGTCGCGTGACATCGTTATCGATCCGGTCGAGATCGAAGAGGCGATGTGGGTCAGCAAATCCGAAATGATGCAGGCATTTGCCGGCGAACATCCCCGGTTGTTGCCGGCTCGCAAGGGGGCTATCGCTCATTTTCTGCTTCAGAACTGGCTTGCGGATACGCTGGACTGAAGAAAAACTGGTGAAGCCATAAACAGCAAAGGTCATTATGCAGTTTTCAGCGCGCGAAGATATCGAAGCCCCGATCAATTCGGTGTTCGACATGGTGTCGGATTTCGAAAGGTTCGAACGTATGGCGATGCGTCGTGGCATCGACGTGCGGCGTCTGGACACTGATGCGATGGTGGTTGCCGGCACTGAATGGAAAACCGAATTCAAGTTGCGTGGAAAGCCGCGCCAGATGTCGGTGGTGATGACGGATTTCGACAAGCCGTCGCAAATGCGGTTCGAGGCGGCCAGCAAAGGGATGACCGGCCTGACGACAGTAGATTTTCTGGCCTTGTCTCCGCGCCGGACACGCCTGAGCATCGAGATGTCCTTGGCCGCAAAGTCCTTGCCCGCGCGGTTGCTGTTGCAGTCCATGAAGCTTGGACAGTCAAAGTTCCGCAAGCAATTCCAGGTGCGGTTCAGCGAGTTTGCGCGTGAACTGGAACAGCGTCACCTGCACGGGGCGTGAACGGCGTCCGCTGGGCTGATCGGGGCAAGGATTGGAAAAGAAACCTCGGATGTCGCACATTATTTTTCTGCATGGCGCATCAAGCAGTGGAAAATCGACAATCGCGCGGGCTTTGCAGCAGAAGATAGAGAAGCCGTTCTGGCATATCTCGATCGACCACCTTCGCGATTCTGGTGTTCTGCCGCTGGATCGCTATCGCCGTGGCGAGTTCGATTGGTCCGACGACCGATCGACTGTCTTTGATGGGTTTCATCAGTCGCTAGCTGCCTACGCGGCCTCGGGCAACAATTTGATTTTGGAACATATTCTGGATACGCCGGGGTGGGACAAAGATTTGCGCGACCTCTTGCGCCCGTTTGATGTTCTGTTCGTAGCTGTCCATTGCCCGGTTCCCGAGTTGAACGCGCGCGAACGATTACGCGGCGACCGTCCGGTGGGAAGCGCCCAGCGGGACCAAACCATGATCCATGCTGGTAGAGTTTACGATATCGAGATTGATTCCATGGACGGCATTGAAGCCAACGTGCAGACAATTCTTCAGGCATGGCGCAGTGACCTGCGCCAATCGGAATTCAGCCAGTCTTTCGCGTGACCTGTCAGCCGCGAGGATGGGCCGCAGGGTAGACGCCAAGAACCTCGACATTGGTCGTGAAGTGTTCCAGTTCGTCCATTGCCAGCTGCACGTTGCGGTCTTCGGGATGTCCAACAATATCCGCATAAAACTGCGTTGCCGTGAAGGACCCGTCGACCATATAGCTTTCCAGCTTGGTCATGTTGATCCCGTTGGTGGCAAAGCCACCCATGGCCTTGTACAGCGCGGCCGGGATGTTGCGGACCTGAAACACGAAACTGGTGATCATCCCATGATCGCCCCGGCGGGACAAATCCGTTTCGCGTGACATGACAAGAAAGCGGGTCGTGTTATCGTCATTGTCCTCGATATGGCGGGCCAGCACGTTCAGGTCGTAGATTTCAGCCGCAAGCTCGCTTGCCAGAGCGGCGGAATGCAAGTCCCCGATTTCGGCCACTTCGCGCGCGGCGCGGGCATTGTCGGGACTGACACGGCCACGAATACCGTGTTCTTTCAGAAATTCTGAACATTGCGGCAGCAGCACCAGATGCGAATGCGCTTCGGTGATGTCTTCCAGTTTTGCGCCGGGTACACCAAGAAGGTTGATGTGAACACGCACGAACGCTTCATCGATGATGTGAAGCCCGCTATGGGGCAACAGCCGGTGAATATCGGCAACGCGACCGTAGGTCGTATTTTCGACCGGCAGCATCGCCAGATCGGCCGCGCCCGAGCGAACTGATTCGATCACATCCTCGAATGTGCGGCAGGGCAAGGCCTCCATTTCGGGTCGTGCGTTGCGGCAGGCCTCGTGACTGTAGGCGCCGGGTTCGCCCTGAAAAGCAATGCGATTGGTCATTTGGTCGATTCCATGCAACAAGTTCGCGATTTGGTCGTTTCGTCGCGGTGTCTATACCTTGCCTCTCGCAAGTGGAAGCCTTAGACACCTGCGCAGACAGCTGAAATGGACACGCGATCAATGTTCGACACGATGACAGTTACGAAGGCCGCCGCAGGCCTGTTCGGCACTTTCCTGGTGCTGCTTCTGGCCAAATGGGGGGCTGACATCCTCTATTCTTCCGGTGGCCATGGCTCGGCTGAGGCCGCCTACATTATCGAAACCGAAAGCTCGGGCGAAAGCGCCGACGGCGAAGAAGTGGTCTTTGAAGATCTGCTGGCCGCCGCTGACGTTGAGAAGGGCGCGAAAGTATTCCGCAAGTGCACCGCGTGCCACAAGCTGGAAGACGGGGCGAATGGAACCGGCCCTTACCTGTATGGCGTAGTTGATCGCCCGGTTGCCTCGGCAAAAGGTTTCACCGGTTACTCAGCCAGTATGCAGGCTCATGGCGGCAACTGGACGCCCGAAGCGTTGGATGCCTTCCTGGAACGCCCAAGCGCCTATATCTCGGGAACATCGATGAGTTTTGCTGGCTTGAAAAAACCTCAGGACCGCGCGGACTTGATTGCTTATCTCCAGACAATTGGCAACTGATTGCCTGAGAGACCATTGAAGTTCAGAGCCGCTGCCCCGCGCAGCGGCTTTTTTTGTCTGAAGGGAACTTCACAAAGCGCTCACGCATTCTAAACTTGAAACTGTCAGCGTTGGCACTTTAGCTAGCGTATGCGACATAAAAGATTACAATAACCCAGAGGATGAGCCCCATGATATCCCTAATGCCTGCTGCATGTGATCTTAAGGTCAGGCCATTGGCTGGCATATTCGGGCTTTGTGCTGTTCTGCTCTCACCGCAAGCTGCTTTGGCATTGGATGAGGGGGTTACCCGCAGTCATGGATATTCGTATTTCGGCAATCTGGATTACCCTGCTGACTATCCGCATCTGAATTACGTGAATCCAGATGCGCCCAAAGGTGGTGAGTTGTCCTTGGCGGCTTCGGGGACGTTCGATTCCTTGAATCCCTATTCCCGCAAGGGGCGCGCAGGCGCCTTGACGACGCTGCAATATGACCGCCTGTTCGAAAGCTCTGATGACGGTGTCGGGCAGTATTACGGCGTGCTGGCGGAAAGTCTGGAATATGATGAAGGGCGCAACTACGTCATTTTCCATTTGCGACCCGAAGCAACCTTTTGGGATGGCACGCCGGTGACGGCCGAAGATGTTGTCTACAGCCATCGCCTGTTCATCGAACAGGGCCTGCCTTCCTACGCCCAAGCCGTGGGCCGCATGGTGACGGGGGCCGAAGCGCTGGATGATCACACGGTCAAATTCACGTTCAATCCGGAAGTCACCCGCCGCAGTTTGATCGAGACCGTCGGGTCGACCCCCGTCTTTTCGAAAGCATGGTTCGAGGCGGACGAGTCCCGGCGTCTGGATGAGCCGCGTCTGGAAGTGGCGGTCGGCTCGGGTCCCTATAAACTCGACAGCTATGACATCAATCGCCGTATCGTTTACAAGCGACGTGACGACTATTGGGGTAAGGATCTGCCATTCAATGTCGGTCGCAACAATTTCGATACCATTCGCGTCGAGTATTTCGCCGATCAGACAGCGGCGTTCGAGGGGTTCAAGGCCGGTGAATACACGTTGCGGATTGAAAGTGATCCCAAGCTTTGGGCGACGGCGTATGATTTTCCGAAGCTGAACGAAGGTGTGATCGTACGGGACGAGATACCGGATGGCAGCCCGCCAACACCGTCCGGCTTCGTCTTCAATCTCGGAAAACCGCAGTTTTCCGACAAGAACGTACGCAAGGCCCTTGCCTTGGCCTTCAATTTCGAATGGGCAAATGAATCCCTGCTGTTTGGTCTGAATTCACCGCGCAATTCTTTTACACAAGGCACCCCGCTGGAAGCGCAAGGCCTGCCCGAGGGCGATGAACTGGCGTTTCTTCAAGCGCTGGGTGAGGTTGTGCCCGAGGACCTTCTTTCAGAACCTGCCGTGACGGTTCACGAGTCAAACCCCGCGCGCCTGAACGATCGCAGAAATCTGCGAAAAGCCGCGAAACTGCTGGACGAGGCCGGGTGGCCGGTCGGCGATGGCAATGTGCGGCGTAACGCGGAAGGGCAGACACTGAAGGTTAATATCCCCTATCCTTCAAACCTGCCGACTTCGACGGCCACGATGATTGAAACCTATGTCCAGAACCTGCAAGCCATTGGCGTGGATGCGTCGGCGGAAAAGGTTGACCCGGCGCAATACACGCTGCGCAGCCGCGAGCGGGACTATGACATGGTCTATTCCACTCGTTACGGGTCTTTTTTGTCGACCGGTGGCGGGTTGAGCCAGATGTACGGGTCGGAAGAGGCCGCATTCAGTCTTTTCAACCCGGCCGGATTGGCAAGCCCATTGGTTGACGCAATCATCGAAGCATCCTTTGATACTGACAATCAGGCGGATCAGGACATGGCGTTGAAGGCGTTGGATCGCGCTTTGCGGTACGAGTTCTTCGTGATCCCCGTAGGATACATCGCTGACCACTGGGTGGCATATTACGATATGTATGAATACCCGGAAAACCTGCCGCCTTATTCGCTGGGCTATTTGGATCTGTGGTGGATCAATCCGGAAAAAGAGGCTGCACTGAAAGCGAAAGGCGCGCTGCGATAACATGGGCGCCTATATTCTAAGACGTTTGTTGCTGATCATCCCGACCCTTCTGGGCATCATGATCGTCAACTTCACGCTGGTACAATTCGTGCCTGGCGGGCCGGTTGAGCAGATCATTGCCCAGATCGAAGGTCAGGGGGATGTTTTCGCCGGTTTTGCGGGTGCGGGCGATGCCGGCGCGGGGTCAGAGCCGGCGGGCGGCGTTTTCGACGACAAATATGTCGGTGCACGGGGCCTGCCGCCCGAGTTCATTGCTGAACTTGAAAAGGAATTCGGCTTCGACAAACCGCCCCTGGAACGTTTTCTGGTCATGATGGGCAACTATCTGACGCTGGACTTCGGCGAGAGCTATTTCCGCTCGATCAGCGTGATTGATCTGGTGCTCGAGAAAATGCCGGTCTCGATCTCGCTGGGCCTGTGGTCAACGCTTATCGCCTATCTGGTTTCGATCCCTCTGGGCATTCGCAAGGCGATCAGGGACGGTTCGCAGTTCGACACGTGGACCAGCGCAGCGATCATCGTGGCCTATGCGATCCCTGGCTTCTTGTTTGCCATTCTGCTGTTGGTGCTTTTCGCCGGTGGATCCTATTGGCAGATCTTCCCGCTTCGGGGGCTGACATCTGACAACTGGGACAGCCTGAGTCTTTTTGGCAAAATCGCAGATTATTTCTGGCATATCGCGTTGCCGACCATCGCGCTGACGATCTCGGCCTTTGCGACATTGACGCTGCTGACCAAGAACTCGTTTCTCGATGAAATCAAAAAGCAATATGTCATGACCGCCCGCGCCAAAGGCCTGAGCGAACGCAAAGTGCTGTATGGCCATGTGTTCCGCAACGCGATGCTGATCGTCATAGCCGGATTTCCGGCCGTGTTCATCGGCGTGTTCTTCGGAGGTTCGATCATCATCGAAACGATCTTCTCACTTGATGGTCTGGGACGTCTGGGTTTTGAAGCCGCCGTGGCGCGGGATTACCCGGTGATTTTCGGCACGCTGTTCATCTTTGGCCTGATGGGGCTGGTGGTCGGCATCATCAGCGATCTGATGTATGTGCTGGTCGACCCGCGCATCGATTTTGAAAAGCGGGAGGGGTAAATGGCATTGTCCCCCCTGAACCAGCGCCGCTGGAGCAACTTTCGCCGCAACAAGCGCGCCTTCTGGTCGTTGATCATCTTCGCCGTGTTGTTCGGCCTGTCGCTGTTTGCCGAGTTCATCGCCAATGACAAACCGATTCTGGTGAAATACCGGGGCGAGTTCTACATGCCGGTCTTCAACTTCTACGCGGAAACCGATTTTGGCGGAGACTTCCAGACAGAGGCGATCTATCGCGACCCCGAGGTTCAGTGTCTGATAGACAGCGGCGGCCTGGAAGACTGTTTTGACGATCCCGAAGGCATTATCGAACAGATCGACGCCGGTACGTTCCAGGCGGAGGGGTTCGAGCGTGGCTGGTCGCTTTGGCCGCTGATCCCTTATTCCTACAACACGTCTGTGGACCGCCCCGGGGCTGCACCCTTGCCGCCCAACGGCCAGAACCTGCTGGGCACCGATGACACCAAGCGCGATGTGCTGGCACGGGTGATTTACGGCTTCCGCCTGTCGATCCTGTTCACGCTGCTGGTGACGGGTGCTGCCAGCCTGATCGGTATTTTCGCCGGTGCCGTACAGGGTTTCTTCGGCGGTTGGCTGGATCTGATCTTTCAGCGGATCATCGAGATCTGGTCCGCAACCCCGTCGCTTTATGTCATCATCATCATGTTCGCGGTGTTGGGGCGAAGTTTCTGGCTGCTGGTCGCGTTGATGATCCTGTTCAGCTGGACCGGACTGGTTGGCGTGGTGCGCGCAGAATTCCTGCGGGCGCGAAACCTTGAATATGTGCGCGCTGCACGGGCATTGGGTGTGGGCAACATGACGATCATGTTCCGCCACATGCTGCCCAACGCAATGGTGGCCACGCTGACCTTCATGCCCTTCATCGTCACTGGCACCATAGGCGGGCTGGCTTCGCTGGATTATCTGGGTTTTGGTCTGCCGTCTTCGGCCCCCTCGCTGGGGGAGCTCACCTTGCAGGCAAAACAGAACCTTCAGGCCCCATGGCTGGCTTTCACGGCCTTTTTCACCTTTGCTATCATGCTGTCCCTGCTGGTCTTCATCTTTGAAGGCGTACGGGATGCGTTCGATCCCAGAAAGACCTTCTCATGAGCCTGCTGGATGTAAACAACCTGAAGGTCTCGTTCCGGCAGGACGGTCAGATCAGTGCTGCGGTTCGGGGCGTGTCATTCCATGTCGATCGCGGGGAAACCGTGGCGCTGGTGGGCGAATCCGGATCGGGCAAATCTGTCACCGCGCTCAGCACCGTATCGTTGCTGGGCGACAGTGCGATCGTCGAAGGGTCCGTCACCTATGACGGGCAGGAGATGATCGGCGCCTCGGAGCAACGCCTGATGGATGTGCGCGGCAATGACATCAGCTTTATTTTCCAGGAGCCGATGACATCGCTGAACCCGCTGCACACGATCCAGAAGCAGATGGCGGAATCGCTGGCCCTGCATCAGGGGGTCACGGGTGATGTCGCGCGCGAACGAATTCTTGAACTGTTGAACAAGGTCGGTATCCGCGACCCCGAAGACCGGCTGGACAGCTATCCGCACCAGTTGTCGGGCGGACAGCGGCAGCGCGTGATGATCGCCATGGCGCTGGCGAACAAGCCGGACATCCTGATCGCCGATGAACCGACGACGGCGTTGGATGTAACCATTCAGGCACAGATCCTCGAGTTGCTGGCCAGTTTGCAGAAATCCGAAAACATGGGGATGCTGTTCATCACCCACGATCTGGGCATTGTGCGGCGCATCGCCGACCGGGTTTGCGTGATGAAGGATGGTGAGATCGTCGAGACCGGCGCGACTGCCGAGATCTTCGACAACCCGCAGCACCCCTATACCCGCAAGCTCCTGGCCGCGGAACCTTCGGGTCAGCCAGACGCCGTTGCAACAGATGCCGAGGAAGTCGCGCGTACGGATCATCTGAAAGTCTGGTTCCCGATCCAGCGCGGGTTTCTGAAACGCACGGTCGGCTATGTGAAGGCGGTGAATGACGCCACGCTGAGTGTACGCGCGGGTGAGACCTTGGGGATCGTGGGCGAAAGCGGGTCGGGCAAGACCACGCTGGCGCTTGCGATCATGCGCCTCATCGCGTCCGAAGGCGGCATCACCTTCCGCGATCAGGATGTGCGAAGATGGTCGACCCGCGAATTGCGCCGGCTGCGCAAGGATATGCAGATCGTGTTTCAGGACCCGTTCGGCAGCCTCAGCCCACGCATGACCTGTCAGCAGATCATCGCGGAAGGTCTGGCCATTCACAACATTGATCCTCATCGCGCGCCGCGCGAGCTGGTCGCTGAGGTGATGACCGAAGTGGGCCTGGATCCTGCGGCCATGGACCGATATCCGCACGAGTTTTCGGGCGGTCAGCGTCAGCGCATAGCCATTGCGCGCGCGATGGTCTTGCGGCCCAAGCTGCTGGTTCTGGACGAACCGACCAGCGCGCTGGACATGACGGTTCAGGTTCAGATCGTCGATCTGCTGCGCGATCTGCAAAAGAAATACGGGCTGGCGTATCTGTTCATCAGCCATGACCTGAAAGTTGTGCGGGCGATGTCGCACAAGGTGATCGTCATGCGAAACGGAGATGTGGTTGAAATGGGCACGGCCGAGGATTTGTTCGAAAATGCCCAGACCGACTATACCCGCGAATTGATTGCTGCGGCGGGCTGAGATCAGCCCGCCATCGTCAGGCCATCAGGCGCTGGCTTTTTCTTTGGCCGCCGTTTTCGGCACCGGCCCGCGCAGTTCTTCATAGTGATCAAAGCTCAGCTTGACCCACCCGGTTCCGCGCGTGGCACTGGCAAGAGTGCGATGCAACTCATCTTCGGCAACGGAGGGAATCAGAGCGTTGAAAATCTCCCAGCCTGATGCGTTCGGGTTGCCCTCAAATCCCAGAACCTGCCCTTGCAGAGAGCTGATCGTCGGCACGAGGTCGCCGACAAAATCAGAAGGCAGGTGGATTTCAGCGTTCAGGATCGGCTGCAAAACAACGGGCTTGGCCTGAGGCAGCGCTTCGCGCACGGCGTTCTTGCCCGCGGTACGGAAGGCATAATCCGAACTGTCTACGTTGTGATGCTTGCCGTCATGCAGCGTGACCTTCACATCCACCACCGGAAAACCCTCGGGGCCTTGCTCCAGCGCGTCTCTGGCGCCCTGTTCCACGGATGGAATGTAATTCTTGGGCACCGCGCCGCCCTTGACCACCTCTTCGAACTGGAACCCAGATCCGCGCGGCAGCGGCGCGACCGAGATCACCACATCCGCGAACTGCCCAGCCCCGCCGGATTGTTTGCGGTGTCTGTGGCGATGTTCGACAGGTGTTCGGATGGTTTCGCGATAGGCGGTTTCGACCGGGTCGGCTTCAATCTCGATCCCGAAATCCTCGGCCAGCTTGGCGGTCACGCGTCGCATGTGCTGCGGACCTTGAGACCCAAGAACGGCATGGCCGGTAAGCTCATCCTGTTGCAGGTGAAGGCCAGGGTCGATTTCGGCCAAGCGGCTCAGGGCGTTTGACAGGCGCACATCGTCCCGCTCATGCGCGGGCGAGACAATCTGACGATGCGCCACCGGATGCGAGGCCGCCCATTCCGGCAGTTCCGTCGCCGAATTGCTGTCGTAGATGTAGCCGGGTTCGAGGTGATCGGATTTCACCGCCAGACCAATCTGCCCGGCCTCCAGCGTGGCGATCTGGGTTTTGGCATCCAGCGTTGTCAGATTGCCGACGGTCTCACCGCCCAAGGCTTCATGGGCTTGCACGCCGTCCCCCAGGCCGCGCAGAACCACGATTTTTCCGATGTGTTTTTTGACATCCGCGAAACCGGCAATGGCGCGGGCGCTGTCAGCGGCCTCGTCGCGCCCGGCGGCGATGTCAAATTCGGGGGCTTCGTGCCGCAGCGCCTTCATCAGACGCGTCAGCCCGTTGCCGTGACTTGCGGCACCCAGGCAGGCGGGAATCAACTGATGGTTCTTCAGGACCTGTGCCGCCAGATCATAGACCTCGCCACTTGGCGGCTGTTTGTCTTCTATCAGCTGTTCCAACAGGTTGTCATCAAAATCGGACAGGGTTTCGAGCAGCTCGGTTCGCGCTTCCTGCTCGCGGTCTTCGACGGATTGAGGCAGTTCGATCAGGGCCGAGGGCTGGCCCTCCTGATATTTCCAGGCCCGTTCCGAGATCAGATCAACCGCCCCGATGATCGTATCCCCTTCGCGGATCGGCACCTGACGCAGGGCAATGTGGTGGGTGCAGTATGTTTGCAGAGCGGCGATGATATCGCGGACGCGGCCATTGGGGTTGTCCATCCGGTTGATGAACAGAAAACAGGGGATGCCGGCCTCTTCGACCAACCGCAGGTAGGGCGCGCACAGAACGGCGGCATTCGGGTCGGGGGGCACCACGACCACGGCGGCGTCCGAAATCGCCATTGCGGGGCCGACATAGGCCAGCGCATCGCCGCCCCCATCGACGTCGATCGCGCACCAGGGCTCGTCCAGGTAAGAAAAACCGTGCAAATGCACGGTTCCGGAAACATCGAATGTGGTGGGGCGCCCGTCGAGGCGGCTGATGGCCTCGACAAGCGTAGATTTGCCCGATTGGCTGGGCCCGAGGACGGTGAAAACGCGCATGAGTGTTGTCCCTCTTTCAGGTTGCAGATTGGCTACACGAAAGGGACCGACCGACGCGTTGGCGCCGACAAGGGTTGTCTGTATTTTGCCCGCCTCAGACCGCAGAGCGAGATGCCGCCCTACAGCATGAGTGTGGGAAAAACCGCAGGCGTGCGTCAAGCCCCTGATGTGTTTTGCGCGTCACGGGCCGAATGTTGCCCGCCGAAAAAGGGTCAGATGGCCGAGCTGTGCCCGGCTTTGCTGAGGTCATAGGCGTCAAAGCTGCGGGCGATCATCCGGGTCAGCGCGCGCGCTTCGGGCGGTATGAAAAGCCCGGCTTCAGTGATTTGCAGCATCCCGTCGAAAGATGCATTGGCTGCGTGATACATCTCGTCCAGGTCAGAGGCTGAAATATCGTGATCCCGCAGGATTTCTGCTGAGTCGATCTTGAAATCGCACATTAATGCTTCGATCAGGCGGGCACGCAGAATGTCCTGACCTTTGAAAAGGTGCCCTCGGGATGTCGAAAACTGCCCATCGCGAATGGCTTTGGTATGGGCAGAGGTGGCCGGAGCGTTCTGCGCGTAACCTTGCGGGAAACGAGAGATCGAGCTGGCCCCGACACCAATCAGAACATCGGCCTGATCGTCGGTGTAACCCTGGAAGTTCCGCTTGAGGCGGCCCGCGCGCAACGCGTGGGTCAGCCCGTCATCCTGAGTGGCGAAATGGTCGATGCCGATTTCGGCATAATTGTCCCAAAGGAACAAACGCCGGGCTGTGTCGAACAGTTCAAGGCGTTGTTCGGGCGTTGGCAGTGCGTCCGACGGAATCAGCTGCTGCCGCTTGGCCATCCAGGGTACGTGGGCATAACCATAAAGTGCCACGCGATCCGGGCTGAGCGACAGGAGTTTCTGTACGCTTTCCGTCATGCGCGCCTTGGTCTGATGTGGCAGGCCGTAAAGAATATCCGCATTCAGGCTGGTGATGCCACGTTCACGGATCATGTCGATAGCGTCGCGCGTGGTGTCATAGCTTTGAATACGGCCTATGGTTTTCTGGATTTCGTCATCGAAATCCTGCACCCCAATCGAGGCGCGGTTCATGCCCGCGTCAGCCAGCGCATCCAGACGCGCCTCGTCAATCTCGTTCGGATCGATCTCGACCGAGAATTCGGCATCCGGCCCCATGGGGACGATACCCAGGATGTGTTGTGCCAATTCGCGCATCAATTGGGCGTTCAGCAACGTTGGTGTGCCGCCGCCCCAGTGCAGACGCGACAGGACCACACCCTCAGGCAGACGTGCCGCCAGAAGGTCCAGTTCGGCCTTCAGAACATCGACATAGGCGATTACCGGGTTGTCGGTTTGTGTGCCTTGTGTCCGGCAGGCGCAGAACCAGCATAACCTGCGGCAGAATGGGACATGAATGTACAGCGAAATTGCACTGCCGGGTTTGATCCCGGAAATCCAGTCGCCAAACATATCTGCTCCCACGTCGTTGTTGAAGTGGGGGGCGGTGGGGTAGCTTGTGTAACGCGGTACTTTCGCGTCAAAAAGTCCAAGCTTTGCCAATTGTGGTTTCACTATCATGGCGATACCCTTATGCGACAGGCGACACAGGTGCTTTGATGGAGATCAAGTGGGAACGCGCATGACAGTAAAAGCACAATTTGACCATTCAAATTGCGGAGATTGCCCGATTCGTCATCGCGCCGTCTGTGCCCGTTGTGATGCCGATGAGCTGGAAGAGCTTGAAAGCATTAAATATTACCGCAGTTTTGAGGCGGGTCAGACGATTATCTGGTCTGGGGATCAGATGAGTTTTGTCGGCTCGGTTGTGGCCGGAATCGCGTCGTTGACCCAGACGATGGAAGATGGCCGCACCCAAATGGTTGGTCTGCTGCTGCCAAGCGACTTTGTTGGCCGCCCGGGTCGCGATACTGCGCCTTATGATGTTCAGGCTACGACGGATGTCGTGATGTGCTGTTTCCGCAAGAAACCGTTCGAAGAGTTGATGGACCACACCCCGCATATCGCCCATCGTCTTTTGCAGATGACTTTGGACGAGCTTGATGCCGCCCGCGAGTGGATGCTGGTTCTGGGGCGCAAAACGGCGCGTGAGAAGATTGCCAGTTTGTTGTCAATTATCGCCCGCCGGGACGGTTCAATCAGTCAAAAAGCTGTATCAGGACCCATTGTGTTCGACCTGCCCCTGACCCGAGAAGCAATGGCGGATTACCTGGGTTTGACATTGGAAACGGTCAGTCGCCAGATATCAGCTTTGAAAAAAGACGGGGTGATCACGCTTGAAGGAAAGCGGCACGTGACCATCCCCGATTTGGGCCGCCTGATGGAAGAGGCGGGTGACGATTCGGATGGCGGCTTTCCGGTCTGACGTAATAGGCTTTTGACCACTGACAGCCGCCGCAGTCTTTTTCGCGGGATATCTAATTCAGGAGCTCGGCATGGAATTTACCAGTTTGTTGGCAATGCTTTTGGTCGGCGCAATCGCCGGTTGGCTTTCCGGAAAGATCATGGAGGGCAGGGGTTTTGGCCTTTTCGGAAACATAGTTGTCGGAATCGTAGGCGCGTTTCTGGCGGGGTTGATATTTCCGGCGCTTGGATTTGCCGTTGGCGGCGGCCTGTTGTCGTCTATCCTATTCGCAACAGCAGGTGCCGTGATCCTGTTGTTCCTGATAGGCCTGATCCGCAGAGGATGACAAAAGAGAGGATGACAAAAGCCGCCAAGTCGGGCGGCTTTTGATGGGCGTATCAATGGGCCAGGAATACCGGTACGCCAGACTGCTCCAGCATGTTGCGTGTTGCGCCGCCCAGAATGGCCTCGCGAAAACGGGAATGACCGTAAGCGCCCATGACGATCAGATCCGATTCTGTATCGGATGCGTGACGGTTGAGAATATCCGACACGCGCGTCATGCTTTTGCTTAGCACATCAATCTCACATTTGACCCCGTGACGGGACAGCATCTGTGACAGCATTCCGCCCGGATCAGACCGGTCCGGACCATGGCGAGGCGGATCGATGACCACGATTCGGACCAGCTCGGCCTGTTTCAGGAAGGGCAGGGCGTGACGAATGGCGCACATGGCCTCTACGCTTTCGTTCCAACCTATCATGATATTGCGCGGCACCGTCAGGGGCTCGACGTCGTCCGGTACGACCAGAACCGGGCAATGCCCTTCGAACATGGCGGCTTCGATGATGGGCTCGGCCTCGGCACCGCGGTCTTTTCCATAAGGGTGCGGCAGGACCACCAGATCGGAAAACCGTGCCCTATGCGCGACATGGCGTCCGATATCGGCAATCTGCGCGACACCATGCTCGGCGGACCAGCGAACGCCGGACTTGCCAAGGTAGTCATTGGCAAAGTTTAACAGCTCCTGGGCCTCGGCGTTGGCCCGGCTCAGTGTTTCCTGAACGATCAGCGCATTGGCACCCGCATAGTAGTAACCTGTCTGACTGCGATCGACGCCAAGGCACAGGGCTTCGGCATGTGCATCCTGCGATTCCGCCAGGGCCACCATCTGCGCCAGAGCGGCGGGTGCTGTCTGCGTTTCGGTCATGACAGTGAGTAGAGATTTGTAAGTCATTGCGACCTCATGATTCGGGCATTTGGTCTCATGTGACCAGTTGGCCTGTTTCCTTTACAATGCGTGTCACAGAAAACGCAGAACTGTCTTGATACAGATCAAAGCAGTAACAGCCGCCGTGCTTCAGAACGGCAGCCAGTCAAATGGGTTTCGCGCGTATAAGAATCAAAAACGCGCGGGGCATGGCAAAGGGACGCAATATGTCGAATTACATCAAGCTGATCGTGCTTGGTCTGATCGCGCTGTTTGCAGCGATCGGAACCAATTATGCACGCGATTTGGCGTATCAGGTACATGCACTGCTGGTGATGCTTATCGCCGGTGGCCTGTTTATCTGGACGCTTCGAAACACTGACGAGCCAGATATTCTAGTCGACCGCTCGGGCGAATACATGGATGACGTGATCCGCTATGGCGTGATCGCAACCGCCTTCTGGGGCGTGATCGGGTTTCTGGCCGGGACCTTCATCGCATTTCAGCTGGCTTTTCCGGTGCTGAACTTTGAATGGGCACAGGGGTATCTGAATTTCGGTCGTTTGCGTCCGCTGCATACGTCGGCAGTGATTTTTGCCTTTGGCGGCAACGCATTGATCGCAACGTCGTTCTACGTCGTTCAGCGTACCAGCGCGGCGCGGCTTTGGGGCGGCAATCTGGCCTGGTTCGTTTTCTGGGGCTATCAGCTGTTCATCGTTCTGGCGGCGACGGGTTATGTTCTGGGCGGAACGCAGTCCAAGGAATATGCCGAACCTGAATGGTATGTCGATCTGTGGCTGACCATTGTCTGGGTCGCCTATCTGGCTGTCTACTTGGGTACGATCATAAAGCGGAAAGAACCCCACATATATGTGGCCAACTGGTTCTATCTGGCCTTTATCGTCACCGTCGCCATGCTGCATCTGGTCAACAACATGACCATTCCTGTCAGCATCTGGGGTTCGAAATCGGTCATCGTCTGGTCGGGCGTGCAGGATGCCATGATCCAGTGGTGGTATGGCCACAACGCGGTGGGCTTTTTCCTGACTGCCGGCTTCCTGGGCATGATGTACTACTTCATTCCGAAGCAGGCCGAGCGTCCGGTGTTCTCGTACAAGCTGTCGATCATCCACTTCTGGGCGCTGATCTTTCTGTACATCTGGGCCGGCCCGCACCACCTGCATTATACTGCGCTACCTGACTGGGCCTCGACGCTGGGCATGGTGTTCTCGGTGATCCTGTGGATGCCGTCCTGGGGTGGTATGATCAACGGTCTGATGACCCTGTCGGGCGCGTGGGACAAGCTGCGCACCGACCCTGTGATCCGGATGATGGTGATCTCGGTCGGCTTCTACGGCATGTCCACCTTCGAAGGCCCGATGATGTCGATTCGCGCGGTGAACTCGCTGAGCCACTACACCGACTGGACAATTGGTCACGTGCACTCGGGCGCGTTGGGCTGGAACGGCATGATCACCTTTGGTGCGCTGTACTTCCTGGTGCCTGTCCTGTGGAAGCGTGAGCGTCTGTACTCGCTGCAAATGGTCAGCTGGCACTTCTGGCTCGCCACCATCGGTATCGTGCTTTACGCCGCGTCGATGTGGGTCACCGGTATCATGGAAGGCCTGATGTGGCGCGAAGTGGATGCCAACGGCTTCCTGGTGAACTCGTTCGCCGACACCGTGGCTGCCAAGTTCCCGATGTATGTGGTGCGTGCTCTGGGTGGCGTGATGTTCGTCGCCGGTTCGCTGATCATGTGCTACAACCTGTGGATGACTGTGCGGAAAGCGCCGGCCAAAGAGGCCAGCCTGACCGTCGCGGTCCCGGCTGAATAAGGAGGGCCGGAGCAATGGCAATTCTCGACAAACACAAGATCCTCGAGACCAACGCGACCCTCCTGCTGATCTTCAGCTTTCTGGTCGTGACCATCGGTGGCATCGTACAGATCACCCCGCTGTTCTATCTTGAGAACACAATCGAAAAGGTGGAGGGCATGCGCCCTTACACCCCCCTCGAGATGGCGGGTCGCGAGATCTACATCCGCGAAGGCTGCTATGTCTGCCACAGTCAGATGATCCGTCCGATGCGGGATGAGGTCGAACGCTATGGCCACTACTCGCTGGCGGCGGAATCGATGTACGATCACCCGTTCCAGTGGGGGTCCAAACGGACCGGACCGGATCTGGCGCGTGTCGGTGGCCGCTATTCCGATCAATGGCATGTCGACCACCTGCGGGATCCGCAATCCGTTGTGCCTGAATCGGTGATGCCGAAATACGGCTTCCTCGAACATCGCAAAATTGACGGCAAGTACATCGGTGATGTGATGGCCGCCAATGCTCTGGTCGGGACGCCTTATTCCGAAGAGATGCTGGAAAACGCACAAGCCGACTTCCTCGCTCAGGCTGACCCGGACAGCGACTATGACGGGCTGCTGGAGCGCTATGGTGACAAGGTCAACGTGCGCAACTTCGACGGCCAGCCCGAGTTGACCGAAGCTGATGCGTTGGTTGCCTATCTTCAGATGCTGGGCACGTTGGTCGATTTCTCGACCTTCACCCCGGACGCAAGCCGCTAAAGGAGGATCGTGATGGAAGAATACACAATTCTCAGGCAGTTCGCGGATAGCTGGATGCTGCTGCTGTTGTTCGCCTTCTTCGTTGGTATCGTCATCTGGGTTTTCCGCCCCGGTGCCAGCAAGGAATACAAGGACACCGCCAACATCCCCTTCCGGCATCAAGACAAACCCGCCAC
Organism: Ruegeria sp. HKCCD7559; assembly: GCF_013110575.1. Lineage (NCBI taxonomy): Bacteria > Pseudomonadati > Pseudomonadota > Alphaproteobacteria > Rhodobacterales > Roseobacteraceae > Ruegeria > Ruegeria sp. HKCCD7559. The sequence continues at coordinate 33,150 of NZ_WVQU01000013.1, forward strand.
ATCCAAGGAGGCGCGGCAATGAGCAAGACACCTGAAAAACAGCCGGGTGATCCGAACACAACCGGGCACAGCTGGGACGGGATCGAAGAGTTCGACAACCCGATGCCGCGCTGGTGGCTGTGGACCTTCTACGCCACTATCTTCTGGGGCGTGATCTACACGATTATGTATCCAGCATGGCCCCTGGTCCAGTCGGCCACCGCCGGCGTCATGGGCTGGTCTTCACGGGCTTTGGTCCAGCAGGAGATGGTCGCATTCGAAGAGGCAAATGCACCCTGGAACGCCAAACTGGTGGAAACACCGCTGGAAGACATCGCGCAGGACGCTGAGCTTCAGCAATATGCCGTGAACTCTGGCGGTGCCGTGTTCCGTACATGGTGTGCGCAGTGCCACGGTTCCGGTGCGCAGGGCGCGCCGGGTTTCCCGAACCTGCTGGATGACGCCTGGCTGTGGGGTGGTACGATGGAAGATATCGTCTACACCGTCAGCTATGGTATCCGGAACGAAGAAAGTGACGATGCGCGCTATTCCGAGATGCCTGCCTTCGGTGAAATCCTGGAGCATGACGAAATCACGCAGGTGGTTCAGTATGTCATGTCGCTGAGCAATGCTCAGACCGATGACGCGGCGGCACAGGCGGGCAAGGTTGTCTTCGAAGACAACTGCGTGTCCTGCCATGGTGAAGATGGCAAAGGTGACATCTTCCAGGGGGCGCCGAACCTGACCGACGCGATCTGGCTTTATGGCGGTAGCGAAGAAGCTCTGACCGAAACAGTGACCTACAGCCGCTTTGGCGTCATGCCGAACTGGGATACCCGCCTGACCGAGGCGCAGATCCGTGCGGTATCCGCCTATGTCCACCAGTTGGGTGGTGGCCAGTAAGACCTAGAGGGCACCTTCGGGCGGCTGGCCGCCCGAAGGCTGTAGCACCGGCTGTTCCATCTGTTCGCGCGTTTCCTGAACAGCCGGTGCTTTTTTACACTGAATTCCTTTTGTTTTGCCATTCTGTTCTTCGCAACGACGGCTTATCACCCGCGTTCGGGCAGGGCTGACCCGGGGCTGCGACAATTGGTCGGTACTTGGAAAACTGCATGTACCACGTGCAGCTGGTATCGCGCCACAAGCAGATTTTCCGCCAAAATAGGCTCAAAATCGGGTAAAATACCTGATTTCCAGCGCCGGTAAGAAGGGCGGATCTTCAAAAGATGTTTGCTCGATGCGCTTTTTGACCCATGTCAAAGTTCGCCTAGGCATGATCTGGAACAAGACGTCTTCAGAAGACCCATTTGTGGAGCCAGCCAGTGAGCGATTCCGATCCCGCCCCCAGCCTTTACGCCGCGCGTGAGCCGATTTTTCCAAGACGTGTTTCGGGGCCGTTTCGAAACCTGAAATGGATCATCCTCATCGTGACGCTGGGCATTTACTATGTGACGCCCTGGATCAGATGGGATCGCGGCCCCAGCCTGCCTGATCAGGCTGTCCTGCTGGATCTTGCAAATCGACGTTTTTATTTCTTCTGGATCGAGATCTGGCCGCACGAATTCTACTTTGTCGCTGGTCTGCTGATCATGGCAGGTTTGGGTCTGTTCCTGTTTACGTCGGCTCTGGGTCGCGTTTGGTGCGGATATGCATGCCCGCAAACCGTCTGGACGGACCTGTTCATTCTGGTCGAGCGGTGGATTGAAGGCGACAGAAACGCCCGCCTGCGCCTGCACCGTCAGGAAAAGCTTGATTTCCGAAAGGCTCGCTTGCGGGTCACCAAATGGGCGGTCTGGTTTCTGATCGGTTTGGCGACAGGTGGTGCCTGGGTGTTCTATTTCGCGGATGCACCCACGCTGGCCCGTGATCTTGTGACGGGCAACGCGCATCCCGTTGCCTACACGACGATGTTGATCCTGACGGGTACAACCTTCTTTTTCGGCGGGTTCGCCCGCGAGCAGATCTGTATCTATGCCTGCCCTTGGCCGCGCATTCAGGCGGCGATGATGGATGAGGACACGCTGGTTGTCGGCTATCGTGAATGGCGGGGTGAACCGCGCGGCAAAGGCAAGCGGACGGCCGATTCTGAGTTGGGGGATTGCATCGACTGTATGGCCTGCGTGAATGTCTGCCCTGTCGGGATCGATATTCGGGATGGCCAGCAGCTGGAATGTATCACCTGTGCCCTTTGTATCGACGCGTGTGATGACATGATGGCCAAGATCGGAAAGCCACGAGGGCTGATCGACTACATGGCGCTGAGCGATGAAGCCCATGAGCGATCCGGCGAGCCCGCCAAGAATGTCTGGAAGCACATTCTGAGGCCGCGTACGATTTTGTACACCGCATTGTGGGCGCTGGTCGGGTTCGGGCTGCTGTTTGCGCTCTTCATCCGTTCTGACATTGATCTGACTGTTGCACCGGTTCGCAACCCCACTTTCGTCACTCTGTCGGACGGTACAATCCGCAACACCTATGACGTTCGTCTGCGCAACAAGCACGGTGAGGACCGTCTTTTCAAACTGTCATTGGCGGGCGATCCGGCGATGCGACTGGAAATCGAGGGAACCAATATCGATACTGTGAATGTCACGGCGGATACGGCACAATTGACCCGTGTATATATCGTGGCCTCCCGCAATAGCGATCCGGCCGCAGCAGATGCGACACCAGTACGGATCTGGGTCGAAGACCTCAGCAGCGGCGAACGCGCATACAAGGACACCACGTTCAACGGACGAGGGAACTGATCATGGCCGAACGTAAATTCACCGGAAAGCACGCCCTTGCCGTGTTTGTCGGCGCTTTTGGCGTGATCATCGCGGTGAACCTCGTGCTGGCGTACAATGCGGTGAAAACCTTTCCCGGGCTGGAGGTCAAGAACTCCTACGTCGCCAGCCAGGAGTTCAACGAGCGCCTGAAAGAGCAGCAGGCGCTGGGCTGGACAGTTCGGGCGGAAACCAAAGGCGGCCTTCTGATCCTGCACATCACCGACGAAAGCGGTGCGCCGGTTGAGGTGAGCGAATTGCAGGCCGTGGTCGGTCGGGCAACCCATGTGCGCGACGACTTCGTGCCGGATTTTACGTTCGACGGTACAGCCTATGCCACGCCTGCTACACTGGGCAAGGGCAACTGGAACATCCGGTTGGTGGCGCGTGACGGAAACGGCGCCGAATTCTCGCAGCGCGTCCCGCTTTACGTAAAGGGGTAAGCATGACGGCTCAGCTTTCATCCGGCACAGCAGCCTGCCCGGGCTGCCTTGCGGCCCCGGCAGAACCGGCCCGGCCCATACCGGAGGATGTGCAGATCGCTTTGTCGCTGCCGGGCATTCATTGCTCGGCCTGTATCGCGACGGTCGAGCGTGAACTGAACGCGCATCCCGGTGTCGAAGACGCCCGGGTGAACCTGACGCTCAAACGCGCGATGATCAAAGCCACGCCGGAAACGCGTGCAAGCGATCTGATCCCGGTGCTTGAACAGGCAGGTTTCGAAGCACATGAGCTTGATCCGGGGGCTTTGTCCGCAACCCAGACGGACAAGGCCGGGCGTGATCTTCTGATGCGGCTGGCCGTGGCCGGGTTTGCATCCATGAACGTGATGTTGCTGTCGGTGTCGGTCTGGTCAGGTGCGACGGATGCAACGCGGGACATGTTCCACTGGATTTCAGCGGCCATCGCGCTGCCGGCCATTGCGTTCTCGGCCCAGCCGTTCTTTGCCAATGCCTGGAGCGCCCTGCGCGTGCGACGGCTGAATATGGATGTGCCAATTGTACTGGCGATCCTGTTGGCGCTGGTCACGTCGCTGTGGGAAACCGCGTTGAGCGGCGAGCATGCCTATTTCGACGCAGCCCTGACATTGACCTTCTTTCTGCTGGCCGGACGGTATCTGGATTACCGCACCCGTGCCGCGGCGCGATCTGCGGCCGAAGAATTGACCGCGTTGGAAGTTCCCCGCGCCATTCGTGTCGCCGATGGGATTGAAGATGAAGTTCCCGTTGCCGAGTTGTGCGTCGGAGATCTGATCCTTGTCCGACCAGGTGGGCGCATGCCCGTGGACGGCCAGATCGTGTCGGGTCAGTCCGAACTGGATCGATCCCTTCTGACGGGCGAGACGGTGCCAGTCTTTGCCGAGGCCGGGCAGGCTGTGAGCGCGGGTGAAGTCAACCTGACGGGTCCGTTGACAATCCGGGCAACGGCGGTCGGGGAAGACACGTCGCTCCATCGTATGGCTGATCTGGTCGCCATCGCCGAGTCTGGCCGGTCCCGGTACACCTCGTTGGCCGATAAGGCTGCCAAGCTGTATGCGCCCGGCGTTCACATTCTGTCGGCGCTCAGCTTTGTTGGGTGGTACATCTATTCCGGTGATTTGCGCACGGCGCTGAACATCGCGGCGGCTGTTCTGATTATTACCTGCCCCTGTGCGTTGGGTCTGGCCGTGCCAGCGGTAACCACGGCCGCGTCGGGCCGGTTGTTCCGCAAGGGAATGCTGATCAAGCACGCCACAGCACTGGAACGGCTGTCCGAAGCTGACACAGTTGTATTCGACAAGACGGGAACGCTGACATCCGGCGCACCGGAACTGGTCAATCTGGCAGACCATGCACGGGCCAAGGTCGAGGTCGCTCTGGCGCTGGCCGAGGCTTCTGCACATCCCTTGTCCGTATCATTGGCAAAAGCGGCGCGTGCGGCAGGCATCAAACCAGCAAATGTGCGGGGAGTAGCCGAGGTTCCCGGCTATGGCACCGAGGGCGAATTCCGTGGTCAGCGTGTTCGTCTGGGGCGGGCCGCCTGGGTCGGCGCGGATCAGAGCACAGACACTTCGGCCTGGCTGGCAATCGGCGAGGAAGCACCCGTGGCCTTCCGATTCTCGGACGCGTTGCGCCCGGGCGCCGCTGAGGCGGTGGATGCCCTGCGTGCTTCGGGCAAGCGTGTACTTCTGATTTCAGGGGATTCGCAGGGGGCAGTGCGCGCCTTGGCGGAAAAACTGGGAATTGAGGACTGGATTGCCGAGGCTTTGCCGCAGGACAAGGCAAGACGCATTCAGGATCTCAGCGATGAAGGCCACAAAGTTTTGATGGTTGGCGACGGGCTGAACGATACCGCCGCTTTGGCGGCGGCGCATGTGTCGATCTCTCCGGCCTCTGCGCTGGATGCGGCGCGGGTCGCGTCAGATATCGTGCTGTTGGGCAATGATCTTTCGCCCATTGCGGATGCGTGTGACACGGCCGTCAAAGCCACCAGACGCATTCGCGAAAACTTCCAGATCGCAACCGTTTACAATGTGATCGCCGTTCCTCTGGCCGTGATCGGACTGGCGACACCGCTGATCGCGGCCTTGGCGATGTCGACCTCGTCCATTACCGTGTCCCTGAACGCCCTGCGGTTGAGGTAATCTGAATGGAAGTGCTTGCTTATCTGATCCCGATTTCCCTGTTCCTGGGGGGCGTTGGTCTGGCGGCCTTCGTATATACCGTTCGTACGAACCAGTACGAAGACCCCGAAGGTGACGCGCGCCGGATCCTGAGCGACGAATGGGATGACAAACCCAAACCCTGAACGAATGCCCCATAGAGGCAGAGTTGAACCAACTGCCCTTGAAATTGCCGCAATGCCCGGCTATGTCCGGCCCATCCGCTAGCAGAGAGAACACGCCAAATGGCCACCACCAATCCGATCCAGTTCATTCAGCAAGTCCGTGCCGAAGTCTCCAAGGTCGTCTGGCCGACCCGGCGCGAGGTGCTGTTGACCACGGTAATGGTCTTCATCATGGCGGCGCTGACGGCTGTATTTTTCGCTTTGGTCGATTTGGGTATCCGGGGTGGTCTTCAACTGATCCTGGGTGCTTTCAGCTAAACGGGATCAGCGCGCTGAAACGTCTCTGCCCCCTTGCGCTGCGGGCAATGTCAGAGTAGGTGACGCGGTACTATTCGGAATGGGCGTGTGGCGATTCGGGCTGCGCGCCGCTTTTTATTCCGGATGGCGTGGCAAGATTTTAATGACGGGTGTGTCCGGTACGCTTGATACCCCGAAGACAAACAAGGACGACAGGTTCATGGCGAAACGGTGGTACTCGGTCAGCGTTCTTTCGAATTTCGAAAAGAAGATCGCAGAACAGATCCGCACGTCGGTGGCTGAACAGGGCCTTGAGGACGATATCGACGAAGTTCTGGTGCCCACCGAAGAGGTGATCGAAGTTCGCCGGGGCAAGAAGGTCACGACCGAACGCCGATTTATGCCTGGTTACGTTCTGGTGCATATGGAAATGTCGGATCAGGGGTACCACCTGATCAACTCGATCAACCGCGTCACCGGTTTCCTGGGCCCGCAAGGCCGCCCGATGCCGATGCGCGACGCCGAAGTGAACCAGATCCTGAACCGTGTTCAGGAAGGTGAAGAAGCACCCAAGCTGATGATCAGCTTCGAGGTCGGTGAGAAGGTCAAAGTCAACGATGGCCCGTTCGAAGATTTCGACGGCATGGTCGAAGGTGTGGACGACGAAAACCAGAAGCTGAAGGTTTCGGTTTCGATCTTCGGCCGGGAAACTCCGGTCGAGCTGGATTTCACGCAGGTCACCAAGCAGAGCTGAGGAAACACTCCTCGAGAATTGAAACGCCGCGATGCCAAGGGCAACGCGGCGTTTTTTGTTTGGGTATTCGCTGAAAACGTGTCGACCTATTGCGCCTGCACCATGGCCGCGCGCAAAAGTTGCGGGCGGTCGGTCTGCGAGGGCAGGAACACAGCCTGCGATCCGGCGTCCAGGGCCGACAGGCTCGCGTCATACCACTGCATCGCAAGATCGCGACGTTTCTGTACACCGAAGCCTTCGCGCAGATGGTGGCCAATCAGTTCGCCATAGGCGGGCTCACCCATTGCGACCAACATCAGGGCAGACCCAAGCGCGGCATCCATGTTGTCCTGACGATAGCCAATCGCAAGGCAAACCTTACTTGTCGCGGCAAGGTCTTGGGGGCTGAGGCCCGAGTCCAGCGCCAGCTTGCGCATCTGGGTTTCAGCCTCGGTTTTCGAATTGATAGACAGAGCATCAACCTGAGGCGCCACCATTTCACCATACGAGTCGCATTGAGCACTCACCTGCTCCGGCGTCAGCCCCTGGATATCCTGAATCAGATCTTCACCGCGCGCCATCGCGTAGCTGCGGGCAAGACAGAACTGCTCGCTGAGCGCAAAGTCGGGATCGGACATGTTCGCCAGGGTCGTATAGCCGCCATTGGTAGATGTTTGCAGCATGACCCCGCTACAGCGATTGGCCAGCGACGGGCCTCCGGTGCCGCCGGAAAACAGGCTCGGCAGGCTGGCAGACGTTGTTTCGGTTGTCTCCGGCTCAGGTTCTTGCGGTGTCGCAACCGGAACAGGTTGTGCCGGGGCGGCTTGTGCCGGCGCCTGAGGGGCAGTAGCCAAAGCAGATCCCGTCTGCACCTGACGGCGATACGCCATCAGAAGCGGTTGGCCCGCAAGTTGAGTCGTTGCCTGTCCACCGCTTGTGGCCCAATAGTAGGCTTGCATCAGAAAATCATACTGATACGGCTGAAAATCATAGCCGTTTATAGGATAACCCATCGAGGCCTGATAGCGTTCGATTGCGGACCGGGTGCCACGACCGACCTGACCATCGACCCTTCCTGCATTGTACCCGAAGTAATTGAGCGCAGTCTGGGTTTGCGCGCCTTGCGTGGTCGACGGAATGCCTGACCGATAGGTGCGGTTCGATGTAGTTGTTCTCTGAGATTTTTTCTTTTGTTGGTCCTTGCCGATTGCGTAACCAACGATCCCGCCGACGACCGCACCACCAAGAAACTCTCCAGCGTCGGCCCGCGCCGTTTGAGGGATGGCAGCAGCAAGAGAAAAGGCGATGCCAAGAGTTAAAGCTAAACGAAGTATCATAATTAACCTCCACCAATAATCACTATTTTTAAGGAGTATAGCACGGTCATCTGCGTTGTGGCGAAGCAAGCGCCAATGTCGCGTTCAATTGGCTGAAAACTGGCGGTTTTACATGTCTTTGCAGATTGTTAGAGGAATTTGGAACCGCGCGGACATTCGCGTGTAATCACGCAGGCAGCAAGAATCCTCTCAGGGTTTGATTCGGTACAACCCGAATGGTGCGCCAACCACTTGTCATCTCTCCTGATCCCATGTAAACGCCGCCTCTATCGTCTTCGGGCGAGATTCTCTCGTGGGAGGTTGCCGGGGTCGCGATCCCGGACCGGACCACGCAACATAATCTGGGTGGGACGCGTTTCACCCAAGTTGAAAGGAAAACTAAATGGCCAAGAAGCTTGCTGGTACAATGAAACTGCAGGTTCCTGCAGGTCAGGCGAACCCGTCGCCGCCAGTTGGTCCGGCGCTGGGTCAGCGCGGCATCAACATCATGGAATTCTGCAAGGCGTTCAACGCCAAGACCGCAGACATGGAGCAGGGCGCACCTTGCCCAACCGTGATCACCTATTATCAGGACAAGTCCTTCACCATGGACATCAAGACGCCGCCCGCGTCTTACTACCTGAAAAAAGCAGCTGGTCTGAAGCCGGTCGGCAAGCGTAACCGCCCCCGTGGCGCGGAAAACCCCGGTCGTGAGACCGTGGCCACCGTGACCTCGAAGCAGGTTCGTGAAATCGCAGAAGCCAAAATGAAAGATCTGAACGCCAACGACGTCGAAGGCGCAATGCAGATCATCCTGGGCTCGGCCCGCTCTATGGGCATCGAGGTGAAGTAAGATGGCAAAACTCGGTAAACGTACCCGCGCTGCGCGCGAAGCTGTCGCCGGCAAGGAAAACCTGTCGGTTGAAGAAGCAGTTGCCCTGGTCAAAGCCAATGCAACCTCGAAATTCGACGAGACCATCGAAATCGCACTGAACCTGGGTGTTGACACCCGCCACGCGGACCAGATGGTTCGCGGCGTTGTCGGCCTGCCGAACGGCACCGGTAAAGCGATGCGCGTTGCTGTTTTCGCTCGTGGCCCCAAGGCCGATGAGGCGAAAGAAGCAGGTGCGGACATCGTTGGCGCAGAAGACCTGATGGAAACCATTCAGGGCGGCACCATCGAATTCGATCGCTGCATCGCAACCCCGGACATGATGCCGATCGTCGGTCGTCTGGGTAAAGTTCTGGGCCCCCGCAACCTGATGCCGAACCCCAAGGTTGGTACCGTGACCATGGACGTGAAAGCGGCCGTGGAAGCAGCCAAGGGCGGTGAAGTTCAGTTCAAGGCGGAAAAAGGCGGCGTTGTGCATGCCGGTGTTGGCAAAGCGTCGTTCGACGAAGCCAAACTGGCTGAAAACGTCCGCGCGTTTGTCTCGGCTGTTGCCAAGGCGAAACCGTCGGGCGCCAAAGGCACCTATATGAAGAAAATCGCGCTGAGCTCGACCATGGGCCCCGGTGTGACCGTTGATGTAGCAGAGGCCTCGGGCGAGTAAGCCAGACAAATCTGCTGTAAAGTATTGATCCCGGGTGGTGCAAACTGCCCGGGATTTTCATTTTGCCGGGTTCGGTGCGAAGATAAATCGCATGCATTTCAGTTCTGGCAATCGAACGGACCATGGCTATGGAAACTAAGCGCGAACTCCTCCAAAGATTTCTTAAGGGATTGGAAACCGGTGACGCCATGGCGGCAGCGGTTGTGAATGAAGAGAAGTACATCCAGCACAACCCTCAAACTCACGAAGGCAGCGAAGGTATTGCCGACCTGTTCGCAAGGCTGTCCAAAACCTCGCCCAAGGTTACATTCAAAAGGGTTTTCGAGGATGGCGACTTTGCCTTTGCGCATATCGAGTACGATTTCAGTAGCCTGCGCGCCGCGTTTGAGGTGTTTCGGTTCGAAGATGGCAAAGCCGTAGAGCATTGGGACAACATTCAGCCCTTGCGCGGTCCAAACCTTTCTGGGCGTGGAATGCTGGATGGTCACACCGAAGTAACGGACCTGGAGAAGACGGAAGAAAATCGAGCCGCTAGCAGCATGTTTGTCACAGACGTTCTGATAAAGCGCAGGTTTGACAGATTGGCGGACTTTGTTGCAGAGGATCTAAAACAGCACAATCCGGACATGGCCGACGGAATCGTAGCGCTCAAGAACGTGTTGGAAGGAACAAGCGAAAGCGGGACAAAATTTGTCTACAAGCATTTGCATCGGGTTTTGGCAGAGGGAAATTTCGTCCTTTGCGTGTGCGAAGGGGAAAGAAATGGGGTGCATTCCAGCTTTTATGATTTGTATCGCTGGGACGCTGATCGGATCGTCGAACATTGGAACACCATCGAAGCGGTTCCGCCGCGCGAGGAATGGAAAAACGACAACGGGAAGTTCTGAACCATGCCCTTGGAATTTGGGTGTTGTATGATCTGAATTGGGTGTAATTTACCCCTTGGAAACCTCCTCTATCTGCCCTAAGAAGACCTGCGGAACAAAGCGTGCGATTCGTCGTGCGCTTTGTTTCGTTTCGTCCAAGACGGTGGGTGGGTCCATTCGGCCCCTTAATTCCCTGCCTGAGACGGGTAAGACCAAAGAATTCTGGGGGTCCCACCCTCGGGCGCATTTTGGCCAATCCCGTAACAAGGACCTGAACGCCGGAGCGAAAGCTGCGGCAAATATGAGCCGGGGTGAGATTTCGCCCCTAACTTGGAGAGAACTGTGGATAGAGCCCAGAAAGAGAAAGTGGTCGAGGAACTCGGCCAAATCTTCGAAAGCTCTGGCGTCGTAGTGGTTGCCCACTACGCCGGTCTGACAGTTGCCGAGATGCAGGACCTGCGCGCGCGTGCACGCGAAGCGGGCGGTTCCGTGCGTGTTGCCAAAAACAGGCTCGCCAAAATCGCCCTTGAGGGTAAGCCGTGTGAAAGCATGGCCGACCTGCTGACAGGGATGACCGTTCTGACCTATTCCGAGGACCCTGTGGCAGCAGCCAAAGTGGCCGAGGACTTCGCCAAGGAGAACAAGAAGTTCGAAATCCTTGGCGGTGCAATGGGCGAGAACGCTCTGGACCGCAAAGGCGTCGAAGCTGTTTCGAAAATGCCGTCTCGCGAGGAGCTTATTGCTTCGATCGTGGGCTGCATTGGCGCACCTGCTTCGAACATCGCCGGCGCGATTGGCGCACCTGCAAGCAATATCGCAAGCATCCTTTCCACCATCGAAGAGAAGGCGGAAGCTGCGTAAGCGGTTGGCACTGAATGATCTGCGTGGGGCATTTGCCCTGACGTTGGAACACACACTGTAAACGGAAAGAGCTGATAAAATGGCTGATCTGAAAGCACTCGCAGAAAGCATCGTGGGTCTGACCCTGCTGGAAGCACAAGAACTGAAAACCATCCTCAAAGACGAATACGGCATCGAGCCCGCAGCTGGCGGCGCCGTAATGGTCGCAGGTGCAGCTGGCGACGCCGGCGGTGCAGCTGAGGAAGAAAAAACCGAATTCGACGTCGTTCTGAAGAACGCCGGCGCATCGAAAATCAACGTCATCAAAGAAGTTCGCGGCATCACCGGCCTGGGCCTGAAAGAAGCCAAAGAACTGGTCGAAGCCGGCGGCAAGATCAAAGAAGGCGTGGACAAAGCAGAAGCAGAAGACGTCAAAGCCAAGCTGGAAGCAGCTGGCGCCGAAGTCGAGCTGGCCTAAGCTTGGTCTCAGGTGCATCGCTGATGTGCCAAAAAATTTGGCTGGGTCCGGAGAAATCCGGGTCCAGCCGAACCTGTCTTAGAAAGGGCCTCAAGACGCGAGGCGTTTTCTAAGACACGGTTTTCGGATCGGGAGGCCGCCTTCGGGACGGTGGCCATGAATTGATCCGGACGTGTTGTCTCGATTGTGCAAGATGCCGGGGCCCGACGGTGTCTTTGCCCGCTGAGAACATCGAAAGGTGACATCTGACATGGCTCAAACGTTCCTTGGCCAGAAACGTCTTCGTAAATATTACGGCAAAATCCGCGAAGTGCTGGAAATGCCGAACCTCATTGAGGTCCAGAAATCTTCTTATGATCTTTTCCTGCGCTCCGGCGATGCAGAGCAGCCCACTGACGGCGAAGGCATCAAAGGCGTGTTCCAGTCGGTTTTCCCGATCAAGGATTTCAACGAAACCTCCGTTCTGGAATTCGTGAAATACGATCTGGAAAAACCCAAATACGACGTCGAAGAGTGCATGCAGCGCGACATGACCTACAGCGCACCGCTGAAGGTTACCTTGCGTCTGATCGTGTTCGATGTCGATGAGGACACCGGCGCAAAATCGGTAAAGGACATCAAGGAACAGGATGTCTTCATGGGCGATATGCCTTTGATGACGCCGAACGGCACTTTTGTCGTGAACGGGACCGAGCGTGTGATCGTATCGCAGATGCACCGTTCGCCCGGCGTGTTCTTTGACCACGACAAAGGCAAGACGCATTCCTCGGGCAAGCTGCTGTTTGCCTGCCGCATCATCCCGTATCGCGGCAGCTGGCTGGACTTCGAGTTTGACGCCAAGGACATCGTGTTCGCCCGGATCGACCGTCGCCGCAAACTGCCTGTGACAACCCTGCTTTATGCATTGGGTCTGGATCAGGAAGCGATCATGGACGCGTATTACAACACCGTGTCCTACAAGCTGGACAAGAATAAGGGTTGGGTGACACCGTTCTTCCCCGAGCGCGTGCGCGGCACCCGCCCGACCTATGATCTGGTTGACGCCAAGTCCGGTGAAGTGATTGCCGAAGCGGGCAAGAAAGTTACCCCACGCGCGGTCAAGAAGCTGATCGACGAAGGAACCGTCACTGATCTGCTGGTTCCGTTTGATCACATCGTCGGCAAGTTTGTCGCCAAGGACATCATCAACGAAGAAACCGGCGCGATCTATGTCGAAGCCGGTGATGAGCTGACCCTGGAATACGACAAGGATGGCGACCTGATCGGCGGTACCGTCAAGGAACTGATCGACGCGGGTATCACCGACATCCCGGTACTGGACATCGACAACGTCAATGTCGGCCCCTACATGCGCAACACCATGGCTCAGGACAAGAACCTGAACCGTGAAAGCGCGCTGATGGACATCTACCGCGTTATGCGTCCGGGTGAGCCGCCCACCGTCGAGGCTGCGTCGGCTCTGTTCGACACGTTGTTCTTCGACAGCGAGCGGTATGATCTGTCCGCTGTTGGCCGCGTGAAGATGAATATGCGTCTGGCACTGGATGCGCCTGACACCCTGCGTACCCTGCGCCGCGAAGACATCGTGGCCTGCATCAAGGCGCTGGTGGAGCTGCGCGACGGCAAAGGCGATGTGGACGATATCGACCACCTCGGCAACCGTCGTGTGCGTTCGGTCGGCGAACTGATGGAAAACCAGTACCGCGTCGGCCTGCTGCGCATGGAGCGCGCAATCAAAGAGCGTATGTCGTCAGTCGAGATCGACACCGTCATGCCACAGGACCTGATCAACGCGAAACCGGCGGCGGCCGCGGTTCGTGAATTCTTCGGCAGCTCGCAGCTGTCGCAGTTCATGGACCAGACCAACCCGCTGTCCGAGGTTACCCACAAACGCCGTCTTTCGGCGCTTGGCCCCGGTGGTCTGACTCGTGAACGTGCGGGCTTTGAGGTGCGCGACGTTCACCCAACCCACTATGGCCGGATGTGCCCGATCGAAACGCCCGAAGGTCCGAACATCGGTCTGATCAACTCGCTGGCCACCTTCGCCCGCGTGAACAAGTACGGCTTCATCGAAACCCCTTATCGCGTCGTACAAGACGGGCAGGTGACCGACGAGGTCCACTACATGTCCGCGACCGAGGAAATGCGTCATACCGTGGCACAGGCCAACGCGACGTTGGATGCGGATGGCAAGTTCATCAACGATCTGGTTTCGACCCGTCAGGCGGGTGACTACACGCTTGCCCCGCGCGAGAATGTGGACCTGATCGACGTGTCGCCGAAACAGCTGGTCTCGGTTGCTGCATCGCTGATCCCGTTCCTTGAAAACGACGACGCCAACCGCGCTCTGATGGGTTCGAACATGCAACGTCAGGCGGTTCCGCTGCTGCGGGCCGAGGCACCGCTGGTCGGTACCGGCATCGAGGAAAAGGTTGCGATCGACTCGGGTGCTGCGATCCAGGCGAAACGCGCCGGTATCATCGACCAGGTCGATGCCCAGCGTATCGTTATCCGCGCCACTGAAGATCTGGAACTGGGCGACGCTGGCGTTGACATCTATCGTCTGCGCAAGTTCCAGCGTTCGAACCAGAACACCTGCATCAACCAGCGTCCGCTGATCAAGGTGGGTGACACCGTCCAGAAGGGCGAAGTCATTGCCGATGGTCCATCGACCGATATGGGTGAACTGGCCCTGGGTAAGAACGTGGTCGTCGCGTTCATGCCGTGGAACGGTTACAACTACGAAGACTCGATCCTGATCTCGGAGCGTATCGCGCGTGACGACGTCTTTACCTCGGTTCATATCGAGGAATTTGAAGTCGCCGCCCGTGACACCAAGCTGGGTCCGGAAGAAATCACTCGCGACATCCCGAATGTCGGTGAAGAAGCGCTGCGCAACCTCGACGAGGCGGGCATCGTTTACATCGGTGCGGATGTTGAGCCGGGCGATATTCTGGTCGGCAAGATCACTCCGAAGGGCGAAAGCCCAATGACCCCGGAAGAAAAGCTGCTGCGCGCCATCTTTGGTGAAAAAGCATCTGACGTGCGCGACACCTCGCTGCGCGTGAAGCCGGGCGACTACGGTACGGTCGTTGAGGTTCGCGTCTTCAACCGTCACGGTGTAGAGAAAGACGAGCGTGCGCTGCAGATCGAGCGTGAGGAAGTCGAACGTCTGGCCCGTGACCGGGACGACGAGCTGGCGATCCTTGACCGCAACATCTATGCGCGTCTGCAAGGTCTGATCCTGGGTAAAACCGCTGTCAAAGGCCCGAAAGGCGTCAAGGCAGGGTCGGTGATCACCGAGGAGCTGCTGGAAACCCTGACCCGTGGTCAGTGGTGGCAGCTGGCGCTGGAAGACGAGCAGGATGCACAGATCGTCGAAGCTCTGAACGAGCAGTACGAAGTGCAAAAGCGCGCTCTGGATGCCCGTTTCGAGGACAAGGTCGAGAAAGTCCGTCGTGGCGACGATCTGCCGCCGGGTGTGATGAAGATGGTTAAAGTCTTCATTGCCGTGAAGCGCAAGTTGCAGCCGGGCGACAAGATGGCTGGTCGTCACGGGAACAAGGGTGTGATTTCCAAGGTCGTTCCGATGGAAGACATGCCGTTCCTGGCCGATGGTACGCCGGTTGATTTCTGTCTGAACCCGCTGGGTGTGCCGTCGCGTATGAACGTTGGTCAGATCCTTGAAACCCACATGGGTTGGGCCGCACGCGGTCTGGGTCTGAACATCGATGAGGCGCTACAGGAATACCGCCGTTCGGGCGATCTGACGCCGGTACGTGACGCGATGAAACACGCCTATGGCGAGGATGTCTATGAAGAGGGCATCAGCGGCATGGACGAGGACCAGCTGATCGAAGCGGCCAGCAACGTCACTCGCGGTGTTCCGATCGCAACCCCGGTCTTTGACGGCGCCAAAGAGGCTGACGTCAACGACGCTCTGGTGCGCGCGGGCTTCTCGGAAAGCGGTCAGTCGATCCTGTTCGACGGTCGTACCGGTGAGCAATTCGCGCGTCCGGTCACCGTGGGCATCAAGTACCTGCTGAAACTACACCACCTTGTGGACGACAAGATCCACGCGCGTTCGACCGGGCCGTACAGCCTGGTGACCCAGCAGCCGCTGGGTGGTAAGGCGCAGTTCGGTGGTCAGCGCTTTGGTGAGATGGAGGTCTGGGCTCTGGAAGCTTACGGCGCCGCCTACACCCTGCAGGAAATGCTCACCGTGAAATCGGATGACGTCGCCGGCCGGACCAAGGTCTATGAGTCGATCGTCAAGGGCGAGGATAACTTTGAAGCGGGCGTACCGGAATCGTTCAACGTTCTGGTGAAAGAAGTCCGTGGCCTCGGCCTGAATATGGAACTCCTGGATGCGGAGGTTGAGGAGTAAGGGCCTTGCCCTTTCTCCCGTCCCCCCTTCCGCAAGATTTGAGGTAACAAATGAACCAGGAAATCACCAACAACCCGTTCAACCCGCTGACGCCGCCGAAAGTATTCGACGAGATCAAGGTCTCACTGGCGTCGCCCGAGCGGATTCTGTCTTGGTCCTATGGCGAGATCAAGAAACCCGAAACCATCAACTACCGGACGTTCAAGCCTGAACGTGACGGCCTGTTCTGCGCGCGCATCTTTGGCCCGATCAAAGATTATGAATGTCTGTGCGGCAAATATAAGCGGATGAAGTATCGCGGCGTTGTCTGCGAGAAATGCGGTGTGGAAGTCACCCTGCAAAAAGTCCGCCGCGAGCGTATGGGTCATATCGAACTGGCCGCGCCCGTTGCGCATATCTGGTTCCTTAAATCGCTGCCGTCCCGCATTGGTCTGATGCTGGACATGACGCTGCGCGATCTGGAACGCGTTCTGTACTTTGAAAACTACGTCGTCATCGAGCCCGGTCTGACCGACCTGACCTACGGCCAGATGCTGACCGAAGAAGAGTACATGGACGCGCAGGATGCCTATGGCATGGACGCGTTCACCGCGAATATCGGTGCCGAAGCCATCCGTGAGATGCTGGCCCAGATCGATCTGGAAGCCGAAGCAGAGCAGCTGCGCGCTGATCTGGCCGAAGCGACCGGCGAACTGAAGCCTAAGAAGATCATCAAGCGTCTGAAGGTTGTTGAATCCTTCCTCGAGTCGGGCAACCGGCCCGAATGGATGGTGATGACCGTGATCCCGGTCATTCCGCCGGAACTGCGTCCGCTGGTTCCGCTGGATGGTGGCCGTTTTGCGACTTCGGATCTGAACGATCTGTATCGCCGTGTCATCAACCGGAACAATCGTCTGAAGCGCCTGATCGAACTGCGCGCGCCTGATATCATCGTCCGCAACGAAAAGCGGATGCTGCAGGAATCCGTGGACGCTCTGTTCGACAACGGCCGTCGCGGCCGCGTGATCACGGGTGCCAACAAGCGCCCGCTGAAATCGCTGTCGGACATGCTGAAAGGTAAGCAGGGCCGCTTCCGTCAGAACCTTCTGGGGAAACGCGTCGACTTCTCGGGCCGTTCGGTCATTGTGACCGGTCCGGAACTCAAGCTGCACCAGTGCGGTCTGCCCAAGAAGATGGCGCTGGAGCTGTTCAAGCCGTTCATCTACTCGCGCCTTGAAGCCAAGGGTCTGTCTTCGACCGTGAAACAGGCGAAGAAACTGGTCGAGAAAGAGCGTCCCGAAGTGTGGGATATCCTCGACGAAGTGATCCGCGAACACCCTGTCATGCTGAACCGTGCGCCGACGCTGCACCGTCTTGGCATTCAGGCGTTCGAGCCGGTTCTGATCGAAGGGAAAGCCATCCAGCTGCACCCGCTGGTCTGTTCGGCCTTCAACGCCGACTTCGACGGTGACCAGATGGCCGTTCACGTACCGCTGAGCCTTGAGGCGCAGCTGGAAGCCCGTGTTCTGATGATGTCGACGAACAACGTTCTGTCGCCTGCAAACGGCGCGCCGATCATCGTTCCGTCGCAGGATATGATCCTGGGTCTGTACTATGTGACCCTGGAACGCGAAGGCATGCCGGGTGAAGGCAAGGTCTTTGGTTCGATCGACGAAGTTCAGCACGCGCTGGACGCGGGTGAGGTGCATCTGCACTCGAAAATCACTGCCCGGATCACGCAGATCGACGAGGAAGGCAACGAAGTTCAGAAGCGCTATGAAACCACTCCGGGCCGTCTGCGTCTGGGTGCGTTGCTGCCGATGAACAACAAGGCGCCGTTCGAGCTGGTCAACCGCTTGCTGCGGAAGAAAGAAGTGCAGCAGGTGATCGACACTGTCTACCGTTACTGCGGTCAAAAAGAGTCGGTTATCTTCTGTGACCAAATCATGTCGATGGGCTTCAAAGAAGCGTTCAAGGCGGGCATCTCGTTCGGCAAGGATGACATGGTCATCCCAGGCGACAAGTGGAGCATCGTCGATGACACCCGCAGTCAGGTGAAAGACTTTGAACAGCAGTACATGGACGGCCTGATCACTCAGGGCGAAAAGTACAACAAGGTTGTTGATGCCTGGTCGAAGTGTAACGACCGCGTGACCGAGGCAATGATGAGCACGATCTCGGACGTTGCCAAGGCCGAAGACGGGTCGGACATGGAGCCGAACTCGGTCTACATGATGGCCCACTCGGGTGCGCGTGGCTCGGTTACTCAGATGAAACAGCTGGGTGGTATGCGTGGCCTGATGGCCAAACCGAACGGTGACATCATCGAGACGCCAATCATCTCGAACTTTAAAGAAGGTCTGACCGTTCTCGAGTACTTCAACTCGACCCACGGTGCCCGTAAGGGTCTGTCGGATACCGCTCTGAAGACGGCGAACTCGGGTTACCTGACCCGTCGTCTGGTGGATGTGGCGCAGGACTGCATCGTTCGTGAGATCGACTGCGGCACCGAGCGTGCGATCACCGCCGAAGCAGCCGTGAACGACGGTGAGGTTGTCGCTTCGCTGGCCGAACGTGTGCTGGGCCGTGTGGCCGCTGACGATGTTCTGCGTCCGGGCACCGATGAGGTGATCGTCGCAGCCGGTCAGCTGATCGACGAACGTATGGCCGACACAATCGACGAAGCCGGCGTTCAGTCGATGCGCATCCGCTCGCCTCTGACCTGTGAGTCCGAGGAAGGCGTCTGTGCAACCTGCTACGGTCGTGACCTCGCACGCGGTACAATGGTAAACACAGGTGAAGCTGTCGGCATCATCGCGGCGCAGTCGATCGGTGAACCCGGTACACAGCTGACCATGCGGACCTTCCACATCGGTGGTGTTGCGCAGGGTGGTCAGCAGTCGTTCCAGGAAGCCAGCCAGGAAGGTATCGTTTCCTTCGAGAACCCGCAGATTCTGGTCAACGCAGCCGGCGAAAGCCTGGTCATGGGCCGGAACATGAAGCTGGTGATCAAGGACGAACACGGCGAAGAGCGTGCCAGCCACAAGCTGGGCTACGGCTCCAAGCTGTTCGTCAAGGACGGCACTAAGGTGGCCCGTGGCGACAAGCTGTTCGAGTGGGA
This sequence comes from Ruegeria sp. HKCCD7559, assembly GCF_013110575.1. NCBI lineage: Bacteria > Pseudomonadati > Pseudomonadota > Alphaproteobacteria > Rhodobacterales > Roseobacteraceae > Ruegeria > Ruegeria sp. HKCCD7559. The sequence continues at coordinate 52,233 of NZ_WVQU01000013.1, forward strand.
TCCCTACACCCTGCCGATCATCGCCGAGAAAGCCGGTACTGCGAAATATGTCGATCTGGTTTCGGGCCTCGCTGTCCGCGACGAGACCGACGAAGCAACCGGCATGACCCAGAAGATCGTGATCGACTGGCGCGCCGCCCCCAAAGGCAGCGACCTCAAGCCCGAGATCATTCTGGTTGGCGAAGATGGCGAGCCGGTCCGCAACGATGCGGGCAACCCGGTTCACTATCCGATGTCGGTGGATGCGATCCTGTCGGTCGAAGACGGCCAGAAGGTCGAAGCCGGTGACGTCGTCGCGCGTATCCCGCGCGAAGGTGCCAAGACCAAGGACATCACAGGTGGTCTGCCGCGTGTGGCCGAACTGTTCGAAGCCCGCCGTCCGAAAGATCACGCGATCATCGCCGAGGCCGATGGTTACGTGCGCTTTGGCCGCGACTACAAGAACAAGCGCCGCATCAGCATCGAACCGGCTGACGAGTCCATGGAGACCATCGAGTACATGGTGCCCAAGGGCAAGCACATCCCGGTCGCCGAAGGGGACTTCATCCAGAAGGGTGAATACCTGATGGACGGTAACCCGGCTCCGCATGACATCCTGTCCATCATGGGTGTCGAAGCGCTGGCGGATTACATGATCGACGAGGTGCAGGACGTGTATCGTCTGCAGGGCGTGAAGATCAACGACAAGCACATCGAGGTCATCGTGCGCCAGATGCTGCAGAAGTGGGAGATCCTGGATTCGGGTGACACCACCCTGTTGAAGGGCGAACATGTCGACAAGCAGGAGTTCGACGCGGCCAACGAGAAGACCATCGCCCGCGGTGGTCGCCCTGCTCAGGGTGAGCCGATCCTGCTGGGGATCACCAAGGCCTCGTTGCAGACGCGCTCGTTCATCTCGGCGGCGTCGTTCCAGGAGACCACCCGCGTGCTGACCGAAGCTTCGGTTCAGGGCAAGAAGGACAAGCTGGTCGGCCTGAAAGAGAACGTCATCGTCGGTCGTCTGATCCCCGCCGGTACCGGAGGGGCAACGCAGGCTGTCCGCCACATCGCGCAGTCGCGTGACAATGTGGTGATCGAAGCCCGCCGGGAAGAGGCCGAGGCCGCCGCCGCCCTGGCCGCACCGATCATGGATGATGATATGGTCGGGGATGAGCTGGACGTTCTGGTCGAAACACCGGAAAGCCGCGAATAAACCGCGTCATTCAAAACCAAAAAAAGGCCCTGCGATTTCGTGGGGCCTTTTTTGTTGCCGCTCCAGGTGCGCAATTGTGAACCTTCGTGACAGAGCACAGCCTTTGACCCGATTGCATCAGGCTTGTGGTTCTGCAATCGGTGGTTTAGCGATATTCTGTGTTTTCGGATTATATTGAGCTGAACAATGGACACCAAAGGCAACTCTTTCGAGGACCGTGTGGCACGGATCAAGAAGCGTTCAGAAGAAAGCACACGCAAGTCGCCTCTGCCTCGAACCGAGAGTATCTGGCAACGTCTGGGTTATCCCGCTGCGTTTCTGGGGGCTTTTATACTGGGTGTTATTGCGGTCTTCCTGTCCCGCCTGATTCAATATCAATCGGTTGGCATTCCGGTGCCCGGCAAGGTGGGAACGCAGGATTTCGTCAGCCTCGGCCTCGCAGGCGGGGCCTGCATCATGGTTATGCTGTTTTTGAAAGGTAAACTGCGAGAGTTCGCCGGGGCGCTCACGGTTGGTGCGTTGGTGACGACCTTTTCCTTTCATAATTTCGTGTGGAAATATCCTGTGTTTTTCGAACTTGTATACGGGGAAGACTGGGTTGAGTTTGTAAAAGACACGACAGAGCCTTCCAGCCTGAACCTGTTCGGGACCATCCTCCCATTCGGTTGATGATCTCTGTACCCCGTGGTGCGTTATTGACATCCAACCCGACTCGGCGGCCAATGCGGGGCGATCAATAGCCCCGGAGCCCGAAGCAGCATGACTCCAAACACCAAAGGCGCTTTGCTGATGATGGGCAGCATGGCTGCCTTTACCTTGAACGATACGCTGGTGAAGGTTGCCTTGCAGGATCTGCCATTGTTTCAGTTGGTGGCCATGCGCGGGTTCCTGGCTGTATTTCTGATCTATGTACTTGCCCGGTCACTGGGCACGTTGCATCTGAATTTTTCGCGCCATGACAAGTGGCTGGTTGCACTGCGCTGCCTTGCAGAGCTGGCGGCGACATTCTTTTTCCTGACGGCGCTGAAGAACATGCCGCTTGCCAATGTTACGGCCATTCTTCAGGCATTGCCGCTTACGGTAACATTGGGTGCTGCTTTGGTTTTTTCCGAACAGGTTGGTTGGCGACGCGCTTTGGCAATCGCCGTGGGGTTCGTCGGAATGCTGCTGATCGTAAGACCCGGGCCAGAGGGGTTCAGCGTGTATTCCATCTATGCGCTGGTTGCAGTGGTTTCGATTACAGTTCGGGACCTCATCACGCGACGCATGTCAGCCGACGTGCCGTCAATGCTGGTTACCCTTGCCACCTCGGTTTCCATAGCGGGGGCCGCGGCAATAGCCTCGGTTTTCGAAGGATGGGTTGTGGTTTCGGCAACGGCGGGTTCCCTGGTCGCGGCGGCGGCCGTGTTTGTGCTGCTTGGCTATTTGTTCAGCGTCATGGTCATGCGTCAGGGAGATGTCGGATTCGTTGCACCATTCAGATATTCCAGTCTGATCTGGGCGCTCGGGTTGGGTTGGGTCGTGTTTGACGAATGGCCTGACAGCCTGACGATGCTGGGTGCTGTCCTGATCGTGGGTGCCGGTCTGTTCACCTTGTTCCGGGCACGTGCGCGTCAGGGCTTGGCGTGACTCCGTCTGACCATGTCCGGATCAATGGCGAAACGGGTTTGAAACTCGAGCTCCTGCTGCCGGGTAAGAGGGTTGAGCGCGACATCCATGTTTCTGGTTCGCGGTGAGTCATTGAACCGGTTCAATCCTCTTACCCACATCGGACTGTCGGGTCGGGTCACAACGGGCATCGCGCGGTTGATCCTGTTATGGGCAAAATTCATGATCGACTTCCGCTGCCCGCCCCGCACGTACATTCCCAGACCGGCAGTGATCAACGGGCGATGCACGCGCGTGGCCTGTATCCCCTCGGAATTGGCGCGGGCCAGATAACCGCAGTTGAAGTCAACGGCGACCATCGCGTGCCTTTCGAACAAGCCGACACATTCCCTGACACAGCCCCGGAACCGCTCGACAAAATCCACGGCCACTGCATCATCATCGTCGTGGCGAAACTGAAGGCAGGGTTGGTCGGGATCGGTCCTTGCCGAATTCAGGACATCCTGCATGACTTTTCTGTGACGCCCCGGAGGTTTCGCGACTATGCGCGCCTGTTTCAGCCCACCGGTCAGATCGTTGAGGCGGTCAAATGCCAGCTTGGGCAGGCAGTGGCCGACCACGATCACCAACTGGAAATCTTCGTCGGACTGTTTTTTGAAACCGGGCAGGGCGACCGTCTCGAACAGGCGAAACCGTTCTTCCAACCTGTCGTGCTGGTACAGGAATTGCCGTCTATCTTCGACACACTCGTGCGTTGTCTGAAAGCCGCCAATTGCGGGATAGGAAAACCGGCAAAGACCGATGACCTGCATTTTCTCAGCGCGCCGCATATCTGGCCTCGAACGCGTCAGGGTCGATCGAGAACCGTACCCGCAAGTCTTCAGCCTGTTCAGGCGTGAAAGGCGACAACTCGCTGGTATCTTTGCGCGCGTGGTCCGAGTCGTTGAAATCGTGCAGCATCCTAACCCACATGGGCGTGTCCGGATAGCTGACCACGGGCATGAACCGGGCGAGCCTGTTGTGCAACCGGTCAAATATCGTCCGCGTGCTTCCGGCTTGAACATGCATGCCCAGGCCAACGCCCAGCAGCGATCGATAGACCCGAGCTGCCCGAATTCCGTGGGCTTCGCGCCGGGCGATGTACCCTTGATTGAAATCTATACCGACGGACTCGCTCTGCAGCATCAGCCCTGTGTTTTCGACAACAGCAGCGCGGAGGCGTTCTATGAAATCAACGGAAACGGCGTCATCGTCATCATGCCGAAACTGTAGGCACGGCTGATGCGGGTCCGCGCGGGCGGTGTTCAGCACCTCTCGTACAATCTGCTTATGATCCCCTGGTTTTTTTGCAATGATACGGATCTGTTTAATCCCGGCGGTCAGGTCGCGCAGCCGGTCCGCATGGATCTGAGGCAGGCACGTCCCGGTCAAAACAAACAACTCGAACGTCTCATCGGTCTGGATGCGAAAACCGGGCAGGGTGATCGCCTCGAAAAGACGAAAGCGTTCTTCCAGCCTGTCGGGGGCATACAGAAATTGCCGTTGCTCTTCGATCGTATCCCGGTTCAGCCGAAAACCGCCGGTTGCGGGATAGGAAAACCGGCAAAGGCCAATCACTTGCATCTGTAATCCATCAGCAGATATTCGACCCGACTATGCCCTTGCGGCGGTTCAGCCGCAACCGGGACAGCGGCGCGCAGGAATGGCAATCCTACAGGCTGCATTCAACGCGCGCGCCGGGGCGCCGGTATCGTGCTGTTGACACTTGGGCCGACTCCCCCTATACGCGCGTCATCTCGGTACCGGGGGCCGCCCCGTAGCCGATTCCAGTAATGAACTGGTCAAGGCCCGGACAATTTTGCAGTTCGCGCCCTCTGAGAACCAACCGCGACGTTCACCTCGGAATGGGAACGCTCGTGGGTTTTGCGCTTGTGGACGCATAAGTGCAGCGAATTTAGCCGCACGCAACGCGCGTGCATGTCATGTGTGTTGCAAAACGGGGAAAGAACCGGAATGCCAACTATTCAACAGCTGATCCGCAAGCCGCGGCAGCCCAAAGTCAAACGCTCGAAGTCCATGCACCTGGAGCAGTGCCCGCAAAAGCGCGGTGTCTGCACACGTGTCTATACCACAACGCCTAAAAAGCCGAACTCGGCGATGCGTAAGGTTGCCAAGGTGCGCCTGACCAACGGGTTCGAGGTCATCTCGTACATCCCCGGTGAAAGCCACAACCTGCAGGAACACTCGGTTGTTCTGATCCGTGGCGGCCGTGTGAAAGACCTTCCCGGTGTGCGTTACCACATCCTGCGCGGTGTTCTGGATACTCAGGGCGTCAAAGATCGTAAGCAACGTCGTTCGAAATACGGCGCGAAGCGTCCCAAGTAAGAAGGAGAGGCTGATATGTCACGTCGTCACGCCGCCGAAAAACGCGAAGTCCTGCCTGACGCCAAATTTGGCGACAAGGTACTGACCAAATTCATGAACAACCTGATGATCGACGGCAAGAAGTCGGTCGCAGAGCGCATCGTCTACAACGCATTTGACCGCGTTGAGAACAAGGTAAAGCGCGCTCCTGTCGAAGTGTTCCACGAAGCGCTCGACAACATCAAACCTTCGGTCGAGGTTCGCTCGCGCCGGGTTGGTGGTGCAACCTACCAGGTTCCGGTCGAAGTCCGCCCCGAGCGCCGCGAAGCTCTGGCCATCCGCTGGCTGATCACCGCTGCGCGCGGCCGCAACGAAAACACCATGGAAGAACGCCTCGCCGGCGAACTGCTGGACGCCGTACAGTCCCGCGGTACTGCCGTTAAGAAGCGCGAAGACACCCACAAGATGGCCGAGGCGAACAAAGCCTTCAGCCATTACCGCTGGTAATTCTAGAGGCTTATCCAAATGGCACGCGAATATCCGCTCGAACTATACCGTAACTTCGGTATCATGGCGCACATCGACGCAGGTAAGACCACCTGCTCGGAGCGTATCCTGTATTACACTGGTAAATCCCACAACATCGGTGAGGTGCACGACGGTGCAGCCACCATGGACTGGATGGAGCAGGAGCAGGAACGCGGCATCACCATCACTTCGGCTGCGACCACCACGTTCTGGGAACGCACCGAGGACGGTAAAACCGCCGATACCCCCAAGCACCGCCTGAACATCATCGACACCCCTGGCCACGTTGACTTCACCATCGAAGTCGAACGCTCGCTGGCGGTTCTCGACGGTGCCGTCTGCGTTCTGGACGCAAACGCCGGTGTTGAGCCCCAGACCGAAACCGTGTGGCGTCAGGCTGACCGCTACAAGGTTCCGCGTATGGTTTTCGTTAACAAGATGGACAAGATCGGCGCAGACTTCTTCAACTGCGTTCGCATGATCGAAGACCGCACCGGCGCACGTGCTGTTCCGGTTGGTATCCCGATTGGCGCCGAATCTGAGCTGGAAGGTCTGATCGACCTGGTCACCATGGAAGAATGGCTGTGGCAGGGTGAAGACCTGGGCGCAAGCTGGATCAAAGCTCCGATCCGCGACAGCCTGAAAGACATGGCTGAAGAATGGCGCGGCAAGATGATCGAAGCGGCCGTCGAAATGGACGACGACGCGATGATGGAATACCTGGAAGGCAATGAGCCCGACGTTCCGACCCTGCGTAAACTGCTGCGCAAGGGCACACTGGAAATCGCGTTCGTTCCGGTACTGGGTGGTTCTGCGTTCAAGAACAAAGGCGTTCAGCCGCTGCTCAACGCTGTGATCGACTATCTGCCCAGCCCGCTGGACGTTGTCGATTACATGGGCTTCAAACCCGGTGACGAGGAAGAAGTTCGTGACATCGCCCGTCGTGCTGACGACAACATGGCGTTCTCGGGCCTGGCGTTCAAAATCATGAACGATCCCTTCGTCGGTTCGCTGACTTTCACCCGGATTTATTCGGGCGTGCTGAACAAGGGTGACTCGATCCTGAACTCGACCAAAGGCAAGAAAGAGCGCATCGGTCGTATGATGATGATGCACTCGAACAACCGGGAAGAGATCGAAGAAGCGTTTGCAGGCGACATCATCGCGCTGGCGGGTCTGAAAGACACCACCACCGGTGACACCCTGTGTGACGCGAAGGATCCGGTGGTTCTGGAAACCATGACTTTCCCCGATCCGGTGATCGAGATCGCGGTCGAGCCCAAAACCAAGGGCGACCAGGAGAAAATGTCTCAGGGTCTGGCCCGTCTGGCCGCCGAAGACCCGTCCTTCCGTGTGGAAACCGATCTGGAATCGGGTCAGACCATCATGAAGGGCATGGGCGAACTTCACCTGGACATCCTGGTGGACCGTCTCAAGCGCGAGTTCAAGGTTGAAGCGAACATCGGTGCACCGCAGGTGGCCTATCGTGAAACCATCTCGATGCCGGTCGAGCACACCTACACCCACAAGAAACAGTCGGGTGGTTCGGGTCAGTTCGCGGAAGTCAAGCTGGAGATCCAGCCCACCGAGGCGGGCGAAGGTTATTCGTTCGAAAGCCGCATCGTTGGTGGTGCCGTTCCGAAGGAATACATCCCCGGTGTTGAAAAAGGCATCAATTCGGTCATGGACAGCGGCCCTCTGGCTGGCTTCCCCGTGATCGACTTCAAGGTTGCCCTGCTGGACGGTAAGTTCCACGACGTTGACTCGAGCGTTCTGGCGTTCGAAATCGCGGCCCGTATGTGTATGCGTGAAGGCATGCGCAAAGCTGGCGCGAAGCTGCTGGAACCGATCATGAAGGTCGAAGTGATCACTCCGGAAGAATACACCGGCGGTATCATCGGCGACCTGACCTCGCGTCGTGGCCAGGTGTCTGGTCAGGAACCGCGCGGCAACGCAATCGCGATCGACGCGTTCGTTCCGCTGGCAAACATGTTCGGCTACATCAACACTCTGCGTTCGATGTCGTCGGGCCGTGCCCAGTTCACCATGCAGTTCGACCACTACGATCCGGTTCCGCAGAACATCTCGGACGAGATCCAGGCGAAATACGCATAAGCGAAGATTTGAGGGAGCGTGGGTATCACGCTCCCTTCATTACCGAAAAAGGAGGCCATCATGGCAAAGGAAAAGTTTGAGCGTACAAAACCGCACGTCAACATCGGCACGATTG
>NZ_WVQU01000014.1:0-36945 GCF_013110575.1 Ruegeria sp. HKCCD7559
ATCGAACTGCCCAACCAAAGCCGCGTTGCCGAGTTGGGATATGAAGAACACGCGCGTCGCTGTCTCAGCCACGCCAAGCGGACATTCGGCGCGGCGCGATCTCAGCGTCGTATGACCGATGCAGCAATTCCAAAACACCAAGAGGATTATCATGGGCAAAGAGCTCACTGAGAAAGACCGCAACATGGCGGCCGATATGCTGGCGCGCGCCCGCGCTGCCATGGCCGAGATCGAGGATTGGGGTCAGGACAGGCTGGACCGCCTGTCTCAGGCCATTGCGTGGTATGCGGGGAACGAGAAGACCTTCACGCGTTTGGCCCAGCAGGGCGTGGACGAAAGCGGTATCGGAGATCGCGCAGGGCGTCCTGCGAAGCGCTTCAAGATTCACATGGTGCTGCGAGATGTCTTGCGCACACCCTCGACGGGTATCGTCGAGGTGGATGAGGAAAAAGGTCTGGTGAAATATGCCAAACCTGCCGGTGTGATCGCCTCCCTGATCCCGATGACCAACCCGGCAATGACTCCACCAGTGACCGGCGTGTCCGCCGCGAACGCCCGGAATGCGGTCGTCTTCAGCCCGCATCCGCGAACCGCCCATACCACCTTTGAAATGGTCGAGGTCATGCGTGCAGCTTGTCGTGCTGCCGGTGCCCCCGAGGACTTGTTCCAATCCATTCGCAAACCGTCGATCCCATTGACGCAACATCTGATGGAGATCTGCGACCTGACGCTGGCGACGGGTGGCAAGCCCATGGTCAAAGCAGCCTACAGCTCGGGACGTCCGGCCTATGGCGTGGGCGCGGGCAATTCGTCCATCGTCATCGATGAGACCGCAGATCTGGACATTGCCGCTCAGAACACTCGTATTTCTAAGACCTCTGACTTTGGGTCTGGCTGCTCGGCAGATGGCAACATCATCATCCAGCGCTCGGTCTACGACGATATGATCAAGGCACTTGAGGCCGAAGGTGGATATCTCTGTTCGGATGAAGAGAAGGCCATGCTCGAAGCGGCTATGTGGGATGATAGGGGCAACCGCACGTTCCCGACCATAGCTTGTCCGCCTCAGCAAACGGCCAAGGTCGCCGGGTTCTCGATCCCCGAAGATCGCAAATTCCTGATGGTTGAAAATCAGGGGCAAATCGGCCCGCAGCATAAGTTCTCCAAGGAAAAACTGACCACGTTAATGGCGCTATATCACTTCGAAACTTTCGATGATGCGCTGGAAACGGTCAGCCAGATCTACAACACCGGGGGCAAGGGCCATTCCTGCGGCATCTACAGCCACAATGACGATCACATCGACCGGTTGGCGCGTCTGGCTCCGGTCAGTCGCATGATGGTTCGACAGCCTCAGTCCAAGGCCAACGCGGGTGCGTGGACCAATGGCATGCCTATGACCAGCAGCCTTGGTTGCGGCATCTGGGGCGGCAACATCACAAATGAAAACGTCACCATGAAACACATGATGAACTACACCTGGGTCAGCCGTCCGATCCCTGAGGATCGCCCCTCGGAGCCGGACCTGTTCGGTGAATTCTACGGACAGGAGGTCGCGTGATGGACGCAAGCAAACTCGACGGTAAAACCGTCGCCGAACACATCGTTGATTTCCTCGAACGCCGTGATGTCAAGCATGTGTTCGGGCTTTGTGGCCATACAAACATCGCAGTTCTGGCTGCACTGGCCGAAAGTCCGATTGATTTTGTCACGGTGCGGCACGAACAAATCGCCAGCCACGCGGCGGACGCATATGCCCGCGTGACGGGCAAGGCCTCGGTGGTGTTGTCACACCTCTCCCCAGGTTTGACAAACTGTGCTACCGGGGTCGCCAACGCGGCGCTGGACTGTATCCCCATGGTCGTGATCGCGGGCGATATTCCCACGCATTACTATGGCAAGCATCCGCATCAGGAAGTGAACCTGCACGCAGACGCGGCCCAATGGGAGATTTATCGCCCCTTCGTCAAACGTGCTTGGCGGGTGGATCGCGCCGACCTGATGGCCGAAATCTTGGAAAAGGCGTTCCATCTGGCTGAAAGCGGTCAGCCCGGGCCGGTGCTGGTCAATGTGCCGATGGACATCTTCTCCGAGGTGATCCCCTCGGACAGCTTCGACCGTATCCGCGATAACACGCGCGCGCTCAAGAAGCCGTCGATTGACGATGAAACCGCACGTGAAATCATTGAGGCTCTGGCACAGGCCGAAAACCCGGTTGCCTATGTCGGCGGCGGTATCCTGTTGGCGCAGGCCAGTGAGGAGTTGCGAGAATTTGTTGAACATATGGGCCTTCCAGTCGCGCATTCCCTGATGGGTAAAGGCGCGTTGCGAGACGACCATCCGCTTGTGCTGGGAATGACCGGGTTTTGGGGCACCGAATTGGTCAACCAGTCCTGCTTGAATGCGGACTACATCTTTGCGGTGGGAACCCGGTTCAAAGAGGCCGATTGCTCCAGCTGGTACCCCGGCTATACGTTCAACATCCCCGGTTCCAAGGTCATTCATATCGACATTGAACCGCAGGAGATCGGCCGGAACTATCCCACCGAGATCGGAGTCGTTGCTGACGCCAAGGCCGCTTTACTAGTCCTCAACCGGGTCGCCCGCGAGATGTATCCGGAGGGCCTCCAACGCCCCGTGCTGGAGCAGAAGATCGCTGACTTTCGGACGGACTTCAAAGCGCGCAATGTGGAAATGGCGACCTCATCAGCCTTTCCGATGATGCCCGAGCGCATTCTGGCAGATGCCCGCAAGGCACTGCCTGAGGATGCCATCATCACCACGGACGTTGGGTGGAACAAGAACGGTGTCGGACAGCAATTCGATATCCTGACCCCTGGCTCAATACTGACCCCGGGCGGGTTCGCGACGATGGGTTTTGGCCCTCCGGGCGCGATCGGCGCGAAATTGGCAGCACCTGATCGAGTCGTACTAAGTTTAGTTGGCGATGGTGGCTTCGGTCAAAACCCGTCGATGCTCGCAACGGCCGTCGAACTCAATCTGGGCATCATCTGGCTGGTCATGAACAACAACGCCTTCGGAACGATCGCAGGCCTTCAAAAAGCTCATTACGGTTTGACCTATGGAACCACGTTCCCCGGATCAGCCGCCGCACCCGCAAACGGACCGGGTTATGCAGATATTGCAAAAGCTTATGGTGCAGAAGGGCACAGGCTCAGTGCTGCTGATGAATTGTTGCCCGCATTGGAAGCGGCAATCGCCAGCGGCAAACCAACCGTTCTTGATGTCCCAATGATCAACAACCCAACACCAACGACCGGACATTGGAACATCTTGGACATATACTCGCCGGACAAAGAGATATCTCGCGTCGCGACTTGACGAAACCGGGCGCGTTCAGACGCGCCCAGTGATCAGTCCCACTTGTGTGGTCCAAGTTAATTGTTAGTGCATGACCGGCCTTTGGTCCAATTGAACGATGGTTTCCGGGGCCGGCGGTTTATATCCCAGAGCACTGTGCGGGCGTTTTGTGTTGTAGTGTTTCCTCCATTCTTCGATCAAAATCTGCGCTTCTTTTAGATTGCAGAGGACTTCTCCATTCAGGAACTCATCTCTGAACCGCGCATTGGAACTTTCACAGTAACCTTTCTCCCATGGGCTGCCTGGCTCGATGTATGCGGTCTTTGCTCCAACTGCATTGATCCAGTCTTGCACCGCCACGGCAATGAACTCAGGGCCATTGTCGGAGCGAATGTAGCTTGGCACACCGCGCATGATGAACAGGTCACTCAGCACGTCGATGACATCGCTGGAGTTCAGCTTGCGGTCCACACGGATCGCCAAGCACTCCCGGCTGTACTCATCGATGACGTTGAGCGCGCGGAAAGTACTCAGAGAGCAGTTTTGCGCGCCGCAGAATGTCTTAAAACTGCCGGTTTATTGCTTGAAGAGCAGTCTCCAGTTGCCGGATAAACTCACTCGCCAATGCGGATGGGGGACGATGTGCTGGTCGCATGATTGAGACGTTTAGTATGACATGTGGATGGAATGCTCGAAAAACGACCGGCCTGGGTTCAGACCGCATGTTGACATATCCGGCTGCGGTAATTGGATCGCAGATACAGTAACAAAGCCCCTTTTCCACCAAAGTTAGAGCCGGGTTAAAAGTTCTAAGCTCGAACCGTTGGTCGAAACTGGCTTTTTGGCTGGCGAATGCCCTCTGAGTTGCGATCAGATTTGGATGCCCTTCTTGCAGCCCGGCCATCGGAAGGCCCGACAGATGGTGGGCTTCTACCTTGGCCAATTCAGTCAGTGGGTCATCTGCTGGGATTGCGCAAACGCATCTCATGTCGAAATCGACAGTATCAATCGCTGCTGTGGCTTTAGGTGTCTCACCCAGTCCAATGTCATATTGCTGAGAGGCTATCCATTCCTCGATAACGGGTGAGGCACGCATCATCAGTGACGCCTTTACGTCTGGTTTGTCCAGCAGAAACTCACCCAGTAGCTGCGGCATCAACAGGCTGCTGGCCGCCGGCATGCAGGCTATGTTCAGTCGCCCTTTCGTCAGCGCTCCGATTTCGCGCATTGTCCGGGTTGAAAGCGAAAGGCGATCCAGGATCGCTTCAGCCTCGGTGATGAAGTACTGGGCTTCCGGCGTAGGGGCCATTTTCCCGCGCTGCCGCCGGAATAGGGCGATGTCCAGTTCGGCTTCGAGATTTGCAATCAGTGCGCTGACGGCTGGCTGAGTCCGCCCGAGGATTCGGGCCGCTTCAGACACTGATCCTGTTCGCATGACTTCGCGGAAGGCCTGTAATTGGCGGAAGCTGAGATTCATTTGCCTTTGTTAATCCTTAACTTTTCATCGCCACATAAAGTAACTTTATTTAAAGATCAATTTAATCGTTTTGACTTAATAATCCGTACCCCTGATTTTTCCCATCATGAATGCGCTGCCTGTATTCGCCGTGATGGAGGGGGAAATGACACGTTTTTCAAGTGTCCTGCTGACGGTTCTGATTTGCCTTGTTGCTCTTGGGCAATTTGTGCAGGTGATCACGCGCTATGTGCTGGAGATCCCCGTCATGGGGCTGGAAGAAAGCCTGCTTTACCCAACGTTGTGGCTGTACATGCTGGGGGCGGTCAACGCGTCGCGCGAGAACACGCATATCCGCGCCAATGTGCTGGAGATCTTTCTGACCACAGAACGTCAGCATCAGGTTCTGGCGGTTATAGGTGAAGTCATCAGCCTGATCGTTGGCATCTGGTTGACCACCTGGGCCTGGGATTTCACCAAATATTCGATGCGGGTCTGGCGTGAGAGCCCGACATTGTATCTGCCGACCTATTATGTCGATGTCGCTTTGTTTGTCGGGTTGGTTCTGATGATGATCTTCACCGCTTGGCATCTGCTTATGCACCTGCGCGCACTGTTTTCCCCCCTTGCCGAACCTGCCGTGGAAGGAGGTCTGAAATGATCGAGATTGCGCTTTTTGCTGTATTGATCCTGGTTATCCTGCTGACCTTGGGCGTACCGCTGCCCTATTGTTTCGGTGCGGGTCTGATGGTGATGTATTTCGCCGGAGACGTGGTCATGAAGGGCAATATGCTGTGGGGGTTCCAGCAGTTGGGCAACCCGGTGCTACTGGCCATTCCGCTGTTTGTTCTGGCCGGGACAATCATGTCTGTCTCAGGCATCGCTGCCAGCCTTCTGAATTTCGTCAATATATTCATCGGTCACCTGCGGGGCGGTCTGGGAGTGGTCGCTACAGTGTCCTGCGCCCTCATTGGAGCCATATCGGGTTCGGGCCTGACTGGCGTCGCAGCAATTGGCCCTTTGCTGATCCCCGAGATGGAGAAACAAGGCTATCCCCGCGAATACGCGACGGCGCTTATTGCCAACGCCTCGCTTTTGGGTCTGCTGATCCCGCCCTCGGTAACCATGATCGTCTATGGCTGGGTGACAGACACCTCAATTCTGGCCTGCTTCCTTGCTACATTGGGTCCCGGTCTGCTGATCATGGCCAGCTTTTCGGCGGTCAACATCCGCATGGCCCGCAAATTTCCCCTACAGCTGAATGAGCCGCCGAAAGGGAAGGCCTTTGTATCCGAGGCGACCTCGCTCGGTCTTAAGGCCACGCCCGCGTTGTTGATGCCGGTGATCATTCTGGGTGGTATCTATGGCGGTATCATGACACCGACCGAGGCTGCCGCCGTAGCTGTGATCTATGCGATCCCGGTAGGTTTCCTGATTTACAAGGGGCTGGACATCAAAACCTTTTTCGGTGCGGGCAAAGAGGCTGCGACCTCGGTCGGTGCGATCATGCTGATGATCTTGTTCTCGATGATCCTCAGCCAGATGTTTGTTCTGGAAAGCGTCCCTCAGGCCATCGTGCAGGCGATCTTTTCAGTGACCGAAAACAAAGCCCTGCTGCTGGTGTTGATCAACATCCTGTTGTTCCTCGTCGGAATGGTCGTGAATGATGTCACCGCCATAATCCTGATCGCGCCGCTGTTGCTGCCGCTGATGCAGGCCATCGGCGTCAGCCCGATCCAGTTTGCCGCGATCATGGGTGTGAATACCGCCATGGGCGGCGTGACCCCGCCCTATGCCTCGATCCTTTATCTGGGTGCACGCATCGGCCAGGTGCCGGTCACCAAGGTGATCCGCCCGGCCATGACCCTGATCCTGCTGGGATATCTGCCTGTCGTCTTCCTGACCAGTTTCTGGCCTGACCTGTCGATGTGGCTGCCTCGCTTCTTTGGCTACTAAGCCGACCACTTCATCATTCACGGAGGAGACTTATCCATGATGAACTTTCTGAAATCCACCTGCCTGGCTGCGGCCGTTGTCGCAACTGCAGGCATCGCTGCCGCCGACACGCTGAAGATCAGCCATATCCGACCTCAGGGCGCGACAATCGACAATGAACTGCGTGCTTTCGCTGAGGAGCTGAAGGCTGCCACGGACGGCTCTCTGGAACTGAACCTGTTCCCGGCATCTGCTCTGGGGGACTACACGTCTGTGCAAGAGCGTATTTCGGTTGGTGCCATCGACATGGCCGTGCAGCCCGCCGCCACAGCGGTTGATCGCCGTATGCAGATCTCGGCTTTCCCCTATGTTGCGGCAAACTGGGACGAAGCGAAAAAGATCTATGGCCCCGGCGGCGCGATCCATTCGGCGATGAAGGATCTTTATGCGAAGCAGGACATCACCATGCTGGCCGCCTATCCGGTGTATTTCGGCGGCGTTGCCTTGAATACCGACGCGGTGAACCCAGGTGATCCGACGGCCGCCAAGGGGATCAAGGTCCGTGTACCCGGTATCAAGAGCTTCCAGCTGACTGCAGACGCTCTGGGCTATATCTCGTCGCCCATTCCGTTCTCGGAAGCGTTTACTGCCGTGCAGACCGGTGTTGTTGACGGTGTCGTCGGTTCGGGCGCTGAAGGCTATTATGCCTCGTTTCGTGATGTGACGACGTCGTATGTGCCAGTGAACACGCATTTTGAAGTTTGGTACATGATCATCAACTCGGGCACATTGGCCGATTTGAGTGATGAAGATCGGGCTGCTCTGGAATCCGCGGCGCTGGCGTTCGAAGCTAAGCGCTGGGAAACCGCTGAGGCCGATCAGGCCGCGTTCGAGCAAAAGCTGGCCGACAATGGCGCAACCATCGTCTCGCTGACGGACGAAGAGCTTGCTGCCACCGCTGCTCATGTACGTGCGCAGGTCTGGCCTCAGGTCCTGGAGGACGTGGGGCAGGATTGGGGTCAGTCCATCCTCGACAAAATCGGCGAATAACCGATCAGACCCTGCGGTCGGGCAAGGCGCGCCTCTCCCCGTGCCTTGCCCGGCCAACCCACGGAGATCAGCTTATGTTCAGATCCTTGCAAGACAATGACCACGATCTGGTGACGCTGGTCGTTAATGGTCAGCCGTTAACCGCGCGCAAAGGTCAGTCTGTCTGGTCCGCGATGGCCGTGGCCGGTCAGATTGTGACCCGTAAGGCGGCCCTGTCGGGTGACGAGCGCAGTGCTTATTGCGCCATGGGCGTCTGTTTCGAATGCATGGTCGAAATTGATGGGCTTCCCAATCAGCAAGCCTGCCTGCGTCGGGTCGTGGACGGGATGAGCGTTATGACACAAGACATTACCGAAGACACCGAGGCAACTGATGAAAGCTTTTGATTGTGCGATCATTGGGGCTGGCCCGGCCGGAATGTCAGCCGCCATTGAATTGGCGCGGGCTGGAATTGATGTGGTTGTGCTGGACCGGGCTGAACGGGCAGGGGGGCAGATCTATCGCTCTGCGGCAGATAGTCCCTTGCCGGATGCAGCACCCCTGGGGCCGGAATATGCGGCAGGTGCTGATCTGATCACTCGCTTTGAACAATCCCGCGCGACACATCTTGCCGGTGCCGATGCATGGCATCTGGGGGATGATGGCCGTATTCTGTTCTCATATCAGGGCGAAACACGTGAGTTGCACTGCCGGGAAATGTTGTTGTGCCCCGGGGCAATGGAGCGGCCCATGCCGATCCCGGGCTGGACCTTGCCCGGTGTCATGACCGCTGGTGCAGCGCAAGTGATGCTGAAGTCGGACGCAGTTGTAGCAGACAGGGCTGTCTTTGCTGGATCGGGACCGCTGTTGTACTTGATTGTGGCACAGTATCTGCGCCTCGGCGTGTCTGTGGCCGCTCTGGTCGATACGACTCCGCGACAACATTACATTGATGCCGCGCTTCTTATGCCGCGCGCCCTACGGCAGGTCGGACAATTTCGCAAGGGCTTGTCTTTGTTGCGGGAAATCCACGTTTCGGGTGTTGCCACCTACCGACATGCCGAAAATCTGGAGGTGATCGGCGATGAAAAAGCCTCTGGGCTGCGATTTGTGTCATCGGGTCAGCGGCGTGAGATCTTGGCCGATACCGTATTCCTGCATCACGGCGTTCAGCCCAATCTGAACATGACCCGAGCAATGGGGTTGGATCATCATTGGAACAGCGAGCAGATGTGTTGGCAGGTCACTGTTGACGATTTTTGCCAGAGTTCGGTTGCGCATGTTTCGGTTGCTGGCGATGGGGCTGGGATTGCAGGTGCTGATGCCGCCTGCGCTGCTGGGCGCGTGGCTGCTCAGAACATTTTGGTTCACCTTGGCCGAATTTCCCAGACGGACAGGGATCAAAAAGCGCACGCTGATCTGAATTTCTTGTCCGCCCTGAAACCGTTTCGCCGGTTCATCGACCGCCTGTACCGCCCAACCGAGGCGCTGAGATTGCCGCGCGATCCCGACACTCTGGTGTGTCGTTGCGAAGAACAGTCTTTGGGCGATTTGCGAGCGGGGTTCGAACAAGGCGCGCGGGACTCGAATGCGCTGAAATCCCTGACCCGATGTGGAATGGGGCCGTGCCAGGGAAGGCAATGTGGCCATGCCGTGACTGGCCTATTGGCAAAGTGGCGTGAGGAAAGCCCCGAAGCGGTTGGATATTACCGCCTGCGCAGCCCGCAACGCTTGTTGACCCTGGATGAGCTGGGCCGATACGACACGGTTCCGGCGGAGGCTGCGGAATGAAGGCGGATGTTCTGATTATCGGCGGGGGTATTCAGGGTTGTGCAACCGCGTACCATCTGGCCCGCAAGGGTGCCTCAGTTATTGTGGTCGAAAAGGATTACTCCGGTCGGCATGCTTCTGGCGTCAACGCGGGCGGAGTGCGGCTGCTGGGCCGGGATTTGGCTGAAGTCCCTTTGTCCAAAGCATCTATGGAGATGTGGCAGACACTGGATGAAGAGCTGGGTCACGATACCGGATTTCGGCGCCAGACACTGGTGAATATCGCGGTGGATGAGGCAGATCTGGCGAGTGTGAAGGCCCGCGAGGTCAAGATGCATGACGCAGGATATACGCATGAACGGATCATCGATCAGGTTGAACTCAGGGAACGATTGCCTCATGTGAATCCCAATTGCGTTGGCGGCGTGATCTCGGAGCTGGACGGGTATGCGATCCCCTTCAAGGCAACATCTGCGTTTCGCCTGGCGGCGAAAAACTATGGCGCTCTGGTGATCGAAGGCGAAGAGGTTAGGTGCCTCCGCCGCGTGGGCGATGCGTGGCTGGCGCACGGCACCCGGCACAGGTTTGAGGCCAAAACCGTCGTCAATTGCGCCGGGGCCTGGGCGGATAAAATCGCTCTGATGATCGGTGATAACGTTCCCCTCAGCCATGCCGCACCGATGTTGATGATCACCGCCCGGATGCCGCATTTCGCCAAGCCTGTCGTTGGGGCGATCAGCCGACAGCTGAGCTTCAAACAGTTTGAAAACGGTACCGTCCTCATTGGCGGTGGCGCCAAGGGGTTCGCTGATCGCGACAATAATCGCACACGGCTGGACTATGCCAAACTTGCTGCTGCGTGCCGCACTACAACCGAGTTTTTTCCGATCATGCGCAAGGCCAGTATCAACCGGATGTGGGCCGGGTTGGAGGCTTATATGCCCGACAATCTGCCCGTGATCGGCCCGGCCGCAAATGCCCCGCGTGCATTCCACGCATTCGGGTTTTCAGCGCATGGATTTCAGATGGGACCTGTTGTGGGGCAGGTTCTGGCGGATCTGGTGACCGGTGGCCAAAGCCGCTTCAATCTATCGCCCTTCCGCATAGACCGATTTGACCGCAAGGTCCTGTAATGGAGATAACCGACATGACAATCACCCGCATCGAAACCGGCCAACGCATGAGCAAGATCGTCAAGCACAACGGCGTCGCTTATCTGTGTGGCCAAACCTCGGATGCCACAACAGCTGCGGATCAAACCCGCGAGATTCTGGCCAAGGTCGAGGACCTGTTGACCAAGGCCGGCAGCGACAAGACCCGCATCCTGCAATGCGTGATCTGGCTGGCAGACATGGCGGATTTCGCCGAGATGAATGACGTTTGGGATGCTTGGGTACCGCAAGGTCACGCCCCGGCCCGTGCCTGTGGCGAGGCCAAGCTGGCGCGTGATGTGCTCAAGGTTGAGATGATCGTCACTGCGGCCTGCGACTGAGCAGGTTGCTCCGCTTTTAATTTGCGCCCTGTTCAGCCGTTCTGAACTTTTCAGGATGTGTTTACGCTCAAGCCCAAGGCGACCAGCGCCCCGGATCTTGCCGTGCTTCAGGATCACCACCTGCGCAAAGGCGTGATGCACATCACGGGCAATGAGTTTCACGACCAGGGTCGGTCCATGATCTCTTTCAAAGGCGCGCAATATCCGAAGGACGTGATCCTGTTCGCGGTGTTCTTCTACGTTCGATAAGGTGTTTCATACCGTGACCTGGCGAAAATCATGGGTGAGCGCGGTGTTTCCGTGGATCACACCACGCTGAACCGTTGGGTAACGCAATACTCAGGCGCCATTGCCGAAGTCGTGCGTCGACGCAAAGGACCATGTGATTCCTCGAGGAGAGTGGGCGAGACTTACATCAAAGTGAAAGCCGCGTGGGTCTATCTCTACTGTGCCGTCGACAAACACGAAAAAACACTTGATGTCATGCTGTCCGAGCGGCGCAACAAACCAGCTGCCACGAAATTCTTCGCCCGGATGCTGTAGCTCAACGGCCTACCGCGAAAGATAGTCATCGACAAAAGTGGCGCAAGCACCGTTGGCATCAAGGCCATTAACAAGATGTTAAAGGGGTTTGGTTGCCCGATCCCGATCGATATGGTCAGGCGCAAATACCTCAATAACATCATGGAACAAGATCACAGCTTCACCAATAGGCGAACCCGTCCGATGCTTGGCTTCAAGTCCTATATCTCGGCCGCAGCAACTCTGGTCGGGATCGAAGTCGCGCACATGATCCGCAAGGGCAACACACGCGCGGACTCTGTCCGTTCCAACAATTCGCTAGGCTAGCATATTAACGCTGGTGCGATCACTGAAGTAGCTCGCCTGGCTGAAATCTTTGCAACGGAACCGGATCAGACCCATGCTGGGATTCAAATCTTTCGCTTCAGCCGCATCTGCCCTGGCAGGCACAGAACTGATCAACATGATCCGCAAAGGTCAATTCACACCCGGGCTCCAACCGTTTCAGCAATTCGCCCAACTGGCAGGATAAACTGCTCACCAACTCCACTGATGCTCTGTCTTCTAAAAGGTTTGCGACAGAACCCTTGGTTGGTCAAAAAACGGAAGATCATCCCTTTCATTCATCTGGTTGACAAATCGGAACACAGGGACGGCACAATCATGCATTATCAATCGACTGTCGTGGATCCCTGAATGCCTTTCCGGTTACCAATCTCTAATGGGAGTACCCTTTTATGACATTAGCGACATTTGTGCCCAAAGCCTCCATCGCGTATCCGCCTTCCATGATAAACTGTGTGGAAAGGTCCAGAGCCCGGATCTGGCGCCCGATTTCGATGTAATCCGGGCTGTGCAGTTCGAATCCGCCAACGGGATCGCCCGCGAAACTGTCCACTCCGAGGGAAATCACAAGCACATCGGGGGCATAGTTGCGGGTCCTGTGTAGCGCGATTTCCAACGCTTTGCTCCAAGCGCGGAAATCGGTTCCACGCGGCATCGGAAGATTCAAATTATACCCCTTGCCCGGACCGAAACCGGTCTCGGTGTCATAGCCCATCAAAAAGGGGTACTCGTCCTCCGGCCGACAGTGGAGCGACGCAAAGAACACATCGGCCCGGTCATAGAAGATGGCCTGCGTCCCATTCCCGTGGTGATAGTCGATGTCCAGGATCGCCACACGCTTGGCCCCCTTGTTGCGGTGCGCCTGCGCGGCGATCGCAGCATTGTTGAGATAGCAATAGCCGCCTGCCATATCCTGCGAGGCGTGGTGCCCGGGCGGACGGCAGATGGAAAACACGGCTTGTTCTCCATCTTGGATCAGATCAACCCCTGTCAGGGCAATATCCTTGGCGGACCGGATCGCCTGCCATGTCCCTTTGACAAAGGGCACACATACGTCGAACGTATAGCAGCTGAGCATCGAATGCACCGAGGCGTTCGGCACCTGATCCATCCCGCGCATCCCAAAGGTATAGGCAGTGGCAAAACCGCCGGTGCCGAATTCGTCTTCCCATAGCGGATAACAGCGTTCCAGAAAGCTGACGAAAGCAGGGTCATGAACCTGATGCGCCACGTCCAGCCCATAGGTGGCTGGCGGGATGACATCCGTGAACCCGGCTTCGGCAAGCGCGGTCATGATCATATTCATGCGCTCGGGGCTTTCCGACATGGGTATCATCTGGTCATAGCGCATTTCCTTGGCACCGGCATGATCGCGATGATCGTCTGAATAGATCAGTTTCATGGCTTATCCATTTACAAAATGATTTTGGTATTTGCGCTGCCAGGCTTGGCAAAACCGGTCCGCCGTGATCGCGATGACGGCCATTCCTATCCCGGCCACTAAGCCCTGACCAAAATTACCGGCAGAAAGACCGATATAGACCTCTTGTCCCAGCCCGTTTGTCCCGACCAGTGCCGCAATGACCAGCATTGCGATGCCAAACATGATCGACTGGTTCAGCCCCAGCATGATGTTTGGCAGGGCCAGCGGCAGCTTGACCAGAAACAACATCTGTACGCGTGTTGTGCCCAAACTGGTTGCGGCTTCCGTCACGGTTTTAGGCACATGCCGAAGCCCGTGTTCCGTGTAGCGGAATGCCGGCACAAAGGCGTAAGAAACAATGGCCAGAAGCGCGGTGAACTCTCCGATCTTGAACACCATGACAATGGGGATCAGCAGCACAAAGGGTGGCATTGTCTGTAGCGTGTCGTTGACAGGCCGCATGATGCGCGAGAGCCAGTCATACTGCGCCGCCGCCGCACCAAGCAATGCCCCGATGACAAAGGAAAGACCCACTGCGATCGAGCAGAGATAAAGCGACAGCATTGCCTTGTCCCAGCTGCCCGACACCAGAAGAAAGGTAAGCCCAAGCAGGGTTCCGGCTGCAAGTCGGCCCCCTCCCAGACGATAGGCGAAATAGGTGAGGATGGCGATCAGCGCCAGCCAGGGCATATCCGTCAACCCGATATAGAACAGCAGCCCACCCAACGGGACCGTCACGGCCAGACCCGGACGCTTCCGCTGCCAGAGCCACGCGGTGCCGAAGACCAGCAACGCGACATAGGCCACTGTGTGCCAGATTGTCAGAGCGAACCCCCAGGTGAACGGGCTGACCGTTTTGTCGAAACCAATTTTCAGGGGCAGCATAACAAAGAAGAGGCTGGCATTCTTGACCGCGTCCACCAAGGGTTTGAGGTTGATTACGAACCATGTGATCGCGCGATTAAGTGGTTCCGCCAGATCAAACTGCCAAGTTTCAGGCCATTGCGCCAGAAACGGAACGACCTGCGCCACAGCCAGAGCCAAAACCACGACCCCGATCAGACGCAGTGGAAAGGCGTATCGCTGCAACGTTGTTTTCCGGGTCAGCGTCACACCTTCGCGCTCGGCCAGACCAAAAGTGATCCGATCCAGGATCATCGCCATCAGGGCAATCACGATACCGGCCACCAGACTTTCACCAAACTGCGCTTTGCGCATGGTCGACAGAACCTCCCAGCCGATGTCGGCGGTGCCGCCGATGATCGAAGCAATGATTACCATCGAAAGCGATGCCATGGTGGTCTGGTTGATCCCGATCAGAATCTGCCGCAACGCAGTCGGGAACCGCACGCGCCAGAACAGCTGGCCTGGGGTGGCGCCGGACATGAGGCCGGACTCGATGATATCGGAGGGCACGCCGCGCAGCCCCAGAATGGTATTCCGCACCATGGGCGGGAAGGCGAACAGAATAGAGGCGACCAGACCAACAACCGGCCCGAAACCAAACAGCAGGAGGATCGGCAATAGATAAGCAAAGGCTGGAATAGTCTGAGAAATATCCAGCAGCGGGATGATGACGCGCTCGGCTCGAGTTGAGGCATAGCCCCACACCCCAAGAGCAAAGCCGACCAGAACGGCCATCGGAACCGAGATGAAGACAAGAGCAAAGGAATTCATCGCTTCTTCCCACAGGCCAACGCACAGCACATAAATCAGGCTGAGCACCGTAAACACTGCCAGATCGCGCCCGCCCGCCCTGTAGCCGATCATTGTTATCGCCGCGACGAAGGCGCTCCATGGCAGCCAATGCAGCAAGGCACGCACCCAGTCCATGGGATAGGTGAAAAGCAACGTGATCACTTTGAAGAAGGGTTCGAAATTGGCCACCACCCAATCCATGATGACATTCAGGACATCCGTGATCGGCAGTTCCAGCGCGCCAGGGAATTTCGCAATCCAGGGCACTTGCCCCATAAGAAGGACACAGAGCAGCGAAAACACAATGACTGCTGGCCATCCAAAGGATTGTTTTTGCAATTTGCCCGGATTGCTCGTTATCGCAATATCGCTGGGCATTTCACACCTCCCCTGAGGAAGCGGCGAGTGTTTTCATGAGTGAAGCAGGCGTCACGACGCCAAGAACACCTCCGTCGGCCCCATCGACAACCACCCCCTTGGGGCTGCGGACAAGTTCCGTGATGAGGGCTTCGGCCACCATCGCGCCCGGAACATGCGGCAGGTCGCCGATGTCGCCTTCGGGTGGGACCACGCAGGCTTCGGCCCGCATGACACGGATACGGGGAACTTCGCTAGTGAATTGTGCGACATAGTCATCGGCAGGATTCAGTATCAGATCTTCGGGCGTTCCAATCTGTACCACCTTGCCATCACGCATGATCGCCATGCGGTCAGCGATGCGCAGCGCTTCAAGAAAATCATGAGTGATGAAGACGATGGATTTGTGCAACATCTTCTGAATACGCAGAAATTCATCCTGCATTTGTCGTCGGATCAAAGGATCCAACGCCGAAAACGGTTCATCCAGAAACCAGACATCCGGCTCAACCGCAAGCGAGCGCGCGATGCCAACCCGTTGTTGCTGCCCGCCTGACAATTGGCCGGGAAAGCTTGACTCACGCCCTTCGAGATCGACCAACTTGATGACACGCTGGGCATGTTCAAGCTGTTCAGCAAGCGGCATCCCCTGAAGTTTTAGCGGAAAGGCTACGTTTTCAAGAACCGTCAGATGCGGCAGAAGCCCAAAGTTCTGAAAAACCATGCCCATCTTGTGGCGGCGGATGTCGATCAACTCTCGGTCGGATTTCGCCAGCAGGTTCTCTCCGTCCAACAGGACTTCGCCATAGCTGGCATCAACCAGCCTGGACAGACAGCGAACGACCGTCGACTTGCCCGAACCCGACAGGCCCATAATCACGAAGATCTCGCCCACATGGACATCGAAACTGACGTCTATGGCTGCTGGAACATGGACTTCGGACCGCATGCGGTCAGCCAGTGCATCACGATCTATCTGATAGCCGTAGGTGTCAAAGTAGTATTGCGGCCGGGGGCCATAGACCTTCCACAGATTGCGACAGGAAAGCTTTACCGCGCGTTCCTCTGGTGACTCGTGCTGTCCCACAGCAGATCCTCTCATATTGTTAACGCCCGGCACCCTGTGCCGAGCGTCAAAGGCATCTGAACGACTTAGTTAATCCAGACCGACCATTGGTCTTCGTTGTTCGTGATCCATTCCTGAACAACCTCTTCCAGCGGTCTGCCGTCCTGATCTACGGCAAAGATCATTGCGTTTTGATCTTCGTTCGTCAGAGCGAACTGCTCAAGAAGCGCCGCCGCTCCGGGCCAGGTTTTCGCCAGCGAATTGGAGGCGATTTTCTTGACCGAAGCCTGAGCGAACCCGCAGGCTGTCTCGCGCTGCTGGTCTTCTTCGACGCACTCTCCGTCAATCGGGTTCCACTCAACCCAATTCATATCAACTTCGGCAAAGATCCAATGCGGTTGCCAGAACATCATCAGAATAGGGTCTTTGGACGCCAGTGCGCTTTTCAGTTCGGCCACCATTGCACCTTCGGAACCGCCGGGGACCGGTACGAAAGGCAGGCCAATCCCTTCGGCAACGGACTTGGAACGGGTGCCCCAGTCCGCCGGGTAAGTGATCAACCGGCCATCGGGGAATGTCTCGGCTGTGGCGAACGCCTGCGCACAGTCGAAGAGCGCCTGATAGTCGGGTAGGCCGGGGCACTTTTCAGCCATGTAGTCAGGGTACATCCAACCTTCTCGGGGGATGAGGCCCAGTTCTCCCATGTCGACAATCGCACCCGATGCCAGACCGTCGGTGTAAACGTCTGTGATGGAATTGTCCCAAACCTCGGGATTGAAATGCAGCTCATTCTGGGCCAGCGCGGTAAACTGTGGCAGACCGCCTGCGGTCACCAGCTCGACGTTGTAGCCCTTTTTCCTCAAAAGTTCCGCTGCAATGTTGGCTGACAGGTGCTGTCCTGTCCATTCATTGACCGCAATTTTGATTGGTTCTTCGGATTCAACCTCGGCAGTTGCCATAGATGCGGCCAGCATTGCAGCCGACAGGACCAGCGCGGTTTTCAGTTCTTTGATACTTTGTTTCACGTATTCTCCTCCCTGAGAGTGTTCAGTTTGTGGTTTCCAAAAGCGCTGCGCGCAAACTCTCGCGTTCGTTGGCATAATCATGGCTGATGTCCGGCGAACGCTGGCGGGTGCTCCAATTTGGATCGGCCAGCAACGGCGCGTCTGTAGCTTCACCCAGCGTTTGCCCGAGGATCAGATCAGCAGCCCGTTCCGCCAGCATGAGCGTGGGGGCATTCAGATCCCCCGCGGTCGCCTGCGGCATGACCGAACTGTCTACAAGACGAAGGCCATCCACACCTTTGACCCGCATGGTCAGCGGATCGACGACCGCGCCGTCGTCCGTCCCCATTCGGCACGTCCCGCAGGGGTGATAGGCGCTCTCGACCTTTTCCTTGATGAACTGGTCGATGCACGCATCGCTTTGGTGGTCATCCCCCGGTGCGATTTCCCTGCCCCGATACGGGGCAAAGGCCGGTTGGGCAAAGATCTCACGGGTCAGGCGGATGCAGGCGCGCATTTCCAGCCAGTCGTCTTCGTGAGTCATATAGTTGAAACGCACGCGCGGCGGTTCTGAGGGGTCCGCGCTGCGCAGTCGGACCCAACCCCGGCTTTTTGAACGCTTGGTTCCGACATGGACCTGGAATCCGTGGCCATCAGCCAGGGACTTGCCGTCATAGGAAATTGCCAACGGCAGGAAATGGTACTGGATATCGGGATAGATGATCCCGGCCCGACTGCGTATGTGCCCACCGCTTTCAAAGTGGTTGGTGGCCCCAAGTCCCCCCTTAGTCAAAAGCCAGCGCGCACCGATCATCGCCTTGCCCAGCAGCGACATATGCGGAAACAAAGAGACAGGCTGTGTGCATTCCTGCTGCAGATAGACCTCAAGGTGGTCCATCAAATTTTCGCCCACGGCATCATTCGCTGCGATCACCTCGATCCCATGCTTGTCCAGTTCCTCTGGTGGCCCGATCCCGGACCGCTTGAGGATGGTGGGCGACATGATGGAACCGGCGCTCAGGACAACATCCCGCGTGGTGCGAACGATTTGAGAGGTGCCTTTTCGGGTGAACTTGACCCCTACCGCCCGGCGGCCTTCAAACACAATGCGTTCGACAAGCGCATGAGATAGAACACGGACATTGCCCCGCTTGATCGCGGGATACAGATAGCCCACGGCGGCACTGGCACGTTTGCCGCCGCCGACCGACATTTCCATCGGGCCGACGCCTTCATGCTGGCGCTCGTTCATGTTGGGGCTGACGGCATAGCCCGCCTCGCGGCCCGCTTCGACAAACGCGGAATAGAGAGGATTGCTTTCCTTGCCTCGTGTCACCGATATCGGACCCTGCGTGCCGCGCAAGGGACCGCCGCCTTTTACGTTCTCAAGGCGCTGGAAATAGGGCAGGACATTGGCCCAGTGCCAGCCTTCGGCCCCGCGCGCGGACCACAATTCGTAGTCCATCGGATTGCCGCGCACATAGCACATCCCATTGATCGAAGACGACCCGCCCAACCCTTTGCCGCGCGGCAAGTTCATGACACGCCCGTCCAAACCGGGTTCCGGTTCAGTCCACATGCCCCAGTTGAAGCGTTTGGTGTTCATCGGAATCGACAGCGCCGTCGGCATCGTCACGAACAGTGATTTATCGCTGCCGCCAGCCTCCAGCACCAGAATCCGAAGCTTGGGATCCGCGCCCAACCGGTTGGCCAGAACACAGCCGGCCGAACCTGCGCCAATGATCACGTAATCATAGAACCCGAGGTCACTTGATCCGTCGTTGTTGTGGACACTGTTCATGCAAACACATCTCCGCCGGATCAGTCGATCATCACGTAGTATTTCAGCATGGGTTCCGTCTGCTTCCAGTATCCCCGGAACCCCTTGGGCACGAGGAAGGCATCGCCCTTGGAATAGGTTTCCGAGAACTCTTCGTTTTCGAGTGTGACCGAGCCTTCGATGACATACATGAATTCGTGGCAGGGATAGGATTCATAGAACTCTGTATAAGCAGTGGAACGCCAGACGCCGGCGCGAATACCAGGAGTTTCGTTCTCAAAGTAAATGTGATCCAACCCAAGGGGCTGCTCAGTAAGAAGCTCAGCCGTCTCTAACGGTATGTCAGCTGTGGTTTTCCAACCTGTCGGTCCGTTAGCTTCAAATTTTATGGGGGTATTCATGTGGTTTCTTCCTTAGTCGGATCATCTTTGCGATGATGAATTTCGGCGACGTTAGAAGGCAAATGCTCAAAGGTGAAATTACTATTTGTGCCGTATGGAAACCTGAGGTTACCCTAGGCCATGCAAATCAAACCAACTTTGACCTCATTGCGCGCCTTTGATCTTTTTGCTCGGACGGGCACGTTGACCGAGGCCGCGACCGTTCTGAATGTCACACGCCCAGCCATAAGCAAGCAGATCAAGGAATTGGAAACGATCACGGGCTGTCAGCTGGTTTCACGCGCCGGTCCCAACGTCACCCTTACCGCGCAGGGGGCCGAACTGGCCGCAGGACTTCGTCAAGCTTTCGATCTGATTTCAGCAACGACCGAACGCCTTACCGAAAGCGACCTTCGTTCAGATTCCGTGCGCGTCCTGGTCGAAAGAGATTTCGCGTCATCCTGGCTTGCTGAGAAAATCGGAACATTCCTGATCGACCATCCCGGTATTTCCGTTGAGATTATCGCCGAACGCAATGGGCGGCTGCGGAATGCAGAAGACTTTAGTTTTCGGATATTCTACGGACCACAAGGAAGTTTTGAATCTACGGATCTTACAGAGGAGTTTCTGTGCGACTGGATCGACATCCCCCTCTGTACACCGGAATATGCCGCAAGACACATAAGCGACGGTGGTCAGTATCAAGATGCGCGCTTCCTGCTCGACAAAAACTACAACCCCTGGGACCAATGGTTTGAAAAAGCTGGCATTGGAAGCCCCGGAGAATCTGCCGCCTTTACCAGCTTCAATGAAACCTCCCTATGCCTTTCAGCCGCGCTTTCAGATGCCGGAATAACCATTGGCGATAGTTTCTTGTGTCTTCATTCTATCGAAACCGGGCGTTTGATCGCCCCCTTTAAAATCGGTTCGCGTAGCACCGAACGTTATGCGATCTGCCGCCCTTCGGGGCGTAGGTTGTCGGCAAGTGAACTTAAATTCAAACAATGGCTGGTCCGCGAAATCGAAGAGTTCGAAAAAAAGGTAGATCGAGTCATTCGGCGAAAAGGGATCAAAGTGATTTGACACTCAATGAAAACACAACCGCTTGGTCGTGCTGCCCAAGTAGGCGAAGCTATGTTTGCTATGATCGTTCGCAGGCAAATCGGTTATGACAGAGACCGATGCAGCTTCATCCACAATAGCGGACGTTTTTACGAAACGTATTGTGGCGCACCAATCAGGCTCAGCCAATTCGACAAGGCTCCCAAGCCTGAGAAAGACCAAGCGACCAGTCCAGTTTGAGCCGACGGTAAACACGCGCGAAACCGTCTTGGCCTGGGTTAAATTACCCGAGTTGTTTGCGTGCCGTTTCATGTTCCCCAGCCGGTTCCATGACCGCCCACACATCTCAACCCGCCAGTATGGACGGCTTGTTTGAGACTGGGTAACTGCGATTGGCCTAGAACCGAGCGGGTACGGCACGCACACGCTCTGCCGGACAAAGGCAGCAAAGATATATCGAAAGACCGGTAACATCCGTGCGGTCCAACTGTTGCTCGGCCATACTGAGGTTGAAGGCACTGTTCGCTATCTCGGCGTCGAATTGGAAGACACCCTGAGCATCGCTGAGCGCATCGATATTTGAGCCACCTTGCCGAACAGTCCAGCCGTTCGCCATTCCAAAGCCGGTATCTGTTTCTCATGCGGCTTTGGCCGGTGCTGAGCCCGTACCGGATCTGTTAAAAATGTGCTGAACGAGCAAAGTGGTAGAACAATTCTGCACCGGCATGGAAAACCGGTCTGCGCTGCAGCGAAGATCTCGGCCATTCATGCAAGGTGCAGCGAATATTGAAGCCGTGAAACTGCACGGTGCGGGACAGAACCGCCGCTCATTTCACCTGACAACAGGTATCTGTTGTAAGGGCTGTTGATCTATGTTTGAGCAGCCTCATCTGACTGGTCCAAGTTGATTGTTAGTGCATCATCGGCCTGTGATCCATCGGGACGATGGTTTCGGGCGCTGGCGGGCGATAGCCCAGAGCATTGTGGGGGCGTTTTGTGTTGTAGTGTCTCCTCCATTGTTCGATCAGAATTTGAGCTTCGCGCAGGCTGTAGAAGATCTCACCGTTGAGCAACTCGTCCCTGAACCTGCCATTGAAACTTTCACAGTATCCGTTCTCCCACGGGCCGCTAGGTTCGATGTAAGCCGTCTTGGCGCCGACGGCGGCGATCCAGTCTCGGACGGCCTGGGCGACAAATTCCGGCCCGTTATCCGAACGTATGAAACCGGGTGCGCCACGAAGGATGAACAGACCCGTCAGGGCATCGATCACGTCGATCGAGTTCAGTTTTCGCTTCACTTTTATCGCAAGGCACTCCCGGCTGTGCTCATAAAGGATGTTCAGCGTCCGAAAAGCTTTGCCATCGTCGGTTCGGCAATGAACGAAGTCATAGCTCCATACATGATTGCGATACTCCGGCCTCAGCCGAACACACGACCCATCGTTCAGCCAGAGCCGTCCTTTCTTTGGTTGTTTCATTGGTACCTTCAGCCCCTCTCGCCGCCAGAGCCGTTCAATCCGCCCATCACTGACAGACCATCCAGCCTTTCTCAGCAGCGCTGTGTTCCTGCGATAGCCATATCGCCCGTATTGACGGGTCAGCTCAATCATGTCGGCCACCAGCGGGTCTTCGTCTTCGCGACCTTGTGGGACCCGCCGCTGCGTAGACCGGTGTTGCCCCAGCACGCGGCAGGCGCGTCGCTCAGATACTTTGAGCTGGCTGCGGACATGATCGATGCAGGCACGACGACGAGCGGGGCTCAGTAGGGCTTCGCGTTCAGGCCTGCAAATCATCCACTGGATGATTTACTTTACGGCCTTCATCCTTTGTGGCTTCCGTCAGGATCAGTTTGTCCAACGTCAGATCTGAAACCGCGCGTCTCAGTCGCTCGTTCTCTTTCTGAAGCCGTTTCAGTTCTTTCAACTGGTCTACGCCCATTCCGCCGTACTTCTTTCGCCAGCGGTAATAGGTTTGTTCAACAACGCCAATCTGTCTGATCGCATCGAGACGGGACATGCCTTGCCCCATCAGAACTTCAACCTGCCGTAACTTCGAGACAATCTCTTCGGGCTTCGGTCGCTTGTTTGCTATTCGTGGTCCTCTGTTTCCTAAACCTAACGGTGGACCAGTTTAGTTGGGGAGGCTCAGTACTTACTGCCCCCAAATCCTGGGACCGCAGCGCTTGTCCAAACAGCAGATCGCGTTCGCGCGCAGATGGCCATGATTGTTTGAACCGAAAACTCGAAATACTGGAGTAGGGCGCAGATATTAGGGTCAGGGCTGGGTTTTCCGCCCCGGCTTCTCAGGCATTGTCCTTCCGTCAATCGGGTCTTACTCGAAGAAATCTGAACATCCGATCTATGCGCAAAGAACTTGACGTCGCCGATTGCCTGCGGATTAACCGCTGCGAACAGCGGCTCGTGCCAATGCGGCGATCAGGTCGGTCCGCGTGACAATCCCTACGATGCGATCGTATTCGAGGACAGGGACGGCGTCGACATCCTCAACCGCCATCATCGGAAGCAGCACCCCGAGGGGTGAATTTGTCGTCACGCGCGGGCCTGCCACCTCCATGATGTCACCCGCAGTCACAGGCATCTCCCTTTTGCGATCCAATAAACGATTGAGTGTCGAAAAATATCCGCGCTTCAACCTGATTGCGTCTTCACGGGCCTGTCTGATCAGATGCATCTGAAAAATGACGCCCAGAAACTTTTCGTCGTTTCCGACGACAGGAAGAGAGATGAACCTGTGCCTTTTGAACAGCTCGGCAACCTCTCCGAGCGCCGTTTCGGGACCCACTGTGATCAGACTGAAGGACATGACATCTTTTGCCGTCAAAGGGGCGGTCACGTGTGTTGCCGCCTGCAGTTCCGCCGCGCTGATCAGGCGTGCCAGATCCTCGACCCCCAGATTGAAGGAGTGTCGGTAGCGCTCCAGAATACCTGCAAGTTCTTCTTCGGACAGGCCAAGGCGCTCTGAGGGGTTCTTTTCTTCCGATTGATTATTGCTCGGATCGTCGAATTGCCGGAATGGATAGCGACGTCCGGTGATCCGGGCATAGACTGTCGCAAGGATGACAAGGACACAGGTTCCGACCGCAATCGGTGCAAGCGCAAACCAGAACCCCAATTGCGCGATGGCCTCGGGATTCAATGCGGCCGTCATGGCGACGGCTCCTGCCGGCGGATGAAGCGCCCGGCACAGGATTGTTGCGGTAATGGCAAGCCCAACTGCAAGCGCAACGCGTAGCGCCGGGTCTGCGATTGTCATGCAAACAGCCACGCCGACAAGGGCCGCCACCGTATTGCCGACAACGGCGGACCAAGGCTGCGCGAGCGGGCTATTTGGGACAGCAAAGAGCAAGACAGAGGTCGCTCCGAAGGGTGCTACAAGATAAAGACCCAAATCCAGATCGGAACCCGGAGTCAGAAGGAACAGTCCCGTCAGCCCAAGACCGACAAGAGCACCCAGACCCGCACGAGCCGCTTCAATCGGTGAAACGCGGGAAACGGCCGGCCCGAGAGATCTGAGAATATACACGGCGCAGGCCCCATCCTTCTTCTTCTGCGCACAGTTTCAGCAGAATGCAAAAAGTTCAACCGCAGGGTTGCAGAGAGAGAATGCCGACCAACGACTTTGCCACTTTATTGGATGGGCGACATGGGAATTGGAAGCTGCTTGAAAGTGGGTAAATTTTTCAACACATCAGGCTGCTCTTTTGCACATCAAGGCTAAAGCAGATGGCCTGGCCCTTGGCGACCAAAGCTCCAGTCGTTTTCTACCCAGCATTTCCAACGATATGCCACGCACGGCGCAAGACACAGGACGGATGTTAAAAGTGCATTTGCCGAAGCTGGTCTCCCTCTCAGATACAAGCTTGAAGCATGTTTGTCGGCGGATTTGAGCCCTTTTTGTCAACATCAATTGAGGCCCGCTCAATCGGGTTGTCTTCTATGTTTTAGCTGGACAAACGAGGGTAGGCCGCTTTCGGACTTTGCGAGAGGATACTTTTTGCTGCGTCACCCATGGCACCCATGGCGATCTCGTGCCACGATTTGTAGTCCGAGGCGAGGTTAAGAACCGGCCAGTCGCTGCCGAACAGCAGCCTCTCTGGGGCATAAATGCCAAGAATGTGGGCAATGTAAGGCTCAAGGCTGCTTGGCTTCCAATCGGTCGAGGCTTCGGTCACAATGCCCGACAGTTTACAAAACACCTGCGTGTTTTCGGCAATGTCAGCCATGTCCTGCGCCCAGCCCTCATAGGCCCCATTGCGGATTTCGGGCTTGGCGCAATGGTCAATGACGACTCGCAAATCGGGGTATTTTGCCAGAAACGCTTTGAGATGGTGTAGATGGTGGGGCAATACCAGAGCATCGAATGTCAGATCATTTTCGACCATGGCAGCGATAGCCGGAAGCAGATCATCGCGCAGCATCCAAGCGTCATCGGGAATGTCCTGTATCATCGGGCGTAGTCCAAGAAGCTTTGGATGGGCCGCCAATCGCGCGATCGAGGCTGGTGCCGTTTCGGCGGCAAGGTCCACCCACCCGACAACCCCTCGTATCCAGTCATGCGTGTCTGCAAGAGACAGCAGGTATTCAGTCTCGGCCTCAGTATCGGCGGCCTGAACCGCGATGGTTCCACTGATACCCGCCTCGTCCAGCAAAGGTTTCAAATCCTTGGGCAGAAAATCGCGATATAGCGTTTCAAGCTCGGGTGTCAGCCAGCCGTAATCGCCTCGATCGAGCTTCCAGAAATGCTGATGCGTGTCGATGACCATGCTAAAACCTGTGATCATGTTTTTTGTTAAGCCGCCTTAAGCGGCTCCGAATTCCGGTGTTGATCCACCGTGAAGCAACGTCAGTTCCCGGGCCAGTTCCCGGTGCATATTCACGATTTCGTCCAGAGAGGGGACTTTCAGATCGTCGACACGTTCCAGATAGGGGCAGCTCAGCACCGCTGCGGCCCTGCCGCCCGGGCCAAAAATCGGGAAAGCCACATTGGTTACACCGATCGCAGTTGCAGACGGCATTTTTTCATAGCCCAAGCGTCGGATGCGGGCGATATGCTCCATGAACTCGCTACGGTCCAGCGGGGGTTCACCTACGGCAAGGCGGTGCTGCTCGATCAGGTCCTCGACTTCTTCATTTGAACGGAAGGCCGCCAGCACCCGGCCAGAGCCTGTATTCCCCAGCCCCACGACGGTTCCGGTTTTCAGCGCAAGGCCCCAATTGCCCGGAGACTCCGCTGAGGCCACGATCACGATATCACCGTTGCTTTCCATTCCCATATGGCAGGATTGCCAAGTTTTTCGTGTTATCGCGCGCATACGGGGCAGGGCACTTTCGATTACCCGTCCAATCGGCGGGTGTCGCTGCGAAATAGCGAACATCTTCAGGCCAAGTGAATATCGATCGCCTGACAGGGACCGGATGACATACCCGCGCCGTACCAGTGTCGAGAGCATCCGGTAAATCTCAGACGGGGACCGTTCCAGCGCCTTTGCGACCTCTCCCTGGGTCAGTCCCTCACCGTGGTCAGCCAAAAGCTCGATGATATCCAGGCCTTTTTCCAGCGCGGGTGCGCGGTATTTGTCGGTGATGTCGTCCATACAGTGCCCTGTCGCGCAATATTCCTGATTGATTTTCAGTCATTGGGAAGGCTAAGTCAACATTGATTTATAGATGAATAAATGTTTTAAATACGAACAAACAACAAGCATCGCTTGATTGCATCAGGGAGGACATGATGAAAAAATCCAGCATTTTAATGGGTTTGATGGTCGGAACAGCGATAGTCGCAGCCGTCGAATCGGCAGGTGCGTCGGATTGGGGGAACTTTGATGGCGTGACCATCGAGGCGAAACTGATCGGCGGACAACAATACGAAGGTCTCTATGGCCGTATTGCCGAATGGGAAGCTGCGACCGGTGCCAAGGTCGACATTATTTCGAAAAAAAGCCACTTCGAGATCGACAAGGAAATCAAGTCGGACATGGCCGCTGGGACCACCAGCTGGTGCGTGGGTTCAAACCACTCTTCCTTTGCGCCCCAGTATGAAGGGCTCTATGTTGATCTGAACGAGCTGGTTCCAGCGGAAACCATTGCCGAATTCGTTCCGGGCAACATTGGCGCCTCGACGGTCGACGGCCAGCTTTTGATGCTGCCGCGCGCGCAGTTTGACGTTTCAGTGCTTTATTACCTGAAGTCGAACTATGAAGACGCCGACAAGGCCGCCGCGTTCAAGGAAAAATACGGCTATGATCTGGCTGTTCCCGAGACGTGGGAGCAGGTCAAAGATCAGGCGATCTTTTTTGCCGACCCTCCGAATTTCTACGGCACTCAGTATGCAGGCAAGGATGAGGCCATCGTGGGTCGGTTCTATGAGATGGTTGTCGCCGAGGGCGGCAACTATCTGGACGAAAACAAGAAACCAATCTTCAATTCCGAGGCAGGTCAGCGCGCGCTGCAGTGGTTCGTAGACCTGTACGAGGCCAAGGCGGTTCCGGCTGGCACGACGTCCTATGTGTGGGACGATCTGGGGCAGGGCTTTGCCAGTGGAACCGTGGCGCTGAACCTGGACTGGCCGGGCTGGGCCGGGTTCTTCAACGATCCGGAATCGTCCAAGGCTGCTGACAACGTCGGCGTTGCTGTGCAACCCATGGGTTCGGCGACGCGGACCGGTTGGTCCGGGCATCACGGGTTCTCGGTCACCAGTGACTGTGCAAACAAAGACGCCGCAGTATCGCTTGTTCAGTTCCTGACCAGCGAGGAAAGCCAGTTGGCCGAAAGCGCTGGTGGCTCGCTGCCGACACGGACAGCCGTTTGGGAGGCCAACGTCGCTGCGGCGCAAGCTGGTGATGACGCATTCCGCGCCGAAGCTCTGGCCGCGTTTGCCGAAGGTGCGAAATACGCCTTTGCGGTACCGCCAATCCCGGAATGGGGCGAGACCACAAACCTGGTCTTTCCGGAACTGCAGGCCGCCATCGTTGGCGACAAGACTGTACAGCAGGCGCTGGACGATGCCGCGGCTGCGGTGGACGAACTGATGCGGGAATCTGGTTACTACTGAACCCGGACCCACAAGTATCCGCGGCGGGTGTTCCGCTGCGGGTGAACCCCCAAGACCCCCAAAAGGTGCACCATGACCCGCCGCCGCTTGCCCGAGTGGTTAGTCCTTCTGTTGCCTGCGATCATCGTGATTGCCGCAGTTGTTCTGATCCCTCTCATCTTCTCGCTCTATTCCAGCTTCACGTCGTACAAGCTGACGCGGCCTTCGACGCTGTGGAAATGGGTGGGGTTCTTCAATTACGAAAAAATCCTGACCGATGCGAAATTCTGGGCGGCGTTCGGGCGCACGGTGCTGTTCCTGACCATCGTTCTGAATCTGGAACTGCTGTTGGGACTGGGCATTGCGTTGATGATGAACAAGGTCACATGGGGGCAGCGTACGCTGCGCACGATCCTGATGTTCCCGATGATGTTCTCGCCCATTCTTGTTGGCTTTCAGTTCAAGTTCATCTTCAACGACAATATCGGGCTGGTGAACAACGTGTTGCAATCGGTGGGCTTCCAAAATGCCTCGCTGCCGTGGCTGGTGGACGGCAACCTTGCGATGTTCTCGATCATGTTCGCGGAAATCTGGATGAGCACATCCGTCTTCGCCATTCTGATCCTGGCCGGTCTGTTCGCCATGCCGCGTGACCCGCTCGAGGCCGCCAAGGTCGATGGCTGCACCGCCTGGCAGACCTTCCGCCACATAACTCTGCCGTTCCTGATGCCATTCATTTTTATTGCCATGACCATCCGCTCGCTGGACGTCGCACGGGCCTATGACATCGTGCAGATCATGACAGGCGGCGGCCCTGCCCGTCGCACGGAACTGTTGTGGACGTTGATGAGCCGCACCGGCTATGTCGATGCCCGCATGGGGCTGGCGAACGCGATGGGTTATATCTCGATCCTGCTGTCGATCCTCTTCACCATCTATTTCTTCCGCAAGCTCAGCGCCGCACGTGCTGAACTGGGAATGGCGGGGTAGGGCCAATGGACCGCAATCTAGCACATCGCAATCGCCGCCGCGCCCTGAAAACTGCGCACTTCAT
The DNA here is from genome assembly GCF_013110575.1 of Ruegeria sp. HKCCD7559. Taxonomy (NCBI): domain Bacteria; kingdom Pseudomonadati; phylum Pseudomonadota; class Alphaproteobacteria; order Rhodobacterales; family Roseobacteraceae; genus Ruegeria; species Ruegeria sp. HKCCD7559. The sequence goes on from NZ_WVQU01000014.1 coordinate 28,748, forward strand.
CGGGCTGTTCCTGATTATGTCGATCATTTGCATTCCCGGGCTCTGGATTGTTCTCAACTCGTTCCGTCCAACGGTCGAGATTATGGCCAAACCGCCGGTCTGGACCCCCAGCTTTACGCTAGACCACTACCGCGCCATGTTCGGCGGCGCGGGCGAGGGCGGTGTGCCAGTGTTCAGCTATTTCCGCAACTCGCTGATCGTTTCGGTCGTCTCAACCTTTATCGCGATCCTGATCGGCATGTCGGGCGGCTATGCCTTTGCCCGCTATCGCTTCAAGGGCAAATCGGGCTATTTTGTCGGGCTGATGCTGTTCCGCGCGGTTCCCGGTGTGGCGTTGTCGCTGCCCCTGTTCATCGTGTTTGCCCGGGTCGGCATCATCGACACCCATTTCGGCCTGATCCTGGCCTATGTGGCGATGAACGTGCCGTTCACCATCTGGTTGACCGACGGGTTCTTCCGCCAGATCCCGAAAGAGCTGCACGAAGCGGCAGAAATTGACGGCTGCACCCGCTGGCAGGCATTCTGGAGGGTGGAATTTCCGGTGGCGCGCTCGGGCGTTGCCTCAGCGGCGATCTTTGCCTTCCTCACCTCGTGGAACGAATTCGCGCTGGCGTCGCAGCTGACCCGCTCGGTCGGGTCCAAGACGATGCCTGTGGGTCTTTTGGATTTTACCGCCGAATTTACCATCAACTGGGGGGGAATGTGCGCGCTTGCGGTTCTCATGATCGTGCCCGCGCTGGTCCTGACCTTCATCGTCCAGAAACACCTGATTGCCGGCCTGACCTTCGGCGGCGTCAAAGGATAAGAAAATGACCGAAGTTACCCTTTCCAATGTCGTCAAGAAATATGGCAAGCATCAGGCTGTGCACGGCATCGACCTGGGCATCCATGACGGAGAGTTCGTCGTGCTGGTCGGCCCTTCGGGCTGCGGCAAGTCGACGACGCTGCGGATGATTGCCGGACTCGAAGAAATCTCCGGCGGCGAGATCGCCATCGGCGGCCGTGTCGTCAATGACCTGCCCCCGCGCGAACGTAACATCTCGATGGTGTTCCAGAACTATGCTCTGTATCCGCATATGACCGTGCGCGAAAATCTGGGCTTTTCACTGAAGATCGCCAAGCGGCCCGTGGATGAGATTGCCAAATCTGTGGCCGAGGCGGCGGGCATTCTGGGACTGGACGAGTTGATGGAGCGCAAGCCCGCCGAACTGTCGGGCGGTCAGCGCCAGCGCGTCGCAATGGGCCGCGCCATCGTGCGGCACCCCGACGTGTTCCTGTTTGACGAGCCGCTGTCGAACCTTGACGCCAAGCTGCGCACCCAGATGCGGGTCGAGATCAAGAAGCTGCACCAGAAGGTCGGCAACACCATTATCTACGTAACACACGATCAGGTCGAGGCGATGACGCTGGCGGATCGAATCGTTCTGATGCGCGGCGGCCATATAGTGCAGGTCGGCACCCCGCTGGACCTGTTCAACACGCCGGTAGATACCTTCGTGGCGACCTTCATCGGCTCGCCGCCGATGAACCTTGTCGATGGAGAGGTGTCCGGTGGCACCCTTCGTCTGAATGGCGGTATCGAGCTGTCCGTTCCCGCATCCGCGCGGTCACTTGTTCGCGACGGCCAAAAGGTGCGGTTCGGTTTCCGCGCCGACAACCTGATGCCAGTGGGCCACTCGGTCGAGGAAGAAGGCGAGACCGCAGAGCTGGACCTGTCCGTCACGCTGACGGAACCACTTGGCACCGAGACGCTGCTGTTCGCCGACCTGGCCGGGGTCGAGGTCCAGGCCAAGATGTTCAATCCGCGCCCCGTCGCTCCGGGCGAGGCGATGAAGTTCCGCCTGATGCTGGACAAGACCCATGTCTTTGACGCTGCATCGGGCAAGGCGATCCGGGGGTAAGCATGGCGACAATCACTCATATTGAACTGCGCATGATCGATCTGGTGCCCAAGGTGAAACGGGTCGACGCCATTCAGACCTTTGTCAGTCAAGAAACCCCGATCCTTACTGTCTATGACAGCGACGGCGCCAGTGGTACGGGCTATTCCTATACCATTGGCACAGGTGGGCCATCTGTCATGGCGCTGCTGGAACACACGCTGGCCCCGATGCTGACCGGGCGCGACCCGGACCGGATCGAAGGCATCTGGCGCGACCTGCTGTTTGCCACTCACGCGACAGCGGTGGGCGCAATCACCTCGTTGGCGCTGGCCGCCATCGACACCGCGCTTTGGGATCTGCGTTGCCGCAAGCAAGGTCTGCCGCTTTGGAAAGCCGCCGGGGGATCGCGCGAAAAAGTGCCGCTTTATTCCACCGAGGGCGGCTGGTTGCATCTGGAAACGCAGGCGCTGGTCGATGACGCGCTGGCGATGCAGGCACAGGGCTTTCGCGGCTCAAAAATCAAGATCGGCCGCGATCACCTGAGCGAAGATGACGCGCGTCTGGGGGCGGTCCGGTCTGCCCTGGGTGGCGGGTACGAGATTTTGACCGATGGCAATCAGGGCTTTACTCTGTCCGAAGCGATCCGCCGGGCGCGGGTTCTCGAGGAGCACGGGATAGGCTGGTTCGAAGAACCGCTGCCCGCCGATGATGTGGCAGGCCATGTGCAACTAGCGCAACACACCAGCGTGCCGATTGCGGTGGGCGAAAGTATGTATTCGCTGAGCCAGTTCAAGGATTACCTGCAAATGGGCGCGGCCTCGATCGTGCAGGTGGATGTGGCCCGGATTGGTGGCATCACCCCGTGGCTGAAGGTGGCGCACATGGCCGAGGCGTTCAACGTCATGGTTTGCCCGCATTTCCTGATGGAGCTGCACCTGCCGCTGGTGTGCGCTATCCCTAACGCAAAATGGCTGGAATACATCCCGCAATTGGACACCGTGACCAACGGCCCAATCCGGATTGCGGACGGTCACGCCATCCCTTCTGATGAACCCGGTTTGGGTATCGATTGGGATTGGGATGCGATTTCGCGGCTTTCCGAGGTCAAAACCGTCAAGGAAGGTGCATGATGCAGCGCATGGGCATGGTAATCGGGGTCAAACCCGAGATGATCGAAGAATATAAGCGCCTGCACGCCGCCGTCTGGCCGCAGGTTCTTAAGCAGATCAGAAACAGCAACATTCGCAACTATACCATCTTCCTGCGCGAGCCGGAAAACCTGTTGTTCGGGTACTGGGAATATCACGGCGAGGATTTCACTGCGGATATGGCCAAGATGGCCAAGGACCCGGTGACTCAGGAATGGTGGACCCATACCGACCCCTGCCAGTCGCCTCTGGCCAGCCGCGCCGAGGGCGAGCAATGGTCGATGATGCAAGAAGTATTTCACACGGATTAAAAGCTATGACTGACACAACGGGCCGTCTGGCCGGAAAAAAGACACTCATCACCGCCGCAGGCCAGGGCATCGGACGGGCGACGGCCGAGCTGTTCGCCGCCGAAGGGGGCGAGGTCATCGCCAGCGACATCAACGAGGATGCGCTGGCGGAATTGGCTAACAACCCGCGTGTCACTGCGCTGAAGCTGGATGTGACCGATGGCGCCGCAGTAGAGGCCGCCGTTACAGATATCGGCCCGCTGGACGTTCTGTTCAACTGCGCGGGCTATGTGGCGAACGGCACCATTCTGGAATGTGACGAAAAGGACTGGGATTTCAGCTTTGATCTGAACGTCAAGGCGATGTATCGGCTGATCCGTCTGACCCTGCCGGGAATGCTGGACAACGGTGGCGGATCGATCATCAACATGTCCTCGGTCGCGTCCTCGATCAAGGGCGTGCCGAACCGGTTTGCCTATTGCGCGTCCAAGGCGGCGGTGATCGGTATCACCAAGGCAGTGGCCGCTGACTATGTCACCCGTGGCATTCGCTGCAACGCGATCTGCCCGGGCACCGTTGACAGCCCCTCGATGCACGGACGTTTGCGCGCCACCGGCAACTATGAACAGGCACTGAAGGACTTCATCGCACGTCAGCCGATGGGCCGCATCGGAACCGCCGAAGAAATCGCGGCATTGGCACTGTACCTCGCCAGCGACGACAGCGCCTTCACCACAGGACAGAACCACGCCATCGACGGCGGCTGGTCCATTTGATTTGCAGGAGAATTGAGAGATGAAACTGTTGCGCTATGGCCCGGTCGGGTCCGAAAAACCGGGTTTGCTGGATGCCGAAGGGAACATCCGCGACCTGTCGGGTGTTGTTGATGATGTTTCGGGCGACACTCTAAGCGACGCCGCGCTGGACAAGTTGCGTGGCATCGACCCTGACTCATTGCCGTTGGTCGATGGCGACCCGCGTATCGGCGCCTGCGTGGGCCAGGTGGGAAAATTCATCTGTATCGGCTTGAACTATGCTGACCACGCCGCCGAAAGCGGCATGGAACTGCCGCTGGAGCCGGTGATCTTCTTCAAGGCCACTTCCTCGATCTGCGGGCCGAACGACGACACCGAAATCCCGCGCAGCTCGGTCAAGACCGATTGGGAGGTCGAGTTGGGCGTGGTGATCGGCAAGCACACCAAATACGTCAATGTCGAAGAGGCGCTGGACCATGTGGCAGGTTATTGCGTCATCAACGACCTGTCCGAGCGTGATTTCCAGCTGCACCGCTCGGGCCAATGGGTCAAGGGCAAGTCGGCGGACACGTTCGGCCCGATCGGTCCCTGGCTGGTGACACGGGACGAGGTTGCCGACCCGCAGAACCTGCCCATGTACCTAGAGGTCAACGGCCACCGCTATCAGGACGGCTCGACCCGGACCATGCATTTCGACGTGGCAACCGTTATCTCGCACCTGTCGCAATTCATGTCGCTGCAGCCCGGCGATGTAATCTCGACCGGTACGCCTCCGGGTGTCGGTATGGGGCAGAACCCTCAGACCTATCTGAAGCCTGGCGACGTTGTTGAACTTGGCATCGAAGGGCTGGGTGTTCAACGTCAGAACGTGGTGGCGGGCTGATGGTTACCATTACCGACCTGAAAACCTTCGACCTGCGGTTCCCGACCTCAGACTCGCTGGACGGGTCAGACGCAATGAACCCCGACCCGGACTATTCCGCCGCCTATGTGGTGCTGGAAACCGATGGCGCGTATCAGGGCCATGGCCTGACCTTCACCATCGGGCGGGGGAATGAGATTTGCATTACCGCTATTGAGGCGATGCGGCACCTGCTGGTCGGTCTCGATCTGGATTGGGCGCGCGAAGACATGGGACGGTTCTGGCGCTATGTCACCGGCGACAGCCAGTTGCGCTGGATCGGGCCGGACAAGGGTGCAATCCATCTGGCCACCGGTGCGGTGGTCAATGCGGTCTGGGATCTGCTGGCGAAAGAGGCCGGCAAGCCCGTCTGGCAACTGGTCGGGGAAATGACGCCCGAGGAAATCGTGCAACTTGTCGATTTCCGCTACATGACCGATGTTCTGACCAGGGACGAGGCGCTGGACATTCTGCGCAGGGCCGAACCGGGCAAGGCGGACAGGATCGCAAAGCTGAGGGCCGAAGGTTATCCCTGCTATACCACCTCGGCAGGATGGCTGGGCTATTCCGACGATAAGCTGCGCCGCTTGTGCCGCGAAGCGCGCGAGGCCGGATTTACCCATACCAAGTTCAAGGTGGGCCGCGAACTGGCCGACGACATCCGCCGCCTGACTATCGCCCGCGAGGAACTGGGCGAGGGCATGAACATCATGATCGACGCCAATCAGGTATGGGAGGTCGATCAGGCTATCGACTGGGTCAAGGAACTATCATTTGCGCGACCTTTGTTCATCGAGGAACCCACCAGCCCCGACGATGTGGTTGGGCACAGAAAAATCCGTCAGGCAATTGCCCCGATCAAGGTGGCGACGGGTGAAATGTGCCAGAACCGCATTCTGTTCAAACAGTTCATTGCCAACGAGGCTATTGATTTCGTGCAAATCGACAGCTGTCGTCTGGGCGGTTTGAACGAAGTGCTTGCGGTACAGCTGATGGCAGCAAAATTTGGCTTGCCGGTCTGGCCCCATGCCGGCGGCGTGGGCCTGTGCGAGTATGTGCAGCATCTGTCGATGATCGATTATGTGGCGATCACCGGTGAAAAAGACGACAAACGCATCGAATTTGTCGATCACCTGCACGAGCATTTTGTCGACCCCTGCATCGTGGAGAACGGTGCCTATCAGGCACCTGTGGCGCCGGGGTTTTCCATCGAGATGAAGGCAAGCTCGATCGCCGATTATCAACATCAACCATCTGCAACGCAAACCGCCGAGCAAGGAGCGGCCTGATGCGACAGAACCTCATTGGGAATACCGGTGTGCGCGTGACCGAGGCATCGTTTGGCTGTGCGAGTATCGGAAACCTGTACCGCCCAGCGACCGACGCGCAGGTGGATGAGGTGCTGCAATGCGCTTGGGACGCGGGAATCCGTTATTTCGATACCGCACCGCATTATGGTCGCGGCCTGTCCGAAATGCGACTGGGCCGCTTCCTTACGCGGTATCCCCGCGACGAATACGTCATTTCAACCAAGGTTGGGCGGGTGCTGTCACCCGGATCAGCGATGGTCGAGGCCGATGGCTTTGTCGATCCGCTGCCCAACGCGGTGCGCTATGACTATTCAGGCGACGGGATTGAAGCTTCGCTGGAACACAGTTTTGGCCTTCTGAATACCAACTACGCAGATATCGTCTATGTCCACGATATCGGTGAATACACTCACGGACAGGACAATAGCGCCCATATGGAAGCCTTCCTCGGGTCGGGATATGAACGGCTGGTAAGGTTGAAGGAGCAGGGCAAAATCCGGGCTTTCGGGCTGGGCGTGAACGAAAACCAGATTTGTCTCGACGTAATGGACCATGGCCCCATCGACGTGATCCTGTTGGCTGGTCGGCTAACACTTCTGGACCGATCGGCAGAACAGGAGCTCACCGCCAAATGCCGAGCGCTAGGTACCAGCCTGGTACTGGGCGGCGTGTTCAATTCGGGCATCCTCGCTACCGGCCCGGTCGAAGGAGCAACCTATGATTATGTCCCGGCATCACCGGAAGTCATCGAGCAGGTAAAAAACCTTCAAACAAGAGCCGAGGTGCTTGGGCTGCAACTGGCAACTGCGGCGCTTCACTTTGCCAAACGGCATGAGTTGGCAGCCTCTGTCCTGTTGGGAACAGCTAGCGCGCGGTCATTGCAACGAAACCTTACTGCATTGGATGGACCAACGCCTGATGAGTTTGACAGTCATTTCAGGCGAGGATTTTGACGTGCAAGATGATGACAGGCGCAATCCGCCTAGCCGATAACCTAGGGTCAGAATTCATAGCCAAAAAGATGACGGTAGCCGCCTGTGCGATGGCTGAGAGGAAGACCTTTGGGCACCTGTCGTATCGGGCTGCCACACGTCGCCAATCTTTCAACCTTCCGAACATGATCTCGTATCACTGCCCGACAGTGCATTGCACAGCAATGTCACGAGAGGGGGGGTGCGACTATGTAGCGACGCTTGTCGTACTTCACCGCTTTTTTTGGCTGCTTCCGGATTGGGATGCACATGCGTATCCCTTTGTCTTTCAACGTTTCCCGGAACCAATCAGCGTCATATCCGCGATCTCCGAGCAGCCATTCGACATCTGGCAGGCTGCTCAACAATGCTCGTGCGCCGATGTAATCACTCATCTGCCCAGGCGTCACAAACATGTTAAGTGGGCGCCCCCTGCTGTCGCGGATGACACGCCGTTTGGTGTTCATGCCGCCCTTGGTTCGGCCCCTCTCGGCAGCATCCTTCGGATGCGCCTGCCAGGCAGTGAATCAGGTGTCCACGCCCCCCTTTTTGACGCTCATGCTGGTCGCTGTGCGGTGCGCCTTCAGGTAGGTCGCGTCCACTGCCCGGCAGTCGAAACGCAGTTTCGATGAGAGGGGATCATCACGGTCTTATCTTCTCCGTGCTCAGCGGCCAATCCGGCCATCATCCGCGCAAAGATGCCCTTGTGGCTCCAACGTTTCCAGCGGTTGTAGAGCGTCTTATGCGGGCCGTATTCCTTCGGCGCATCGCGCCAGCGCAAACCATTGCGATTAATGAAGACTATCCCGCTCAACACCCGCCGGTCATCGACGCGGGGTTTGCCATGAGACTTTGGCAAGAAGGGCTCAAGACGCGCCATCTGGGCGTCGGTCAGCCAAAACAGATCAGACATGTTCACCGCCCGTTTTTCGAACCGTGA
>NZ_WVQU01000015.1:0-35731 GCF_013110575.1 Ruegeria sp. HKCCD7559
GATCGAGCCAAAAAGCTCGGGATCACGATCAGAAAGGGACTGGGTGAAAAATCCGTCTGAACGGTGCGGGGCATTCACTGGTCATATCTCCTAATCGAGGAACGCAACGCAGCCACGGCTGTGTTGGACGCCATTGCGTGAAGTTTGAAGGTGGCCTCAGATCACGCGGTCCCGAGGTTCGCGGCCGTCGAAGAAGTCGCTCAGATTGTCGAGAACCCGGAACCCCATCGCTTCGCGCGCTTCGCGGGTCGCGCTGCCCAGATGCGGAAGCATGACGAGGTTGTCGCATTGCAACAGGTCCGGGCTGACCCGCGGTTCACCATCGAAAACGTCCAATGCAGCGCCGCCGATCATGTCGAACACCAAGGCCTGGATCAGCGCCCACTCATCGATCACTTCGCCCCGTGCGGTGTTGATCAGAAATGCGTCAGGCTTCATCAGGCCAAGTCTGCGCGAATTGATCAGATGGCGGTTGGCTGCGCCGCCCGGACAGTGCAGTGAAACGAAGTCACATTGCGGCAGCAGGTCATCAATGGTGTCCACCTGTCTTGCGTTGCATTCGGCGAGAACATCGGGCGATACGGCGCTACGGTTGCAAACCAGCACGTCCATGCCGAACCCGTGATGCGCACGGCGGGCCATCTCCTGTCCGATGCGGCCATATCCGATGATGCCCAGTGTCTTGCCGCTGACCTTGGTTCCGACCAGATGCGTGGGCCGCCATCCTGTCCACTGACCTGCACGCAGCTCGCGTTCGCCCTCACCCGCCCGACGCGCCACCATCAAAAGCAGCGTCATGGCGATATCGGCGGTGCACTCAGACAGAACGTCGGGCGTGTTGGTCACGGTCATACCCAACTCGCGTGCCGACGGCTCGCAGATATGGCTGTAGCCGACGCCGTAATTGGCAAGGATTTTTGTCTGCACACCCGGCACATCCAGTGCCTCGGCGCTCAGCGTGTCCGTTACAGTGGGCAGCACGGCGTCATAGGATATCAACGCTTGCCGGATTTCAGCCGGGGACATGGGTTTGTCGCCGGTATTCAAAACGGTGTTGTAGTTCTCGGCCAGCTGCGCCTCGACGGCAGCAGGCCAGCGACGGGTAACCAGAACCGATGGTTTGACCATCACGCAGCCTCCATCACGCGGGCGATCGTCTCACCGATCACGGCAGGGTTTTCGGCCACGGTGACACCTGCGGCGGACAGGATCTCGACCTTTTCGCTGGCGCTTTCGCCGAAGGCCGAGATGATCGCCCCCGCGTGCCCCATGGTACGGCCTTTCGGAGCGGTCAGGCCGGCGACATAGGCGATCACCGGTTTGGAGATGTGGTCGCGGATATATTCGGCGGCTTCCGCTTCCTGCGGGCCTCCGATTTCGCCGATCATGGCGATGACATGCGTGTCTTCGTCGTCTTCAAACCGTTGAAGGATGTCCTTGAATGACGATCCGTTGATCGGATCGCCCCCGATTCCTACACTGGTCGAAACGCCGATCCCGCGCTCTTTCAACTGGGCCGCCGCCTCATATCCCAATGTCCCCGAACGGCCGATGATCCCCACATGTCCGGGAAGATAGATATGCCCCGGCATGATGCCCAACAAAGCTTTTCCGGGCGAGATGGTGCCGGCACAGTTCGGACCGGTCAGAACCATGCGTTTCTCTTTCGGATAGCGATACATGTACCGTTTCACCCGGATCATGTCCTGTGCCGGAATGCCGTCGGTGATGCAAACGCAATAGCGGATGCCCGCATCGGCGGCCTCCATGATGGAATCCGCCGCAAACGGGGGCGGTACGAAGACCAGGCTGGCATCGGCGCCGGTGGCTTCGACGGCCTGTTTGACGGTGTCAAAAACCGGAACGCCTTCGACGGTTTCGCCCCCCTTGCCGGGCACGACGCCACCCACCACGTTTGTGCCATAGTTCAACATGTCCTTGGTGTGGAACCGCGCCATGCGCCCGGTGATGCCCTGCACGATGACACGCGTGTCACGATCGAGAAGAATGCTCATTACACAACCCTCATTTTGGTGCCCTGAGTAAGGTCGTTTTTCCAAGCGCCCACAGCGCGTTCTGCCGCCTCCATCAGCGTCGTGGCGCGAATGATCGGCAGGCCCGATTTGGCAAGAATTTTCTGGCCTTCTTCGACATTGGTGCCGGCCAGCCGCACGACGACGGGAATATCGAGGTCAAGTTCCTTCAACGCCTGAACGACTCCTTCAGCCACCCAGTCGCAGCGGTTGATACCGGCGAAGATGTTGACCAGAATAGCCTGAACATTGTCATCCGACAGGACCAGCCGGAACGCCTTGGCCACCCGTTCAGGCGACGCGCCACCGCCGATGTCGAGGAAATTTGCAGGCTCGCCGCCTGCCAGCTTGATCGTGTCCATGGTGGCCATCGCCAGACCGGCCCCGTTGACGATGCAACCGATATTGCCGTCAAGCCCGACATAAGACAGCCCGCGATCCGCAGCGCGGCTTTCGCGCGGGTCTTCCTGGCTTTTGTCGCGCAGTTCGGCGATCTGCGGGTGGCGGAACAGAGCGTTGTCGTCAAAGCTCATCTTGGCATCCAGCGCCAGCACCCGGTCGTCACCGGTGATGACCAGCGGATTGATTTCGACCATCGTGGCGTCAAGATTGCTGAAGGCGGCATAACAGCCCTGCAACGTCCGCACCATTTGCTGGATCAGTTTGGCTTCAACCCCAAGATTGAAGGCGATTTCACGGGCCTGAAACTCCTGAAGCCCGACGGCCGGTTCAACGATGGACCTGACAATGCTGTCGGGGCGGTCGGCCGAGATGTCTTCGATCTCCATCCCGCCTTCGGACGAGGCGACGATCATCACCCGCTGGCTGGAACGATCCAGCACAAAACCAAGGTAGATTTCCCGGTCAATCGGCACTGCGGCTTCGACGTAGACACGATAGATGCCCTTGCCTTCAGGACCCGTCTGATGCGTCACCAGTTTGCGACCGAACAGATCATCGCAAGCCTTGTAGATTTCGTTTTCGCTGTTGCATAGCTTGACCCCTCCGGCCTTGCCGCGCCCGCCTGCATGGACCTGCGCCTTGACAATCCATTTGTCGCCACCCAGTTCGCGCGCCCGATAGGCCGCCTGTTCTGGACTGTAGGCAAGCGCGCCGGCGGGCACGTCGACGCCGAATTTCGAAAGAACTTCTTTCGCCTGGTATTCGTGGATATCCATCTGATGCGCTCCTGTTTAAGCAGCTATTGAAGTGCCGTAACGGCTTTCCAGTAGAGCTTCGATCGCGTCTTGATCGACCTCTCCCCCCAGCTCACGAATGGCTTCGGCGAACAGGCGCACAATCCGGCTGACGGCCTCGCGATTCAATTGATTTAGGATGCCGATGCGCACCTGCACCGGTTCGCTCAAGGTGGGCCAGATGCCAAACCCGCGGGCGCGGCAGTTCTGCACCAGTTCCATCTCGCGGCCAGAAAGCGCGGAAGGCAGGTTGAGAACGATCAGGCTGGGCATGTCCGAGGTAACCTCGCACCCCATCTCGGTTACCGCGTCGCGAAGAACCTTTTCATGCGTCCGGTAAGACATCGACCGCTTGGCCAGACCTTCCTGCAAGGTCAAACGCAATGACTCGTGGAATGCCGCAACCGCATATCCGGAATGGGTCCGGTGATAGGTGCCCTTTTCCACGTCCTGCCCATCGACGATGCCCCAGTGGCGGGCCTCGAAGATCGGATTGTGCACATAGGTATAAGCACCTGTGGATTTCAGTGCCTCGATATAGGCATCGGTAAAACTGACAGGGGCATAGGTCAGAGGCAAGCAGCATAGGCCTTTCTGCGGACAGGATGCCCAGCCTGCCACACCCGGATAGTCATCGATCGCAAAGTCTTCGACACCCAGAGACGAGACCGCATCGATCAGCCCCATGGTGTCATGACGTTCACATGCGTCCGAGAAACCGCGCAGATCGTTCACCCTGCCCGATCCGGTTTCCCAATGCGCCATGAAGGCCCATTTCGGCTTGTGCTCAGCCAGAGTCGCTTCAATCAGTTCAGCAGTCACCGGCTGGCCATGTGGAACCTCGACTACCGTGACACTCGCCGCCTGTGGGTCAAGCGGGCTGGCTGCGTGCTCGGCGGGCATTGCCGCCTTGATCCGCAGCGTCAACGCGTCGATCCCCGAGAATGTGCCGTTGGTGAAGGCAACAACCTTGTCACCGGGCATGACGGCCGAGAACATGGTGTCCAGCGCGCTCCATCCGGTGCCCGCGACAGCGAAGGTGTAAGCGTTCCGGGTGCCCCAGATTTTCCGCAGCATGTGCTTGCATTCGATCATGCCCCTGAGGACATCGCCTTGCATGTGATCGGCGACCCCTGCGCCGGCGAAGGCTTTCAGGACACGCACATCCGTATTGCCCGGCCCCGGCCCTGCGGCAAGGGTCTCGGGAATTTCGAGCGGAGGGAAAATCTGAAAGGTCATGGTCTGACATCCTCGGCTGTTGGCCGGGTATTGCGGCCTGATGGTTCAAGATACCGATCAGAAAACGCGAGCTTGCCGGATGGCGCAACGTAACTTACTACTGCTTTTGGATGGCTAATAGTGTGGGTAATTACCTACCCGTTTTGGCAAAAATACGACGGTATACCGAAATCTACCCCACCCTTTTGGGTAGTATTTTGTAAAAAATGGGCAAAATCATATGGTTGAGACATCGGACAAACCCATCGACATCATGCTTGCGGACAGCAACCCGCTGGTTCTGTCGGCCATGTCGGAAATTTTCGAACGTGATCCCCGATTCTCTCTAGTCGCCACATCGGCGACGGCAGAAGGGTTTCTGGGAACGGTGATGCGGATACCCGTTCAGGTCGGTGTCGTGGACTGGACGCTTCCGGCCCTGGGCGCCGCAAAACTGATCGAGGTGCTGCGCGATCAGGCCGATGCACCGCGCTTTGTCATCTATGGCGATACCTCTGGGGATGTCCCGCGATTGGCGATGCAGGCGGGCGCCGCTGGATTTGCAGCCCGCTCGGGTGAGGTCGAAGGCCTTCTTGAGACCTGCGCCGAAGTGGCAGCAGGCAAGATGGTGTTTCCGTTCATCGACGTCCGGAAGATGAAACAGGATCCGATTCAAAGCCTGTCGCGCAAGGAACGCGCCATTTTGGAGGCCCTGGCACAGGGGATGTCGAACCGGGAACTGTCCAAGGAACTTCAGATATCCACCAACACGGTCAAGTTCCACCTGTCAAATATCTATGAGAAGCTGAACGTCAAAAACAGAACTCAAGCCATTGCGTTTTTCTATTCGTCCCACCGTGGGGCGGACTAAACGACAAGAACAGAGAGCCCAGATGACTGAAATCAAAATTAACGTTGTCGGTGCCGGGCGGGTTGGCAAAACGCTGATCAGCCTTCTGGATGGCACTGATGGCTGCCGGATCCAGGATATTCTGAGCACATCCTTTCGGTCGGCAAATGAAGCCGCCCAGTTGTCCAAAACCGGGCGCGTTGCCGCAAGCTATGCCGATCTGCGGCCAGCTGATCTGTGGATCCTCTCAGTACCCGACACGCAAATTTCTGCGGTGGCCCACGAATTGAAAGAGGCGTTCGAAAACCAAGAAAAAACCGGGAAGCCTTCAGTGGCTTTCCATTGCAGCGGCTATTTTCCTGCCGAGCACCTGGCGCCGTTGCGAAGCCTCTCATGGTCTCTGGCCAGCGTTCATCCCGTCCTGTCTTTCGCCGATCCACAGGCCGCTGCCGCGCAATTCAAAGAGGCGCTGTTCGGGTTCGAAGGCGATGAAGACGCCACAGCGTTCATTCAGCCGCTTCTGGAGGGATTGGGAGCCACCTGTTTTCCCATCCGGTCTGAAAGCAAAAGCCTGTATCATGCAGCCGCTGTGATATCGAACAACTTCGCCGTTGTCTTGCAGGCCATCGCCCGCGAAGCGTGGGCCGAGGCCGGCGTGCCGGACGAAACTGCCCGCAAGCTCAACGCTGGTTTGTTGAGCAGCACAGTCGAAAACGTTAACCTTCTTGGCCCGCATTCTGCTCTGACCGGTCCGGCGGCAAGAGGGGACGCAGAGGTCGTTGCCCAGCAGGGCGCGGATGTAGCGGCGTGGCACCGCGATGCAGGTGAAATTTACAAGCATATGAGCCTGCTGGCGCAGAAGCTAAAGGCAACCGGTTTCACGAAGTAATCACCAGATCCATTGCTGCAAGGCATTTTGGATCCTGCGTTCGAAACGCGTCGCGGAGAAGGCGGGCCCGGGCCTTTCTTTTGCGAATCCCTGAAACATGTTACGTTGGGTCAACTTTCGAGATTTGATTTTTCCCGGCACTCAGTTTCTTGCAGCGCTTTCCTACGAGGTGACTTCATGTCCGACTCCAGCAGTGAGCCCCCGCGCATTACGCTGTCCCTTCCGACCTCTCGACCCAATCCCACGATCTCGGCGGAACTCTCGGGATCGGCCGGTTTTACGGCTGACAGCCTTGACGATCTCAGGCGCGTCGAAGCCGAGAAGCTCAAGGCGCTGCGCCGTGGTGTCGGCATTGACCTGTCTGCTGAGGTGATCAACGATCTGGTCGATCAGCGCGTTCAGTCCACCGGTGCCGTCTTTCGTCAGCTTGAAACCATACGCAAGGATCTGGCCGACGGGTTTCTGGGCGCTGTCGTCCCAACCCTTGCCCCGAAACTGCGCGGTGAACTGATCAATCCCGACGGCACCCCTGCCGAGCGGGTAATCGTTGAAGCGCTGCGCCCAACCTTTACCGCCAGTGAAGGCATCGACAACGCGGATTTTTCATGGGCTGTAAAAGCCGCCGTAACGGATGCGCGGGGCCTGTTTTCGCTTGATCTGCCCAATCTGCGCCTGCCGCAAAATGGCCTCAGATTGCGGATTCGCGGGCAGAACACCACTCTGACCGAGGCAGTGCCGCGCATTGATGCATTGGATGGCGAATTGGGCCTCGTGGTGCTGGATCGCACCATCCTCCCTTTGCAGCGCTCGATCCTGGGTGAGCTTGCCGATATTCTGCCGGTGGATCCTGAGGATGCGGAAGAAAACATATCCGACTTCACCGGCACGCAGGCCCCAATCGTTCTGGGCGAAGGTGATTGCGCTTCGGAATACCGAACCGAAGGAGGCACGGTTTCGCGGCGGCGTTATTCGGTTCTTTACCGGTTGATCGACCCGCTTGTCGGGCCGAAAAACATCGTTCGCACCCGCCCTGTAGGCGGCAATCGCTTTGTCACGACAATTCCGGGCGGCACCTTTGCACAGGCCAATCTTTCTGCCGAAACACTGTTGAGCGCATTCAACAATGACGGCGGAGACTGGGATTTCCGCGATCGGATACCGATTGACGAACCCATTGATATCGAGGATTTTTTCGAAGATCTGGAACAGCGCCCGCAGGATGTGCCAAAAGCTTCCAGCCTGGCGCTTGGCTATATCGCCAAGATGCGTTCAACCGCCGTTCACGCCGGAATGTCATTGGGGCGTCTGGTCTATTCCCTGCCGCTTGCCCCGGGCGAAGAACAACGGATCGTCGTGTCGGAACAGCGCGAAACCCTGACCGTGCGCGAACGCGAAAGCCTGACCTTCGAGGAACAACAGGAATTCGAAGAGGCGCGCGACACCTCTTTCGACAGCACATTCGAAACCGCATTGGACGAAGTGATCCGTGGAACATCCTCTTTCTCGACCAAGGCGTCCACAAAAAGCTTCGGGGGCGCCGGCGGCATTGGTGGAGGTCTGTTTGGCGGCATCGGGGCCATAGTGGGCGGGGTCGGTTTCAGCGGCGCCCGTTCCAGCTCCAACTCGTCAGGCAGTTCGTCCAACACGCAGAACACGTCACGCGATTTTCTGTCAGACACGCACGAGACATTCTCGGCCGCGCTGGAACGGGCCGCTTCGGTCAAGCGAAGTTCGGCCCGAACAAGCGTTCGTACAGCCACGGCAAGTGATCGGCGGACGGCGACGACAAAATTCGTGGCCAACCGCAACCACTGTCATGCAATGACGATGCAATGGTTCGAGGTTCTGCGCGACTTTTCCCTGGAAACGCGGATCGAAGGCGTTCAATTGGTCGTCTTCGTTCCCATGCAGCTCATCCGCTTTCGCCGTCTGGGGCAAGGCGATCAATTGCCGGGCAATGTCAGCCGGTCCGGCTTGCTGAGCCGGTACAAGGTGATCCTGCGCCACGCAGACGTGTTCCGCCGCGTGTTCCGAAACCGTCGCAGATTCCGCACCGCCCTCAAACTGTTGGAAGAGTTTTACGCGGACAAGGACGCGACACCGCAGAATGCTCCGGGTATCGCGCAGGACATCGTCAGCTTCGAGGCGCAGGGCACTTTCATGCCCAATGATGACATATCCGCGGTGATCTTCACGCAGGATGGCGACCGCGTTGGGCCAGTGCCCCTGACCGGATCGCCGATCGACATCGACAACCTGCATGACTTGCCTGCCGAGACACGCGAAAACCTGCTGGTTCGGCTGGCTGACGCGCGCCGTGATCCAACCAACCGGCGGACTTATACCGGATCCGTGGCTTTGCCCCGCTCGGTCGAACGTTCCGACATCGCCCGCGTCGAGTTGCGCAGGCGGACGGGCTCTTTTGCCTATTCATTCTATACCGGCCCGGACCCGATCAACATCTTCAACATTTGGGAACATATCTCGAACCTGGAAGATGCGGATGATCTGGATCGCGCCACGCGCAACATCAACCGGAGCCTTCACACGACGATTTCAGGCTCGGATTTCGACGATCTGGTCGGCGCGCCGATGATCAGCGAGTTCGAAGCGCGCATGAATGAGGACGCACAGACCATCGTCGACGACAACACATTCCAGGCTTTGCCTGCGACCCTACCCTATTCGGTACAGGAAGTGCCGGATGTGTTGTCACGCCGTGATCTGCGGCGGATCGAGGAAATGTATCAGCATATCGTTGCCGACACCGTTCGCTATTCCCGCGTGATCTGGGCCAGTATGACGGATGAGGAACGGGCCATCCTGCTGGAACGCTTCACCATCGGCGTGCCCGATGGCGGATTGGATGACGCCTCAAGCGAGATATCGCTGCTCAGCACGGTCCAGAACAAGGTGTTGGGCTTCTATGGCAATGCAATGATCATGCCGTTCTCGATCCCGCCCGATCTGGCCGACAGGATGGAGATGCGGACCGGCGACATTCAGGACAGCCTGCTGGCCTTCCATCGCGAAGACTTCCGACCACCGCGCCGCACGATCTCGCTGCCGACCAGGGGCCTGTTGGGCGAGGCCGTTTTGGGCCGCTGCAATTCCTGCGAGATGATCGACCATCGCCGCTTCTGGAACTGGCAGGACAGCCCGACGCCACGCCCGGTCGGCGACACGCCGGTCCTGCCCGCGGACAGCGATGCGATCTTTGGCACCCGTGCGCCATCAGACCTGCCGGCCAATCAACCTTCGAACACGCTCACCATCGCCGGTGGCGACATTGGTACAGGCCAGGCCGTGCCCACTTCGCAACTGGCCGAGATCCTCAAAGCCGCGCCTGATCTTGCTCGGGCGGGAACCGATCTGACGGGCCTGAAAGAGTTGCAGGCGCAACTGGCCCTTGAAACGCAATCGGTCGCCGCCGGTCGGGACAAAGCCATAGACACGGCGACGGATCTGACCAAAGAGCTTGTCGGCAAGGCCACTGAGCTTGCGGGCAAGGGGCAAGAGATCGCTGCGGCCCGCAAAGAGGAAGAAGCCAAAAAGCAAGCCGCCGAGAAGAAAAAGACAGCTGCCGACAATGCCGCAAAGCTCAAGGGGTTTGAGGATATCGCCAAGAACGCTTCGGGAGTTTCTGCGCTGATTGGCGGGCAACCGGATGGCAACCGGGCCGGTTTCGTTCAAAACCTGTTCAAGGATTTCCCCGGTGGTGCTTCGGCTCTGGCCAATCCTTCCAACACGTTGCTTCTGGCCAAGCTTTTCGGGGCCTTTACCAAAGCCAATACGGATGCGGATGACGGCAGCGCAACCAAGGCCGGCAGCCAATCCGTACTGGATTTCCTCAATGGCCTGAGCGCCCCTGCGGAGGACGACGATGACTGACACCAGCACAAATGCAACCCCCGAACCGGGCATCGATGAAAGCCTTGCCGAGGCCATCATCAATATTCTTGAAACCACCAATTCCCCGGCGATTCAGCGCGCCCGAGAGGTTATAGCCCACAGGCTGGCCATCGCTGGCGACATTGCACCATCCCGCATCCCTGCCCCGCGCAACATCACCGAGATCGGAGGCTATATCAATCTGCTCAGCGAGTATGGAGAGGCCGAACAGCGCGCGCGCATGATCGCGGCGGCGCTGGGCATAGCAGGGCCGCAGATTTCGCTGCCACAGCCCGGTGCCGTTCCACCGTTGTCCTTTGTCACACGTGACGGTGCCCGACCTGCGGGGCCACAACAACCCAGCTTCCCGTTGACCTATACGATCCGTAGCGACTTTGTTCCGGCATTTGACAATGCGGTGCAGGAAATCACGATCCGTGGTGGCGCGGTTCCGATTTTGACACCTGTCAGGGTCCTGCCTGCTGCGGGGTCTGCACCCGCAACAGACGGCTCTGCGCAGCTGGCTATGATCGGCCGGACATTCAGTCTGGCTCCAACAGCGGCTTTGCACGCCGTGGCGACAGACCCTTTGTCGCTCAGCCGTCCGACGGCTGGTGGCGGGTTCGAAGTTATGGTTCGGGTCATCGACGCCGCCGCACCGATCGCCGGAACCATCGCGGCGGCGAACTGGACAAGTTGGGAATGCGATGCCTCTGCCTGTACCGAAGTCGACAGCAATGATGCGCGCTTTGCGCTCACACCACTGCTGAACGCCGCCGGGTGGCACCAGCCCGCTGATCCCGGCAATCCGAACAGTCTGTCAAATCCCGGAACCTGGGCGGAATGGCGCAACATCACCGGGCTTGTGCCGGGCGTCACGCGGTTTGCGGATGAGCTGCAACTGCTATATTCCGCAGAAATGCTCATTACTTCACCGGTCTTCAATCAACTGGACAATGTCTGGACTGGAAGCGAGTTCGCCGCGCCATAGCACGGCTGCCTGAAACGCAGGAAAGTGATTTGGCAATGCGTCCATCATGGGGTTCAATGCCTTCAGGAGGTCAGCCATGCAGAACCCCGAACGTTTCGAGAAATTCTATTTCGCCAAAGTCGGCATGGGCGAAGCCTGTGGCTGTGCCGAGCGGATAATCGACGTGTTCGAATTCAACCGCAAAGGCGGTGCGCAATCCAGGCAACCTGTCAAAGAGGACAGGCGCAGACGTGGATCCTTTGGGGCATGGGCGGTCAAATATGGGCTGATGAGCCGCAGGCGCACATAGCCAAGGCCTGACGACGCACAAGGTTCGCTTTCCGTTTCATGGCGTGGCTCAGGCGGTATGATTGCATATCTAAAACCACCATGTCCGGTTGCCACGAGAACAGGTCAGACCGGCACCAGCTTCCCGTCGCGAAGATCCAGTTCATCGGGCGCCAGTTCCAAGCGGAATGTTGGCGAATGACTGACAAGCAAAATCGCCTGCGGCAACGCGCGCAGGATTTCCAGCAGGCGCGCTTCGTTTTTTGTATCCAACGCATTCGTCGGTTCGTCCAGCAACAGCACTTCGGGTTCCATCGCCAGAACCGTCGCCAGGGTCACCAACCGTTTTTCACCGCCTGACAATTTGTGGGTAATGCGGTTCTTCAGATGCATCAGGTCCAGATCGCCCAGAACTTTGTCGACGATGGCAAGTGCCTCGTCACGGGTCTTGCCCAGATTGAGCGGGCCAAAAGCGACGTCTTCGGCGACGGTCGGGCAGAACAGCTGATCGTCCGCATCCTGAAATACAAGCCCCACCCGGCGGCGGACCTCATGGAAATCAGCCTCTTCCACGCGTTGCTGACCAAAAACGGTGACGGTGCCCGAACACGGGCGCTGCAACCCAAGCAAAATGCGCAGGAGCGTCGATTTCCCCGCTCCGTTCGGGCCTGTCAGGGACAGGCGCTGCCCCGCGCTCAGGCTCAGGCTTGCCCCGTCCAGAACGGGTGGCTGGCCGGGGTAGGAAAAACAGATGTCTTCAAGCGCGATCAGTGTCATGCGAATTCCAGAATGATCAGACCCAGGCAGAGACCGCTGAAACCAGCCGCAAACACAATGTCCGCGCGGGTCAGGGCAAATTCCTGAAGCAACGGCATACGCCCGGAAAACCCGCGGCACTTCATCGCGGCCAGGATGCGTTCCGATCTTTCGATCGCGCGCACAAGCATCATACCCACAAGGTAGCCAAAGCTGCGATATGTGTGCCAGTTTGTTGCTGGCCGAAAACCACGTACCTTCATGGCGGCCCGCAGCCGCAGGTATTCTTCGCGCAAGACCTCGATATAACGGATCGTGAACATCAGCAGGTAAACCAGCTTTTCCGGGCACCGCAGACGATGCAGGGCGTGGCCCAGTGTGACCGGCTCCATCGTCCCGACCAAAACCATCAGGGACAGGATCACGGCATTGGCGGTCAAGGCAATCTCGACCGCTTTCCAAAATCCCTGCCAGCTTGCGGGGAATCCCCAAAGCGTGAACATCGGATCCCCGGGCATGGAAAAGGGCAACAGGACCAGCATGAACAGGATGAACCCATCCATCATGGCCATTCGCTTCAACGTCTTTCGCCGCGGCAGACGTGAAACTATCAGAAGCGAAAGCGACACTGTCAGCGCCGCGCAAAGCGCGCCGAGGGATGACACCGCCACGGTCACGACTGCAAAAACAACTGCCATGACGATCCGCATCCGGGGATCCAGCAGGCTGATCAGACCTTCTGGCCCGTCACCGGCTTCGGACAGTGTTTTTTCCTTGTGCCCCAGAACGTGTGCCATCAGGACGCCAGCTTGCGGCGGGCCGCCATGTAAAAACCCAGACCAAACAGACCAACGATGTACCCGATCCCGCCAAGGATGGTTTGCAGGTCGTTCTGTTCGCGATAGGCCGCAATCTCGCGCCTGAGCGGGCGCAATTCGTCACGTATGGCCTTGGCGATAACCTGCTGTTCTTCGGCGCTGAGAGACGTCGCCGAACCGCTGGCCTGCGTCACAGCAGCCGAAGATGAGTCACCGTTTTCTGCCACAGCAACGCCCATGATCCGCGCGACATCTTCGGCAGGCATCGTGACTTCGGCCACATGCCCGGCGCCAAGGTCGGCAAAGAAGGTAAGCGCCACGGCCGAGGTCGGCGTGTAGACAAAGAAACCGTCTGCATCCGTGACCGATCGACCCAGCTCGGCCCCATCCGGGCCGGTGACAATGACCTCGGTGCCGCTTGCCATGTCGCCGTTGGAAAAGCCGATTTCGCCCTCGATGACGTCTTCCGACTCGAAAACGCCGGCTATGACCTTGTGCGCCAGGGCAGGCACAGGTGCGCAGCACACGGCCAATATGACAACCAGATGCTTCATGTGGCTGCTTCCCTTATAAACAGCTCGGGCTTGACCTTGCGTGCCAACAACACGGCGAACCCGGTCAAAATCGCCTCAATGGCCATGACAGGAATATGGGCGAGGAAAACAAGCCTGGCGGCAGGCAGAAATTCATCCCCCGACAGCGCCAGGGAAAACGCGACCATGCCGGTTGTCGCCGCAATGGCAAATGCGCCGCCGACGCCCCCCCAAATCGCACCTTGCAAAGGCGTTCCACGCGCGATCAGACGACCGAACAACATTCCGGCCACCACAGCTGGAAAGGCGATGTTGACGGTGTTGATCCCCAACACCGTCAACCCGCCAAAGCCGAAAAAGACCGCCTGTAGCAAAAGCCCGACGAACAAAGCCGGGAATGCGACCCAACCAAGCAGCAGCCCGGCCATGCCGTTGAGGATCAGATGGACCGACGACGGACCAATGGGTACGTGGATCAACGATGCCACGAAGAAACTGGCTGACAGCACGCCCGCAGTGGGGATGCGATCAAGATCCAGAGACCTGAGACCCATGGCGATCCCGCCCGCGGCGGCTATGGCGCCGCCAATTACAACCGGGTTGGAAAGGGCTCCGTCGACGATGTGCATCTTGGGTTACTCCAGATCCCAGGAGCGAATCCAGATGACCGCATCCTGGCTGAGTTCTTTGCCCTCATGTTCGGTTGCCGGACCGGAACCAAGTGCTGCGAAACCCCAGTAACCGGCATTTGGAACGCCGAACGAGAAATACCCGTTGTCGTCAGATATGGCGACCACCGCACCACCCGGCATCGGAGAGACTTTCGGTGTAGAAGCGGCCGAACTTTCCATGTCGGGCTCGGCGGCCATGTACTCGATCTCGATTTCGACCCCCGCAACCGGCTGACCATCAGCCAGCACACGGCCCGTGAAAGTCGAACCCGCGATGATGTTGGTCGGCTTGTTCAGCGGGATAATCTCGGTCGGCAAACCTACGGGATTCATCCAGTCGGTCGGCAATTCGTTGCGGTTCAGGAAGGCTTTGGTGAGCTGTTGGATATAGATGTCTTCGGATTCCTCGTAATAAGGCTGAGGAACCGTCACCAGCACATAGTCGCCCGACCGTTTGACCGGGACACTGCCTTTGAACGCCACGCCCTCGTTTTCCCCGCCGGTGAACCGGATAGGTTCCAACGTGTCCAGCAAATCGGTCTTTTCACCGTTGTGGATCACATAGAATTCCTGCGGCTTTTCAAGATCCATGACGTGGCCGTTCTCGAACGGATGCCAGAAAATCAGCTTGACCGGCACATCGCCCGGTTTCTGGATCATGGTATCGGTAGTGTATTCCAAAAGAAAATGCGCATCTGCGATGGCGGGAAGAGCCACCGCGGCAACGGCTGCGCTGAGCAGCGTTTTCATGAACAGTCGTCCTTGTCCCGTCGCGCCAATCCCGGCGCGAAATTCGTTTTGACTACGGGACATTCAACGCCAAATCACCCTTTCAGGCATCCTGGTACGACGCACATCCCGTCGCCGATTAGGAGTGCCCCTTATGAGGACACATGTCCGGCAGGTATCCTGACTTGCGGGTCAAAGCGTTGGACTGGCCTTCCCGGGGCAAACCCCAGTGGCGTTTCAGCCCTGCTCGCCGCTTACAGTTGCGGGTGCAGTTGCGGAATTGGGCCTGAGCCCGCACCGCATTCCCTATTGATTCCAGAGCAAGCCCCGGAACCGGACATGCCGAGCGGCTTGCCAGACAACTCAGCCTTCCGTCAACGAAAATGTGTTACGGCCATCGAAAATTATGAGCTCGGCAGTTTGCGAGAGTGAACCGGTTTGTGAAATATCCAAGGCAACAGGGTGATTTCACATCTAAGCTTCTGAAAGATACCTTTCCGACAATGGCAGGCTTGCCGCGCCCAGTGAGCGTGCATCCGGGCCCACGGTCCCTGCCAGCACCACGGGGTGCTCGAGACCGGTCAGGTTCAGCTCGGACAGTTTGTCTTCGACCATTTCAACCAAACGCGCCTTGATGTCCTGCGGCATCCAGCCGTCAATCTTCACGCATTCGAAATCTATCAGGCTACAGGATGAGACAATCGCATAAGCAATCCCGCTTGCCGTCCGTTTCAACCAGTTTTCCAGTTGAATTTTTGGCACATCCCAACGCTGGGTCGTTTCCCAAATGGAATGCGACGTTACCCCTGCTGTGGTGATTGCACGCTCGAGAACATACAGGCTGGCCACGTCGATAAGCGGTCTGACACCACCCGCACCATCCGGTACAGGCAGGGGGCCGATTGCGCCCGAGTTTCCACGCCCGGAAAAGATCGCACCATTGAGAACCACACCGCCGCCAATAAAAAACCCGATATAGAAGTACAGGAAATCCCTTGGTCCATCGGCCGGACCGAATACCAATTCCGCCCCACAAGCCGCAGTGGCGTCATTTTGCAGAAAAACCGGCATATCGAGGCGACGAGCCAGGTCAGCCTTCAGGTCTGATACGCGCCACGGGTCCATTTCTTCCTGAGGAACCTGAAGGGTCTGGGCCCAGTCCCACAGGTAGAACGGCATGGCAATTCCAAGACCCGCAATCCTGCCTTTGGCCTCGGGCGACATGGATGACATCATTTTCCCCAGACTCTGTATAGAAAACTCCAAAGTGGCTTTTGGCGTTGGATAGTCATAGGTTCGCCGCTCGCGTTGCCGCACATTTCCGACAAAGTCAGTCAATACCAGCTCGGTACTGCGGCGCCCGACCTTGAGCCCAAAGAAAAACGCACCATCCGGGTTGAGGCGCATGGGAACGGAAGGTTGCCCGACTTTCCCGCGGACCGGCTCACCGCGCAAAAGCAAACCGTCCTTCTCAAGCAGCCGCATGATGACGGAAACGGTTTGCGCCGACAGTCCGGTCATGCGCGCAATCTCGGACTTAGCAAGAGCCTGATGACGCCGGACAAGCGACAACACCAGCCGTTCGTTCCGGGCCCGCATCCCGCTTTGATTGGTTCCGCGCACCTCTGACCCGTGCAGGCCAATCGAATTTTTCCGAGATGAATTTTCCGGCACGTCCACCCCTTTCCTGCTGAAGAATGAGAAAGCCCGCCCGCCCTGTCAATAATAAATAAGAGTGATTTATTTATTGACTCAAATTTCGAATCTTGTGATTGTTTCTTATGAGATCAGGGTTTTTGCCTGATCGCCCTCGTGCCCTGTACGGCACAGGAAAAACTGGGAGGATAATCGATGAAACTTGCAAGACTTGCGGGTGCTGCTGCGCTCGGGGTTACTGCTATGGCTGGCAGTGCAATGGCGGAAGGCGAAACCGTTTGTCTGATCACCAAGACGGACACCAACCCGTTCTTTGTCAAAATGAAGGAAGGTGCGACAGCGAAGGCGGAAGAGCTGGGAATGACTCTCAAAGCCTTTGCGGGCAAAGTTGACGGTGACCATGAAACGCAGGTGCAAGCCATTGAGACCTGCATTCTGGACGGCGCCAAGGGCATTCTGCTGACGGCCTCGGACACTTCATCCATCGTTCCGGCCGTGAATCAGGCGCGGGATGCAGGTGTTCTGGTTATCGCTCTGGACACGCCGCTGGAACCCATTGACTCGGCTGACGCAACCTTTGCCACGGACAATTTCCTTGCTGGGCTGCTGATTGGACAATGGGCCAAAGCCACGCTGGGCGACGCGGCCAACGACGCCAAGATCGCGACACTGGATCTTGCCGTCAGTCAGCCGACAGTGGATGTGCTGCGCAATCAGGGTTTCCTGCAAGGCTTTGGTGTCGATCTGGCGGACCCGAACGTAATCGGTGATGAAGATGACCCACGACTGGTCGGAAGTGATGTCACTGCCGGCAACGAAGAAGGTGGTCGCCGCGCGATGGAAAACCTTCTGGCCAAAGATCCCACGATCAACGTTGTTCACACCATCAACGAACCTGCCGCGGCAGGTGCCTACGAGGCGCTGAAAGCCATCGGGCGCGAAAATGACGTGCTCATCGTTTCCGTGGACGGAGGCTGCCCGGGTGTCCAAAACGTTGCCGATGGTGTTATCGGCGCGACGTCGCAGCAATACCCGCTGTTGATGGCGTCGCTGGGTGTTGAGGCCGTCAAGAAATGGGCGGACGAAGGCGTGAAGCCTGAAAACACGCCTGGCAAGGATTTCTTTGACACCGGCGTAGCGCTTGTAACGGACAAGCCTGCCGAAGGCGTCGAGTCGATCTCGGTCAAAGAAGGCATGGACCTCTGCTGGGGTTAACCTGACCACCCGGAGGGCCGCAGAGGGCGGCCTTCCGCTTTTCAAACCACCCATTCGCCCGAAAACTTGCTAAAGTCGTCAGTAACCTGACGCTTTGGGGGAACCTTTATGTCCGATACTTCACGACGATCAGACGACTTCGAAGCCGCTGCAAAAGGCAGCCCGGAACAGATTGCTGAATTTGACGATCACCACCGCGGGTTTGTCGGAACGGTTCAACATTTTTTGCATGTGAACCCCTCTCTGGTGCCGCTGATCGTTCTAGTGGCTGCCATCGTCATTTTCGGGGCTTTGCTGGGCTCCAAGTTCTTCTCGCCATTCGCGCTGACCCTGATCCTGCAACAGGTTCAGATCGTCGGGATCGTGGCGGCGGCGCAAAGCCTCGTCATCCTGACCGCCGGTATCGATCTGAGCGTCGGAGCAATCATGGTGATGTCGTCGGTTGTCATGGGACAGTTCACCTTCCGATATGGGCTGCCACCAACGGTCGCAATCGTTTGCGGCCTTTTCGTTGGAACCGCAATCGGCGCGGTGAACGGATATCTGGTCAGCCGCATCAAACTGCCGCCGTTCATCGTGACGCTTGGCATGTGGCAAATCGTTCTTGCGGCGAACTTCCTCTATTCTCAGAACGAAACCATCCGGTCACAGGAGATCGAAGAAAACGCCGCGATTCTGCAACTTTTCGGGGCCAAGTTCAACGTGGGCGGGGCGGTATTCACCGTCGGCGTGATCTTCATGCTGGTGCTGATCCTCGGGCTTTCCTACGCCCTGCGCCATACCGCGTGGGGCAGGCATGTTTACGCGGTCGGAGATGACCCGGAAGCTGCCGAGTTGTCAGGTGTCAATGTGCACCGAACGCTTATGTCCGTTTACATGTTGTCCGGGCTGATCTGTGCCTTTGCGGGCTGGGCTTTGATCGGCCGGATCGGATCGGTGTCTCCGACATCAGGCCAGTTGGCCAATATAGAAAGCATAACGGCGGTTGTGATCGGGGGCATATCCCTTTTCGGTGGCCGCGGGTCTATTCTGGGGTCGCTGTTCGGTGCCCTGATCGTGGGCGTCTTTACGCTTGGGCTTCGGTTGCTGGGCGCTGACGCGCAATGGACGTTTCTGTTGATCGGCATCCTTATCATCGCGGCGGTCGCGGTCGACCAGTGGATCAGAAAGGTGGCAGCCTGATGGAACCTATTCTCAAAGGACGGAACCTTGTGAAGCGCTACGGCAAGGTGACGGCGCTGGATCAGTGCGATTTCGATTTGATGCCGGGCGAGATTCTGGCCGTGATCGGTGACAACGGGGCAGGCAAGTCTACACTGATCAAGGCGGTGTCCGGCGCGGTGATGCCGGATGAAGGCGAAGTCTGGCTGGAAGGTCGGAAAGTAAATTTTCATTCCCCGATCGACGCGCGCGAAGCTGGTATTGAAACCGTCTACCAAACGCTTGCCATGTCCCCTGCCCTGTCAATTACGGACAACATGTTCATGGGTCGCGAAATCCGCCGCAAGGGGCCGCTGGGCTCGTGGTTTCGAATGCTCGACCGCCCGGCGATGGAGAAATTCGCCCGCGACAAACTGAGCGAGTTGGGCCTGATGACGATCCAGAATATCAATCAAGCCGTTGAAACACTGTCCGGGGGTCAGCGTCAGGGTGTTGCGGTGGCTCGCGCTGCGGCATTCGGATCAAAAGTCATCATCCTTGACGAACCGACAGCTGCGCTGGGCGTGAAAGAAAGCCGTCGGGTCCTTGAACTGATCCTGGACGTGAAGTCTCGCGGCATTCCGATCATCCTGATCAGCCACAATATGCCACATGTTTTCGAGGTCGCCGATCGAATTCACGTACATCGGCTGGGCAAACGCCTCTGCGTCGTTGATCCCAAGGATTACACGATGTCCGACGCAGTGGCGTTCATGACCGGTGCCAAGGAACCACCCGCCGAGGACCAAGCCGCGTGACGGGTAAACTTGCCACCCCCGAGGCGCTTGCAACCAAAATCGCGGATGCCGTCCAGGCCTTGCCGCCGCTGCAAGACCGGCATCTTGTCGCGATTGCCGGGCCGCCGGGTTCGGGAAAAACGACTGCGGCGGGCCTTGCAACCAAAGAGCTCAATCTGCGCGGCGTCGCAACCGGACTGGTTTTCATGGACGGCTTCCACTATGACAACGTGATCTTGAAGGATCGCGGCCTGCTGAGCCGCAAAGGGTCTCCTGAAACCTTTGATCTTGCCGGCTTTCATGCGTTGCTTGATCGATTGCGCGCGGAAGAAGAAGTCGCAATACCCGAGTTTGACCGGGAACTGGATCTGGCCATTGCCGCGCGGTCCATGATCACGGTGGATCAGCGCGTTGTTCTGGTTGAGGGCAATTACCTTCTCTTGAACGAGCCGGGTTGGTCGGACCTTCACCAACTGTGGGCATTCAAGGTATTTCTGGACACCGATTTAAAAACACTCGAAACCCGCCTTACCAACAGATGGATCGGCCATGGACTGGACGCCAATGCCGCCAAGGACCGTGCGCAGTCGAACGATCTGCCGAATGCACAGCGCGTGACCCGAAATTCGATACCCGGTGACCTGACACTGGCTTGAGTTTTGCCTGCGGCCAACACAATCCGTCTTGATGAAAGGCCAGAGGTCAGTTCCGGTACACCGGCGGAACAAGACCGGCTTGGAACCAAGTCACGAAGGACACGATCGAAAACACCGGCAGCCCGGTCGCCTGCCGAATATCCGGCGCATAGGGGCACATATTCGTGCACTCCAGAACTATTGCCCCAAGTTCGGGATTGTCCGAGGCTAACGCGATTGCGGCCTCAACATTGTCCTCCCGTGCCTTCTCAACATTCAGATGCGATTCATTGCCAAGAATTGCGCGGGTGAACTCCTGCCCACCCTCGGTAGTGCCGATTGGCGTGTCCAAGGGGACATTGGCAGCCTGAAGATGGTCATTGGTCAAGGTGGAGGCCGAAATGGTCAGAATGCCCGCGCGCTTTCCCTTGGGAAGGATACGATTCACCATTTCGACCTGCATCAAGGACGACGTGACGACAGGAACCGGAACGGCCTCCGCCAGTTCCTTCTGGAACAGGGACAGGAACCCGCAATTGGTTGTTATTCCGTCCGCGCCGTCTTTGACCAACTCTTGCGCGGCGTCGATGAAGACCTCGAGCATACCTTCGGCCCGATGCCGAACTACCCGATCAGGCGAGGCATCCCGGACGATGCGGTACAGCACCGGAAACGGCCATGTCTGCGCATTGCCCATGTCACCGGGAATTCTTGGGAATTGCGCGTCCAGCATGAGGATTCCCACGGATGCGCCGTAAATGGACTTGCCGCCCTGCACGATCATCCCTGTTCCTCCTCGATAATGCGGGTCGAGATGTCTTCGGCCCCTTCCATGTAGATGTTGGTAATTCCGTGACGCACTGCGTCCTGAACCTGATCCATTCGTTTTGTGATATGAGCCGCCAGAACCCGGGCCGCCTCGTCCGCGTCCCGATCCAGCAGGGCCTGCATCACGTGTTTATGTTCGTTCTTGGACTTCTGCACCCGGTCCATGCTCATGGAAATCCAGCGGATATAGCGGATACGCTCGTTGATCCGCGTCAGAGTTTGCAACAACTCCATGTTCCCTGACAGCCTTGCGATCCCCAGATGGAACGCTTCGTCCCGGGCCACTGCTTCTTCGATCGTCAGGCCAGTGATGTCGATGCCCGTTTCGTAAAGTTCATCACGCAGCCTTTGCAGGCCTTCATCCGTCGCCTTGGTACAGGCGGATCGGGCCGCCGCGGATTCGATGATCTGGCGCAGCTCGAAAAGGTCGAACACGCTTTGCGCATCCAAGGGACGGCAAAAGAACCCTTGCCCCGGGCGGAAATCGAACAGCCGTTCGGCAACCAATCGGTTCAACGCTTCTCGCAACGGCGTGCGACTGACGCCCAGATCCCTGGACAGAGCGACCTCGTTCAGGCGGTCACCGGGGCGCAGGCGGAAGGAGACCGCCATCGCTTTGACCTGATCATAGATATCATCGACGCGTGGACCCGCCATAAACAATGCCCTTCTTCCGTTGATTCACAGGTGCCACACTCAATTCTTGAAATCAATATGCAAGCCTGTATACAGTTATGTGTACAATTATAACTCGAAGGAATCGCGAACCATGACAGGGACGAATTACCTGACCGGAGCCGAGGCGATGGTGCGTATGCTCGAGGCGCATGGCGTGACGCATATGTTCGGCCTGTGCGGCGATACCACCTTGCCGTTCTATGACGCGCTCGCCCGAATGGATCACGGCATTCAGCACATTCTGACCCGCGACGAACGGCACGCCGCCTACATGGCGGATGGCTATGCACGCGTGACAGGCAGGCCCGGCGTTTGCGAAGGCCCTTCCGGCGGTGGCGCGACCTACATTCTGCCGGGTGTGGTCGAGGCCAATGAAAGTTCGGTTCCAATCCTGGCGATCACCTCTGATGTGGCGACGACCAGCCGCGGGAAATACCCTCTGACAGAACTGGATCAGCCGGCGTTGTTCCGCCCGCTGACGAAGTGGAACGCGTCTCTGGATGATGCCGCCCGGCTTCCGGCCATAGTTCGTGCGGCGTTCCGGGCGATGACAACGGGAACACCCGGCGCGACCCATCTGGCACTGCCGTTTGATACGCAGAAGGCACAGGTGGACGAAGCGGAAATCTGGGCCGACGACCGGCATCGCAGCTATCCCGCCGAACGGGCTGCCCCAGATCCGGATGCCATCGAAGCGGCCGCAGCCATTCTTGCCCGGGCCACATCCGCCGTCGCGGTCTGTGGCGGCGGCCCGGTTCTGTCCGGCGCGACCGATGCGTTGCGCCGCGTCGCCGGTCTGTTGGACATGCCCGTCGCCACAACCGTTTCAGGCCAAGGGTCCATCGCCGAAACCGATCCTCTGGCCCTGGGTGTCGTCGGATCGAACGGCGGCATCCCCGCGACACGCGCCGTGGTGGATCAGGCTGATGTCGTCCTGTTCATCGGGTGCCGCGCCGGTTCGGTCACGACCGAACGGTGGAGAAGCCCCGGGCGCAACGCCACGATCATTCACATCGACAGCGACCCCATGGTGATCGGCGCAAACTATCAGACCGAAGTGGCGATCTGTGCTGACGCCCGCCTCGCGCTGGAGGCATTGGCCCGAGCGCTGGAGGACCGGCAAGACCTGAACGGACAAGACGGAGCAACCAAGGCCCGCGCCGCATGGGCGGCCAAGGCGGCGGCATTTGCCCCCTTGGCTGCAAGTCGGGAAACGCCAATACGGCCCGAGGCTGTCATGGCGTCCCTGATGGACATTCTGGACGACGATGCGATAGTGGTCGCTGATCCCGGCACCCCCTGCCCCTATTTCAGCGCGCATTACCGTTGGCGGCAGCCCGGGCGGCATTTCATCACAAATCGCGCACATGGAGCACTGGGCTATTCTCTGGGGGCGGCCATGGGTGCACATGTCGGGCGGCCCTCGGTCAAGACCCTTGCCGTCATGGGCGATGGTTCGTTTGGGTTCACCTGCGGTGAATTTGAAACGATGGTCCGGCACAAAATGCCGATCACCTCGATCGTTTTCTCGAACTCGGTCTTCGGATGGATCAAGGCGGGTCAGGACGCTGGGTTTGATCAACGCTATTACAACGTCGATTTCAACCGGACCGACCACGCCGCCGTCGCAGCCGCCTTCGGAGTGAAATCATGGACGGTCAAAGACCCTGAGGACTTGCCAAAGGTGCTGAAACAGGCCGTCGAACATGACGGCCCCACATTGGTCGACATCCATTCGCAACAGCTTCACAAGGCCGCTGCACCTGTGTCGGAATGGGTTGCGTAAGAGGCAATCGACGGGGTCAGCTGGGCCAGAAATTCCTGCGCAATCGTGGACAGGGGGCGCCCCTTTGCGGTGATGATTGCAAGATCCAGCATGACGGATGGCCTGAACGGGCGGGTCTGGTACCCGCTCTCACCATCGAACGTCACGGTAAAGGGATCGATCATCGCAACCCCCATGCCCTGTTTCACAAAACTCAGCAGGTTCTCAGACAGGTGCGTGTGAATCTGTGTCCGCCACGTGCGCCCGGATGCCTGAAAGATGTCACGGGTTCGACGGTGGGTTTGGTGTTCCGGACCCATCACGATGAAGGGCTCGTTTTCCAGTATTTCCGGTGTCAGAACGTCATAATCCGCCAAGGGGCTGTTTTCTGGAAAAGTCGCAAGCGTTTCGAACTGAAACACCTGATAATTCAGAGTGTCGTGCAGGATCGGCATCTCGACGATGCCGATTTCAAACAGGCCTGAAATCACCCATTCCTGAATTTTGGATGAATACTGCGACTGGAAACTGACGGACAGGTTGGGGCGGCTTTTGGCA
This sequence comes from Ruegeria sp. HKCCD7559, assembly GCF_013110575.1. Taxonomy (NCBI): domain Bacteria; kingdom Pseudomonadati; phylum Pseudomonadota; class Alphaproteobacteria; order Rhodobacterales; family Roseobacteraceae; genus Ruegeria; species Ruegeria sp. HKCCD7559. The sequence goes on from NZ_WVQU01000015.1 coordinate 24,115, forward strand.
AAACGAGCGATCTCGCGCGGCATGAAACCAAATGACAGAAGATGCGGTGCCGCAACCTGCAATTGACCGGGATGTTTGTTCTGCAAATCCGTCACGGCCTGCGCCACGTGATCCAGCCCGCGCACGACCGTGTCGACTTCGCGGAACAGCAGCTCGGCTTCGGGGGTGGGCAGCAAACGGCCCTTGTTGCGCTCGAACAGAGGCAGTCGCGCTTCGCGTTCCAACTGAGCCAACAGATTGCTGATACCAGGCTGGGATATCCCAAGTACCGACGCCGCACCGGTTACGGTTCCGGTTTCCATGATGGCGTGAAACGCTTGAAGCTGGCGAAAGCGCAGGGACATCGGTAATCACATCATTTTTTCTGATGAACTGTCGAAGATATAGTATTTGAAATGATATGCCCGTCAAGGCAGGCTTCCGCTCATCCACAGGGGGCGGAATGAGCGATCTGGCACAAAACATCATCGGTTACGACCTCTGGCACCTGAAGCTTCCGGTCACGTCCCGCCGGGATCACGGTATAGGATCCGTCGAAGGCGTTTGCGAAGTCGTCATACTGCGACTGACCTCCGAGGATGGCACACAGGGATTCGGCGAAGCGTCACCATGGTCGGTGTTCACCGGCACCCCGGAGGCGACTTTTGCGGCGCTGGACCGATACTTGCGACCCCTAGTTCTTGGCGCCAGCGTAAGTGACCGATCGGCCATCATGGCACGCGCCGCCTATGCCGTGGCGCATTGCACCGAGGCCAAGGCCGCGCTGGAAACCGCTCTGCTGGATCTGGCCGGCCGTATCAGCGGCATCCCGGTCTGGTCTTTGCTGGGCGGTCGTTGCCGCGGCACCATTCCGCTCAGCTGTTCCATCGCCAACCCGGACTTCTCTCAGGACATAGACCTGTTGGCGCGGTTGCGAGAGGACGGCGTGCGGATTGTCAAACTCAAGACCGGGTTCAAGGATCACGCCTTTGACATCATGCGGTTGGAGTACCTTGCGCAGAACTGCCCTGAATTCTCGGTCCGCGTGGACTATAATCAGGGGCTGAGCATCGAGGAGGCTCCGACGCGGGTGCGGGACGTGGCCCGGTTCAATCCTGATTTCATCGAACAGCCGGTTCGCGCCCATCACTTCGGCATGATGGCGAAGCTACGGCATATGACCGATGTTCCCCTTCTCGCCGATGAAAGCGTCTTTGGTCCCGAAGATATGGAACGCGCCGCGCGTGAAAGCATTTGCGATGGTGTCTCGGTGAAAATAATGAAGTCTGGCGGACTGACCCGCGGGCAAACGGTCGCCCGCATCGCGGCGGCGCACGGTCTGACTGCGTATGGCGGGGACATGTTCGAGGCCGGTTTGGCCCATCTTGCGGGCACCCATCTGATTGCCGCGACACCCGAGATCACATTGGGCTGCGAGTTTTATCAGGCGTCCTATTTCCTGAAAGAGGACATTCTGGAAGAACCCTTCCGGATCAGAGGCGGACAGGTCTGCGTGCCCGAAAGCCCGGGACTTGGCGGCAAGCCCGAGCTGGCAAAGCTGAACCATTATGCAGTGGCCAAGGCGGTTTCAGAATGAGTGAAAAGAAAACCATAGCCATCATCGGCGCCGGTATAGTCGGCGTTTCGGCCGCGGTCTGGCTGCAACGGGACGGGCACGACGTGATCCTGTTCGACAAGGCCGGACCGGGTGAAGGCACGTCTCATGGCAATGGCGGTGTGCTGGCGTCCTGTTCCATCATACCTGTGACGGTTCCCGGACTGCTTGGCAAAGCACCCAAAATGCTGCTGAGCTCCTCGCAGCCGCTGTTTTTGAAATGGGGATATTTACCGAAGTTGCTCCCATGGCTCCGGCAATATCTGAGCCACGCGAACGTGGCAGACGTTGAACGGATCGCGGCGGCGCTGACACCGATCGTCGGCGACAGCCTGAATGATCACAAGGCCTTGGCGGCAGGCACACGTGCTGAAAAGTGGATCGTGCCCAGCGACTATCTGTTTCTCTACGAGAACCGGGCTCATTTTGAACAAGATGCTTTGGGCTGGGGAGTCCGTCGGAAGAACGGCTTTGATTGGCAAGAACTGGAGGGCAAGGCGTTTCACGACTATGACCCCGTGTTCAGCCCGGATATCGGTTTCGCTGCCAAGCTGTCAAACCACGGTCATATCACCGATCCCGGGCGGTACGTGAAAGACCTGGCCGCCCATGTCGAGGCCGGCGGAGGCCGGATCATCCGCGCCAATGTCGAGGACGTCACCCGCGACAACGGCCGCGTTACCGGCGTGCGCGCGGATGGTGAGACAATCGCTTGCGACACCGCCATTGTCACGGCTGGAGTCTGGTCCGGGCCACTGGCCAAGCGACTGGGGGTTTCTGTTCCTCTTGAAAGCGAGCGCGGTTATCATCTTGAATTGGTGGCACCTTCTGCCATGCCCCGCAGCCCGGTCATGGTGGCTTCGGGCAAGTTTGTTGCCACGCCCATGGATGGGCGCATACGCTTGGCGGGTATTGTGGAGTTCGGAGGGCTGGACGCACCGCCCTCGCGCGCGCCGTTTGAATTGATGCGAAGAAATGCCCGGGCCGCGTTTCCGGGCATAACATGGAAGGAGGAAGTGGAATGGATGGGGCACAGGCCGGCCCCGGCTGACTCGATCCCGATCATCGGTGACGTGCCCGGTATCAAAGGGGCCTATATGGGCTTTGGTCATCATCACATCGGCCTGACAGGCGGGCCAAAGACCGGACGGCTTCTGGCGCAGATGATCGCGGGCAGAACACCGAACACCGACATAAGCGTCTACGCGCCGTCGCGCTTTGCAACATAAGAACAGACCGATGAAGAACATCGGTATTTCAAAACTCGATAGGGAGAAAACGATGAAAAAACTGACAAACCTACTGGCGGCAACCGCTTTGACTGCTGCCGCGGCAGCACCGGCCATGGCCGAAAAATGGGACATGCCGATGGCCTATTCGGCGTCGAACTTCCATTCGGCCACCGGAGCGGAATTCGCCAAATGTGTAACGACCGGAACCGGCGGTGAGATCGAAATCGTTACGCATCCATCCGGCTCGTTGTTCAAAGGTGCCGATATCAAACGCGCAATCCAGACCGGGCAAGCCCCGATTGGCGAACGCCTTCTGTCTGGCCACCAGAATGAGAACGCGTTGTTCGGTTTCGATTCGATACCGTTCCTTGCAACCTCGTTCGATGACAGCGCCAAGCTTTGGGAAGCGGCAAAACCGTCAATTGAAAAGGTACTGGCCGAACAGAACCTGACGCTGCTTTATGCTGTACCGTGGCCGCCGCAGGGACTGTATTTCAAGAATGAGGTGAACTCGGTCGCCGATATGAAGGGCATCAAGTTCCGTTCGTACAACAACGCGACTTCGCGACTAGCCGAGTTGACGGGCATGTTGCCGGTAACGATCGAAGCGGCGGAAATCAGTCAGGCTTTTGCGACGGGTGTCGCCGAGTCGATGGTGTCTTCGGGATCGACCGGGTACGACCGCAAGGTCTGGGAAAGCCTGAACTATTTCTACGAAGTCGATGCCTGGTTGCCGCGCAACTACGTGATGGTGAATTCGGATGTCTGGTCGGGCGTGTCCGACGCCAACAAGAACGTCATCAAGGCCTGCGCAGAGCTGGCGGAATACGCGGGCAACTGGCGCGCCAAGGAATACACCGGCTTTACTCTGCAAGGTCTGCGTGATGGTGGCATGACCGTCGGTCCGGCATCCGAGCAGATGACGAATGAGCTGAAAGAGATTGGTGTGACCATGACCAATGAATGGCTGGAGGCCGCCGGCGACGAAGGCAAAGCCATCGTCGACGCGTTCAACGCCTCTCAGTAACCATTCGAGGCAGGCGGCGTTGCATTGCGTCGCCTGTTTTCCATCCAATCATAACAAAGCGGGGACGCCATGGCGGTATTGCGGGGGCTTCGGTCCGTTCTGGATTTCATCTATCTGGCAGCGGGGGTAATGGCGGCGGTCAGCCTGATTGCCATTCTTTTGCTGATCGTCGTGCAGATGCTGGCCCGCTGGACCGGTGAGGTATTTCCCGGAGCGCCCGACTATGCCGGCTATGCAATGGCGGCGGCATCTTTTCTGGCCTTTGCCAATGCGTTGAATCGGGGCAGCCACATTCGGGTTTCGATCCTTCTGAACGCGGTGCCGGACAGCGTGCGGCGTGTCCTTGAAATCTGGTGTTTCACCATCGGCACAGCCGTCATGTGGTATTTCTGCTGGTATGCCTATCGCTTCGTCTATTGGAGCTGGAAGTTCAACGACATCAGCCAGGGTCAGGACAGAACCGCGCTGTGGATTCCGCAATCCGCGATGCTGATCGGAGCCGTCATCCTGGCCATCGCGCTGACGGATCACCTGATCCACGTCCTGTTCAAAGGTGACCATCGCATTGTCCGCGATCTGGCCGACCAGAGCCACGGAGAATAGACGCATGGAAAACCTGTCTGTCATCATCCTTTTCCTTTTTGTTCTGTTCACGTTGCTCGGTACCGGTGTCTGGGTTGGCCTGGCCCTGATGGGGGTCGCCTGGGTCGGGATGGAGCTGTTCACGACACGCCCCGTGGGCGACGTGATGATCACAACCATCTGGTCGGCGTCGTCGTCGTGGACCCTGACCGCCTTGCCCATGTTCATCTGGATGGGCGAAATCCTGTACCGCACGCGATTATCCGAAGACATGTTCAAAGGGCTGTCCCCTTGGATGGCACCCCTGCCCGGCGGTTTGGTGCATACCAATATCGTGGGTTGTACCGTCTTCGCGGCAGTCTCAGGTTCGTCGGCGGCAACGCTGACCACCGTCGGCAAGATGTCGATCCCCGAACTGCGCAAGCGCAATTACCCCGAACGGATGATCATCGGTACTCTGACCGGCGCGGCCACTCTGGGGCTGATGATCCCGCCGTCCCTAACCCTGATCGTCTATGGGGTGACGATCAATGAATCGATCACCAAGCTGTTCTTTGCCGGCATCCTTCCCGGTTTGGTGCTGGCAGCGATGTTCATGGGTTATGTTGCGATCTATTCCAAGTTGGGCAAAGATTGGACCCCGGATGTCGAGGGCAAGCTGAGCTTCTCCGAGAAAGTCAGAAATTCCCGCTTTTTGTTGCCTGTGATCCTTCTGATCACGGTCGTCATCGGCTCAATGTATCTGGGCTATGCCACTGCGACCGAAGCTGCGGCTTTCGGGGTGATCGGCGGCCTGTTGCTTGCGGCAGGCCAGGGGTCGTTGAACTGGAAGACATTCACTGAAAGCCTGATGGGGGCCACGCGAACCAGCGCGATGATTGCCCTGATCCTTGCTGGCGCTGCTTTCCTGTCACTGTCCATGGGCTTCACCGGCCTGCCGCGCGGGCTGGCCGATCTGATTGCAGGTTGGGAACTGACCCGTTTCGAACTGCTGATGGTCCTGCTGGTGTTCTACATCATTCTGGGCTGTTTTCTTGACGGGATTTCTTCCGTCGTGTTGACCATGGCCGTGGTGGAACCAATGATCCGCGATGCTGGCATTGACCTGATCTGGTTCGGCATCTTCATCGTGGTCGTTGTTGAAATGGCGCAGATCACACCTCCGATCGGGTTCAACCTGTTCGTGATGCAGGGCATGACCAACCATGAGATGAGCTATATCGCACGCGCAGCGATACCGATGTTCCTGATCATGGTGCTGATGGTCTTCATCCTCATCTGGTTCCCCGACCTCGCCACCTGGCTGCCCGAGAATTTGCGTCAGAGCCCGGGCGGGTAAAACGGCCTTGAACCTGCTCCATCTGGCGGCCCGTCACGGGCCCCGTGTTCTGGTCGCCGGATTGGCGGCGGGTCTTTTATTGCCGGGTTTGGCCGAGCCCATGCGAGGCCTGCTGCCGCCCCTGGTCGTGTTGTTGCTGTTCGTCACCGTCCTGAGAATGGACCCCGAAACCATTCTTGGATCGTTGAGCGATCTGCACAAGGTCGCGTTCACCGTCATCGGGTTTCAATTCGTGATGCCGCTGATCATTCTGGCTATTGGATTTGTCGGGGGATGGACCGGAACGCCGGTGCTTCTGTCCCTGCTCATCATGGCGGCTGCGCCCTCGATTTCCGGCAGTCCCAACATGTGTTTGATGATGGGCTACCCACCTGAACACGCGATGCGAATGATGGTGGTTGGGACCGCCCTGCTGCCATTGACAGCGTTTCCGGTGTTCCTGCTCATGCCAGAACTGGGCGGCATTCACTCTGTTCTGCTGGCCGGGTTGCAACTGCTGTTGACGATACTCTGCACAACCGGCGCCGCCATTGTTGTCCGGCGCGTCTGGTTGCGTTCACCATCACGCTCCACATTGGTGAATCTGGAAGGGTTGGGCACAATCACCTTGGCCGTTTTTGTCATCGGCCTGATGCCTTCCGTCAGCACCACTGCGCTGAAAAGCCCGGCCGTCGCCGCTTTCTGGATCGCGCTCGCCTGTCTGGCCAATTTCGGAGCACAATTCCTTTCGTTCCGCATGACCCGTGGACGTCTGCCGGCAGCCAGAGCAACCGCTGTCTCTCTGATCGCGGGAAACAGAAACATCGCGATTTTCTTCGTTGCTTTGCCGCCCGAGGTCACCGCACCCATCATGGTCTTCATCGGGGCGTATCAAATCCCGATGTACCTGACGCCAATGGTCATGCGTCATCTCTACATGAGGCAAGTCTTGCCCGAGTAGCTTTGGAAAGCCGCCTTAGGATATTTTTTTCCTTTTCTCCGATCCTTGTCCGCGTTGGGCCGATACCTCGTGCTTGGTTCAATGCAAAAAAACACCCTCAGGAAAATCGGGTGAATGCTTGTCACTGTTGACAGCTAATTGCATCCTTCCTATTTACTGTCAATATCGACAGTAAAGGATACATCATGCCGATAAGCAAACTGGTCGTCGCATCTGTGATGACACTAGCTTCAACCCTCGGGGCATCCGCACAAACTCTCACTGCAACGGTGCAGGGCGTGCGCAATGCAGAGGGTGATTTGATCATTGCCGTGTTCGATGACGCAAAGTCTTTTAAGGCCATGGACATGACGAACGCGGCGGCCTTGGCTTCCGTTCCTGCTGTCAAAGGCTTGGCTTCGGTCACCTTTCACAATCTCCCGCCTGGCACCTATGCGATTGCCGGGATTCACGACGAGAACAGCAACAGCAACCTGGATACCGAAAAAGATGTCCCAACCGAAGGGTACGGCTTTGGCGGTATGGGGCAGAACGGTCTGCCGCCGGAATTCGCGAATGCCGCTGTCACCGTCGGCACCGGCGTAACCGCAAACCTGAAGCTGAAATACTGGAAATAACATGATCGGCGCCCCACAAATCGTGAAGAACGTCATGAGCAGATCATGCAGGCTCTGATCAGATGTGTTGCGAAATCTGGCCTGGATGGTGCATCGCTTTCGCTGCGCTCATGGTCGCGACGGCGCTTGGCTGTCAGACGTTGTGGGGGATTCTTTTCATGTTCTGGACAATCCCGAGTTTTCATTCCGGGCACTCTTTGCTTTTAACCAACGTATCCCGGGATGAGGATCCCATCCTGTTTTGGCTGGTCCAACTTGCCTGGATCGCACTTAGCCTGTCGATGACCGCTATCGACTTTCACCCTCGGACGTTTTGAAAACTCTTTCACAAGAGGCTCAAATGAAACCCATGCTGCACCTTTTGCCGGTCGAAGCTTACACGAGCCAGGATTGGTTCGACCGGGAAATGCGCGAAATCTTCTCCAAAACCTGGCGCTACGCCGGTTTTATGGAGGATGTCAGTGAACCCGGCCAGTTCATCGCCTTGCAGGCCGGACTCAACAATATATTCGTGATCATGGGGCGCGATCGTCGCCTGCGCGCCTTCCATAACATCTGCCGCCACCGCGGAACCCAATTGATCCGCGCGGTTGGCAAAACGCAAAAAGCATTGACCTGTCCTTATCACGATTGGACCTACGATCTTGAAGGCAATCTGATTTCGGTGCCGGATGAACACGAGGAATTTGGCAAGGTCGACAAGTCCTGCCTTGGCCTGAAACCCGCCAAGGTCGATATCTGGAAATCGATGATTTTCGTCCACCCAGACCCCGACGCGCCTTCCATCGCCGAATGGTTCGGCCCCGTCGAACCCCATATCGGCCCGCACGTACCGGAAGAGCTGATCGAGTACGAAGACCTGAACACCAGCTATGAGATAAAGGCCAACTGGAAGGTTGTCGTCGAAAATTACATCGACGTTTACCACCTGAGCCATCTGCATTCGAATACGCTGCAGATGTATGACCACAAATCCGCCGAATTCCACTGGGAAGGAGCTCATTACATGTTTTGGGAGCCGCCCGTGGCGGAGTTTCTTGAAGATCAGGACAGCAAACTGACCGCCCCGCGCGTCATCCCCAAAGACATGAACGGCGCCTGGGTGCCGATGCTGTTCCCGGGGATTGGTCTGGCCGCTTCGGAAGACGGCTGGAATATCTTCATTGTCGAACCCCTTGGCCCGGAACTGACACGAGTTCACAACCGCGGGCGGGTGTCCAACAGCTCGGAATGGGAATTCACCAAACAGTCGATGAAGTCGTCCTCTTTCTGGTCCAAGTTTGGAATAGCTGGGAAATACGAAGCCAATGACGCGATGGGCGAAGATGACCCGATGGTTGCCGGTGACTTTACCGGCGAAGACATCTACGCGTGCGAGCAACAGCAGAAATCCCTGCATTCTCCGTATTTTGAAGCAGGTCCGGCGGCAAACGGTGAAAGTCCCGTCATCGCGCACCAGAAAGTTGTTCTGCAATGGTTGGGGGAAGGGAAATGAACTCGCGTGATTTTTTCCCATTGCGCGTTTGCGGGACCAGAGTCGAGCCGGATGGCGTGGCAAAGACCGTTATGTTCGATGTCCCTGACCACCTGATGGACATATTCGCCTGGAGGCCGGGCCAACACGTGTCCGTTCGTTTCAATATTGATGGCGAAGAGCACCGTCGAAGCTATTCGATCTCCAGTTCGCCTTACTCCGGGGACCCGCTTCGCATCACCGTCAAACGGGTCAAGGGTGGCCGTGTCAGCAACTTCATCAACGACACTGTTCAGGAAGGGCAAACCATTGACGTCATGCCGCCATTTGGCAGTTTCTGCCTGGACCCCGACGAAACGGCGCGGCGCACCCATTACTTTTTTGGCGCGGGCTCTGGAATTACTCCGCTCTTTGCAATGCTGAACTCGGTTTTGACAGCCGAGCCCCATTCAGTCGCGCATCTGGTGTACGGCAACACAAACGCCAAGAGCATCCTGTTGCAGCACGAACTGAGCGTGCTTCAGCAAGCGCATCCCGAACGTTTTACAATCAACCATGTCTTTTCGAAACCCGGCTGGTGGTCCAACGCCGAGTACTGGCGGCAAGGTACAATCGACAAGGCCGCCATCGAAGCGTTGATCGCCGAGTATCCACCTTACGCCCAGGACGCGCGGTACTATATCTGTGGTCCGGGCGATATGAACCAGGCCGTCAAATCGGCCTTGATGTCCATTGATGTTCCCCAGAACCGCATCCACATGGAAAGCTATGGTGCTGCGCCGGATCTGGACACGGGTATTGACGGGGTGGACGCAAGCGCTGAATTGACGCTGGAAGGCACCCGACATCTCATTTCGGTCTCCAAGGGACAGACCATTCTTCACGCAGCGCAGTCAGCGGGGCTCAAGCCACCCTATTCCTGCCAATCCGGAGTTTGCGGCGCGTGCCGGGCCAAACTGACCGACGGCACAGTTCATATGCGGGCGCGCATGGCGCTGGAAGACAAAGACATCAAAGCCGGAGAAATCCTGACCTGCCAGTCAATACCCACGGCGGAAAAACTGACGATCAGCTTTGACCAGACCCGTCGCTGAAAAGCCAATGACGCGCCTGAGGCATGCCGGTTCACGCCGCCTCAGGTTCATTCACGGATCGGATCATGCGTCGGGCGCGCAATCTCGGATCACGAAGTGCTTGGTCGTTTCTTCCACGACTTCCCAATAGCCGCGAAAGCCATTGGGGATCAAAAAGCTGGCCCCGGTGCGAAAATCCTGACGGGTCCCGTCTTCGTGGATCAGGGCGCAATGGCCTTTGACGATATAGCAATATTCGTCCTTGTCCGTGAACGCGTGCCATTTGCCCGGCGTAGACGTCCAGGTCCCGGCAGACAGTTGTCCATCCGGGCTGGTGAAGTGCATTCCAATCTTGTGATGCGGATCACCCGCGACAACGCGATCGGGAAGATCGGCCAAACGCCTTTCGCTGCGCGTTGCGGGCTCATCGAAAAGATTGATTACCTGTGTCGTCATGAGGTCATACCCTCCTGCTGGTCATGTAGTGCGAGATGACGTGACCGGCCAATGAACGGTCACGTGCTGGACTTGGATTTCCGCCATCTTCTAATGAAACAGGTAGACACCCGCCAAAACCAGAGCAGCGATAAAGATCGTCTCGGCCACGATCAGGACGATGGCCTGCCCGCCCACATCCAGAATCCGCTTGAGCGACGTTTTCATGCCCACTGCCGCAATCGACACCAGCAGCGCCCACCGGCTGAGATCGGCCATGGCCGACGCTACCACTTCGGGGATCAGGCCCATTGAATTCAGGACGGCAAAGATCAGAAAGCCAACGACAAACATCGGCAAAATTGGCGGGCGCTTGCCGTCTTCCTCGCTGAACTCCGCATGGCGCCGGACAAGAAACGAGATGACCAGCACCACCGGGGCCAGCATGGCGACACGGATCAACTTGACCAAAGTCGCCACCTCACCGGTTTGGTCCGAAACCGAAAACCCGGCCCCGACAACCTGCGCGACATCATGGATCGTTCCGCCCAGGAAGACCCCTGAAACCTCGTCGTTGAACTCGAAAGCCTCGGTGAGGATCGGGTAGGCGATCATCGCGATTGTAGACAGAACAGTAACCGACAGTACCGTGAAAACCAAGTTCCGCTCCGAATGCTCGTTTTTGGGCAGAATGGCCGACAAGGCCATCGCGGCCGATGCGCCGCAGATCGCCACCGATCCCCCCGTCAGCACCCCAAAGCGCCAACCACGGCCCAGAAGACGCGCGCCAAGAAGGCCGAACAGGATCGTGAGGATCACACCGGCAATCACAACGGCAATCAGATCAGCGCCAAGGCTCATCATCAATTCAACGGAAATACGCGCCCCAAGCAGCGCAACGCCAAAACGAAGAACCGTTCGTGCGGTAAATTCGATTCCGGCCTTGCAGTCGCCGGCATCGTCTTCGGCCAGGAAATGGAACGCGATGCCCAGCAACAAGGCCATCAGCATCGCCGGGGCACCATAATGTTCGGACAAGAACTTCGCTGCGACGGCGACAACCACGGAAACAAGGAAACCGTGCCCGTTCAAACGAACGAAAGACCGTGCCCGAAGCCACGGCGAGTTGGATGCACTCAACGCCTGCATCTTACTTCCTTTGCAATATTTGAGCTGCCTTTTGGGCAAAGCCTGCCCCCACCCGAACCGTATTCGGCCCGGGTGGGGGCAGGATCAGATTACAGTTCGGCCTGAGCTTTCATGTCATCGGCGGAGATTCCGGCGACGGCGACGGGTTTTTTCAT
>NZ_WVQU01000016.1:0-22291 GCF_013110575.1 Ruegeria sp. HKCCD7559
GCCATTGCCCGCAAATTGCGCTATTACGCCGATCCTGAATTCAAGGGGCTGTTCCAGCCGCATGACCAATAGTGAGAAAGACAATCGAGAATGAATGATCAATCCCCCTCCCCGGCCCTCTCTGACGAAGAGCTGCGCGAAACCCTCGATATGGTCGGCACCGTGCTGGCCAGCGTGTCGGATCGGGTCGATGCCCAGACCAGTGCTATGGATCGCCTGAACAAAACGGCGACAGAGGCGCGGCAGGCAGCCTTCGCGGCACAGACCCAGACCGATCCGGAGCACTATGGGGATCTGGTTGGGCAAGCGATCAATGCCCGTGTTCGTGGGCCGCTGGAAGCGATGTCCCAGTTTGCCAACTCTCTTGGAGCACAAAGCAGACACACGGATGCGGTTCTCAAAAAGGCTGAACAGGACAAATGGGAAGTCTTCAGAGACATTCGGGAACAGGAAAGAGAGATCGAGCGCTTCAAAACCCGCCTGCCCTGGTTTGGTCTGGGCGCCGTCGTTTTGACCCTTGCGCTGGCAGTGATGCTGCCTCGTTTCTCAGCAATCAACAGAACCACATGTGCTGTCTTTGGTGGGGCTTGGGTCCAGACAACAGTCGGAAACTTCGCTTGCGTTCACTATCAGGATTGAGGTTGCCTATGAGTTATCCACAGATCCCAGTCAGCCAAGTGGGTGTTATATATGTGTTAGATTCTGTGTTACGAGAATCGGTGACTTTCCAAGTCTTTGATTTTACACATTGAAATACCTCTATTTTAGCCGCTCGGTGGGTAGACTATCGAAGAACGGTGGGTAGACTATCGAAAAAAGGTGTGTAGAGTATCGAAGAACTTGGCACTTTGGTGGGCAGAGTGTCGAAAATGGTGGGTAGACTATCGAATAATGGCGCGACCTAGAAAACGAACTGCCCTGCTTCCTCAGAGGCATACGGAGCCAGACCTGTTTGTGTGTGATATTCTGGACGCTACACCGAAGAGCGACCGGGCTTCTATGGAGCATCCTTTGTTCTCGTTGTCGGTCAAGAAAGACATGGCAGCGTTTGAATACCAGCAAGGCAACGTGAAGGTGAAGATCACGCCAGCGGCCGAGGAAGGTCGTGCAAATGTCTTTGATCGGGATATTCTGATCTATGTGTTGAGCCAACTTATGGCTGCTAAGAATGAAGGTCAGGAAATTGGTCGCCGTGTCCAGATTTCAGCACATGACCTGCTGAAAGCCACCAACCGCCATACAACAGGTCAGGCTTATGCAACGCTGCGCCGTGCACTTACCCGCCTCCAGTTCACTCAGATCGAAACCAATATCCACGACCACGGCGTTGGAGAATGGCGTTCCATCTCGTTCATTACCGATGCGCGGATCGTCAAGGAAGATTCCACAGGGCGCTTATTGAGCGTAGAACTGGAGATGGGTGACTGGCTCGTCAAAGCCATTGAGAACAAGAATGTTCTGACCCTTCACAAAGCATACTTTCAGCTTCGGAAACCCCTGGAACGCCGACTGTACGAACTGGCACGCAAACACTGTGGTAAGCAAGAAGTTTGGCGGATTGGTCTCGATAAGTTGCAGCACAAAACTGGATCGACATCTACTACCAAGGAGTTCAAACGGCTCGTCAAGGCCATCTGCAAAGCGGATGAAGAACAGGCGCATATGCCCGATTATCGGTTTAGGTTGCTTCACGATATACTGGAGGTATCGCCTAAGTCTGAATTCCTAGAATTATATCAGGAACCTACCGACAACGGAGCGACAATCTCCGTGCGCCTCTCACCTGAGACTTATGAGAGAGCACGGGAAGCCGCACCGACCTGGGATGTTCATTTTCTAGAACAGGAATGGCGTATGTGGATGAGCGAGCCGCCACGCCATCCCGATGGTGCTTTTCTTGGATTTTGCAGGAAGTGGTATGAGAGAAAAGGACGGGCACCATAACAGATAACAGGTAACCGTTATCTATTGACTGTTATCGGTTACCTGTTATCTGTTATTAAAAAAGAGGGCAGAACATGACACAGGTAATCAGCGTTGTGCAGGAAAAGGGCGGAGCTGGGAAAACCACGCTGCTCACTGCAGTCGCCAGTCTGATGGTCGAAGATGGAGCTAGAGTTGCAGTGATAGATACCGATCCGCAGCGGCACTTGGAATCCTGGGCCAAAAAGGATCAGACCGATCTTGACTGGCTATATGAAGAGAACGACGAAAAACTCATTCCAACCGTTAAGGCGCTCAAGAAATCCGAACAACCCTATGATGCCATTTTCATCGACACGGCCGGGTTCAAGTCGGCAATGGCAATGCACGCGATTGCGGCTGCAAACCTGATCCTTATTCCCTCCAAGGCCAACGAAGCTGACGCAAAGGGCGCAAAGCGAACATATTCCCACGTCCAGAGCGTCGCGGAGACTATGGAGAAGGAGATCGCCTCGTTCGTAGTGATGATGGATGTTGATACCAACACAAACATTACGCAGGCGATTACCGACGCACTCGATGCGCAAGAGATACCGCGTCTTCGCGCAATGTGCGCACACCGGACCGGGTTCAAGGAAATGACTTCAACAGGAGCCGGGCCGCAAGGGTCTGCCAAGAGGTCTGCACAATCGGTATTGGCGGATATGCAGGGAAGGGGGCTTATCAGTTACTACAGGAGCGACGCATGGCAAAAGTCAGCGTAAATCTCGATGACGACTTCGACAGCGATGAGGCCGCGACTAAAGTGCGTGAGCTGGCCGCGCCGTTACCGAGTGTGAGTAAAGCCAAATCCGCTGCACTGAAAGACGCACCGCGTGTCCAGTTTTCATTCACTAACGTTCCGAAGCCGATCAAGGATGCATTTGACCAGGAGGCTGAGCGCCGAGGGCTCAGCAAAAAAGAGTTACTTTATGAATGCTTGCGGTCTGGTGGAATTGAGATACCAGATGCCGACGAGATTGATGGCCGCAGGAGATAACAGATAACTGTTATCTCGCTGACCTAGATCCCAACTAAGCCTGCTTGGCACGTACATCACCAATGAATTCCGCCACAGACCAGAGCCATCCCCGCTGAGCTTCAGTATAGCTGTTTTGAATAGGGCGGGGCACGACAAGCTGAAGACTTGAAGCCTCCATTTGGTCGGTTTGCGGCTCCGAAATCCCCGGCTCCAGAGTCAGAAGATGCTTGCGACTTATCTTCTCCGCTTCGGCCAGAACCTGCCGCCAGCGATCCTTGCAGGTGGACTTGGCCCCAAGCATTGTCAATCGGACATCACCCTCGACTGGGGCAGCCTGATATGTTGCAAGGTCCGGGAAAAGGAAATCCGGTTTGTGCTTGTGTTCAGTTACTGCACCACGAACATGTCGAATGTTATGGGCCATTAAGACGGCAGCCATATGGTTTTCCAGAGAGTGACCCATACGGGACTTCCGGCGGTTCTGAACACTCAGAGAAAAACTGATGAACCCGTCAACATCTGTACCTTCGTCGCTTACGAACCCAGCCTCGATCCGTGAGGACACTACCTTGCGCTCCAGTCTGCGAAACAATGCCTCTTCATGATCGAGCCACGCTATCAGCGCGGCGTCAGGGTCGTCCTCCGCACGAACCTCGGGCAGGGTGAGACGGGCCAAATCGGAGAACTCCGCTGTTTTGGGAAAGGTAGTGCCGAATTTCTCGATGATGCTGTCCAGCTTGTCGGCTTCCGGTTCCTCGAACTCGATTCCCAACTCGTCCAGAATGAAACGTGCGGCAAAATCCAGCTCTGGCTCCTCGTCGGAGAACTCACGGGAAACAAAAGATTTGCCTTCGGGGCGCAGACCGAACAACCAGAAAAGCTGCTGCTCGCTGGTTGATCCTTCCGGGGCCACAATAAACCACAGAACGCCGCCCTGATCCTTTGCGAGGAATAGGGTATCCCCGGCTTTCATGGCCTCGGTCACAGGGTTTGAAGGGTAGTAGAGTCGCCATTCGGCGGCGCGAGGTTTGTTGATCCGCGCATCATAGTGCGTAGCCCAGCTCTCCTCGGTGAAGCCCTCCTGATCGCCGCCCAGCCAGATGTAGATCGCAGGGAACTTTTGCTGATGGATTTCGCCCAGGAAATCATCCCGCATTTTACGGGTCGTCCCGACTTCGTGCTGGTTGGATGATTTCGGCTCTGCATCGACGGCCGACAAACGCTTGACCCCGACGCCCTCAAAATAATCAGATAACTGGCCGCGCTTCATGACCGCTCACCTCAAATGTTTTTATACCCGATTTCAACCATATAGAGCATTGATCGACAACCTCGTCGAATGGCAGGCGGGCCTTTCCTTTCAACGCGCATTCCCAGATCATCCCGACACGCCAACCTGAATCCGCAAGCGCCTGATACTGTGCCAAATCGCGGGCAATGTTCTTGCCGATCTTCTCCCGCCAGAAATCTTCCCGGCTTTTGGGCCAGCGGAACAGATGGCACTCATGCCCGTGCCAGAAACAACCGTGAACAAAAAGAACTGCGTTGTACCGGGGAAAGACCAGATCGGGACGGCCGGGCAAGTCTTTCCGATGCAGCCGAAACCGGAAACCTGCCCGGTGCAGCGCCGAACGGATCGCCAACTCGAGTTTCGTGTTTTTGCCACGGATGCCGGACATCATCCGGCTCCGCGTGGCAGGTGAGACGATATCTGCGGGCATTACGCCCCGGCGCGTGCCGCTTCCAGCATTTCAAGATGTTCGGCAGGCATCTCACTCGCGGCGTAAACGCCCGGTTCTGCTAGGGGAAGCTGTGCCTGCATGGCCTCGGAAACTTCACGGCCGTCCAGCACCATGGCGTCCGCAATGCGCGACTGCATGAGCTGCGCAACGGCCTTCACCACCGGCACAACCACCGCATTGCCCATCTGGCGATAGGCCTGCGTATCAGAAACGGGAATTTTCCAATCCGTCTTGCCGGGTTTCTCGAAGCCCATCAGTCGGGCACATTCGCGTGGCGTCAGTCTGCGCGGGCGGTTGCCTTTCTGTGCGATCAGGATTTCCGAGCCGTCTTTGTAGTACCGTGCTGACAGGGTGCGGGCCACGTCGTTCGGTCCGAACAGGGAAAACCCGAAACCGTTTCCGGCGCTGCGATGCTTTTCCTTGTACCCCTGAAGATAGGTCCACATGTTTTCTGTCAGGGTGTATTTCGGATCGACTTTCTTATCGAGGATCGTTCCGAGGGTAGGGCCGTCGCCATCCGGGATGGCGAGCTGGTCAAAATCAAACTCGATGCTGTGATCCTTGAACCCGACAATAAAGATGCGTTCACGCTTCTGCGGCACCCAGGGGGTCGAGCTGATAACGCGATAGGAGACTTTGTAGCCCAGTTCGTTTTCCAGAACATGCATGATTGTGGCAAAGGTCTTGCCGCCGTCATGACGCTCAAGGTTCTTCACATTCTCCAGCAGGAACGCGGGCGGGCGGTGATGGTCGATGATCTTCGCCAGATCATAGAAAAGTGTCCCTTGAGTGTCACAGAGGAAGCCATGCGGACGGCCAAGTGCGTTCTTTTTGCTCACACCGGCAATGGAAAACGGCTGACACGGAAATCCCGCCAGCAACACATCATGTGATGGAATTTTTGCAGGATAGTTGGCCCATGGGCGCACGTCTTCGGCGAAGACATGATCGCTGTCAGCCGGTTCCGGGAAATTCGCCTTGTAGGTTTCCCGGCTGAAGCGGTCCCACTCGGCGGTAAAGACGCAGCGGCCACCGATCTCTTCAAACGGAATCCGGATACCACCAACACCAGCAAAGAGATCAATGAACCGGAATCCTGTTGCACGGCCCTTTGTGCAACGGGAATTTGCAATCTCGCGCAGCTTTTCCAGCTTCAGGGCGTCGATGCGTTTGCCCTCACCTTTGACATGCCGCCGCACAGTCCTGTCACTGATCCCCAGGAAGCTGGCCGCTTCCTCGATGCCCAGACCGGCGCGGTCCATCAGCTCTCCAAATTCGGTGCGTGGATGCGCGTTCATGCTCAATACCTCTGTGTCATTTATTGACAATATGTCATAAAGAGTCCCAGATGATTTGACCACCCTGTTTCTACACTTGTTCATATTTTGTTCTTAGGGTCGATCAGATTCAAGCTGCTAACGCAACATTCAAGAAGCGTTCGATTTCGAAACTTCCGGAGCCAGTCTAGGGATGCTCGTGGCATGCGCATATTGCGCACATGTGTCGGACACAGTGCGTCAAATACATACACATAGCATTTATATTTGTAATATTTGACAAATGTTACTGTGTTATTAACATATATGAGTCTTTAACTTGGTTCACCTGAGGAATGTTGTGCGAGATAAACGTGGAAAATTCATAAGCTTGGCGGAATCTCGGGTAAACCGGGCAATCAAAGACATCCGACTTATCGGCAATCTCTCTAACCGTAGTGCCTATGCGTACAGCGAAGATGATGTTCGAAAAATTTTCCGGGCACTCCAGAAGGAGCTGGACACCGCAAAGAGCCGATTTGGCGGAGATGCAGACTCACGTGAGGAAGGGTTTCGTCTCGAATGAATGTGCAACTAAAAAAGTCCTGGAGCTGGATTTGGCCCAATGTTGGTGCAACTCCGATAAACCAGGGCCTCGACTCGGAAATGTTCGACCGATCGGATTTTCCGTACTACGAAACCTTCGTGCGTGAGGCCATTCAGAACAGCCTGGATGCACGCCTTGATCCGACGCAGCCGGTATTTGTGAACTTCACTTTTTGTTCGGACGGGATCGGCCCGCGTCGCGCCTTTCTGGAGCAGGTGATAGAACACCGCAAAAGCGCAGGGCTGGAGATACCACCGGAATGGTATGACGGGCACGTCCGCTGGCTTTTGGTTGAAGACTTCAATTCCAGAGGCTTGAGTGGTGATCTGGGCAGCCGCACAAGTGACTTCTGGAACTACTGGCTCAATTTTGGCCTTTCCAACAAGGACGGCTCTGGCAGGGGAGGGCGCGGTATCGGTCGCGTCACTTTTCTGATCGCCTCTCGCCTGCAATCAGTGATTGGATACACAAGACGCGCCGACGATGGGGCAAGCGCTATCTGCGGCATGACGGTCCTGCGAGCGCAGGAAGATGGTCATAACCTGAAGTCCACTCACGCCTATTTGGCAGACGCTGAAAACGGCAACATCTATACACTCCACAACTCACCGGAGTTTCATGATCGGATACGAAGCACGTTTGCATTCGAGGGCTATGATGGTGATCACCAGAGCGGCCTCGGTCTCGCTATTCTCTATCCCCATTCTGAATTGAAGCCGAACGGCATTCTTGCGGCTGCCATCGAGAACTTTGCGCCCGCTATCATGAATGGAACCCTCGCTCTCAATGTGGATGGTCGCGTACTGGACGCTTCGTCTATTGAGGAAATCGCTCTCGATATCGCAGAGCACCTGAACGACGAAGCCGTCAGAGCCAACGTTGCAAGATATCTGAACCTTGTCCGCCGCGCCCAGGAAGAAGCCTCACCGCACACGATCAAACTTACGCACGCTTTAAAAAGTGATCTGGAACCGCTGCGAAAGACGGCGGCGGTCAAAGCATTGCAGAAACAGATAGCCAACGGGCAGGATGTGGTTCTGGAAATCGTTTTTCCCCTGATGCGCAACGGTATCGAGAAAGAAGTCACTCTGCGGGCAGCGATAGGCGCGACACTGTCCGGACAGCGTCCGATTGACCGTTTTTTTCGCGAAGGAATGAGCCTGCCTGACGTCAGGGCAAAAAGCCCCGGTGAACTAGATCTCGTAATGCTCGTTAGAAAGGGCGAATTGGCGACATATCTGAATTTCTGCGAAGGGAAGGCGCATCTGGATCTGTTGGAGTCGAAAGACGTCCGCCAGAAACTGGAAGACCAAGGCTTTGACGGACCACGTGCCAAACGCCTCGTCAAAAATCTCCCTATGGAGCTGAGGCTTCTTCTGACACCAGATATAACCGCGCCGGACGCACATGTTTTTGATAGCTACTTTTCGATACCCTCCGACACACCAGGCAAAAAGAAGAAGCCCAACAAGCCGGATGATCCGCCAGATCCGCCCCCACCTCCAAGACCTCCGGTTTTCAGAGTCGAGGCGCTCGATGACGGCCTGCGGATAAAGGCCAATCCCGAGTTCTCCGATTGGCCGGTAAACGTCACAGTTGGCCTTGCCTATGCCGATGGTTCAAGACGACCTTCGTGGAGTCCGTATGACTTCAAGTTGGAAAGCCTCAATCTGGAACACTCTGACTGTGCGCTGACCACGGACAAAAACAAGGTAAAGGCAGTCAATTGCGGGCCTGACACCGAGATCAAGATCACCGGCTTCGACACGAACCGTGAATTGGATACAAGCATAAGGCCGTGGAAGAATGCGTAAGAGGATCAGACTGACCGGGCGCAAACAACTGGCACGCTCCGCTGTCGAGGCAAAGGTAGTCGAGGTTGGCGGCAAGAAACTGGTCTCTATGACGATTGCAGATCCCAAGGCTTTTAAAAAGATGCCGGACACGGCGCGTGTCAAACTTCGTCTTTTCGAGAACAAATTCTCTGAAACACTGGAGTTCGGAACTTTGGGGGCGATGAAAACTACTGCTGAAATTAAGAGCGGTGCGTTTTCGGCTCCATCATGCCAACTGCGGGTTGTGGCTACAAATAACGAACAAAAAGGGCTTCTTCTCGGCAGCACCGATACTTGGACGATGCGCACAGGTGGCGATGACCAGGACGGCACAGCCAGCGAAGGCATATTGCTCTTTCAGCCCCACGAAATCGCGCCAAGAACCTGGAAGCTCGACGTGCGGGAAGATGACTATCCAATCGTCTATATCGACAAAAAGATACCGGACTCACGCACTTGGGTAAGAAACGACCCAATCTTCGTGAGCTGCGTGCTGCCCGCTATCATCCGCGAGGTGTTTGACGATATTCTTTTTGCCAATGCTCCTCCCGAGCAAGCATGGGCCAAGGATTGGCTGGGATGGGCTGATACGCTGATGCCCGGTCGGGCAATTCCGTGGACCGATGGCCGTCAGCAAAAGCAGGTTTGGGTCAATGATCTTCTCGACAGCTTTTGCCAGCGTCATGGCGTTCTGGAGATGCTGGTAGGCAAGCTCAAGCAGGAGACCATATCATGACCTCATACACCGCCCTGCGCAGGTTCAATGAAAATGGTCTTGAGGCCTTTGAGAAGGTGTTCACCGGCCAGATCGATGATGCTGTTGTTGACCCAACTGATCCTGATCTGACCTCCTCGGTGCAGGGTACTAAAACCTTCGCAACCAAAGATTTCGCGACCGCCAAAGACATGGCGGAAGCCGTACTTGCTGCAATTGGCACCGCCAATCTATTCGAACTTCTGCCTGACACGGGTTTCTGGGCATGGCTTACTTTTGCGATGCGCGATCAACTGTTCAAGAAGTCGGGGGATGGTACGATGAAGGTCGGTGAGGTTCATCGCTGGTATCCGAGCAACCCCAACGATTGGCAGAAGGGCCAACGCCATCTTGTCAGGATGCCCGTACTTCTCCTGAAAACACTGGGGGATGACGCAGATCATCTTCTTTGCGGCACACCGGCAGTTCTACCTGAAATCCGAGAGCAACTGACCAGTCAACAGGACATGTTTAATCCGGCGTTTCAGCAGGTTGCTCGAACACTTTACTTCAACGATGCCACCGGCGCGCTGAAACGCGGTGCTGGTGGAAAAAGCGGAGGTACGCCGCGGAGACTGGCGAAGGTGCGCCAGCAACTGGATGTGACATGGGACCTCGAAGAACGTGAGCCAAGCGAGATTATTGCAACTTTGCCAGCCGAGTTTTCGCGCTTCAAGCCCGAAGCGACTCCTTCTTGATATTGTGACATAAGGCAAATGCGATGGGTAAAATTCGGAATCCAGTCAGATTCTCCGAACACTATGGGATTGATGCGGAAGAGCTTGAGGGCCGAGGTATTCTCGACCCGACGCTAAACGCCGATACCAAGCTCTTTATTGATCCTCTTTTGCTCGAAGATTCCAGCCACACAGAGGTTTCGAGCAACGCCCGTCAGACCTACGAAAATCATTTTGGAACCATCATCAAATTCCTGGCGAAAGCGAAGTCTCCATCAGATGTGGCATGGAAGAGCGCGGCGCGCCTACTAACCTTTCCTGAAATCAAATGGACCTGTCTTGGGTATGGCGCGCAATCGGTTTCCGGCAGTGGTTCCGGTTCCGAAATGACCAACCAATACATCGACACGGCGCGTCAGATCGTTGAACTTGGTATCGAAGACCCGGACCTCTTCGTTGCCATGGCATTGTTTGAGAATGGCGTCGGACCTGATCGCATCAGCGACATGACTTCGAATGTCATCGTGGGCGACCTAATCGCGCTCAACGAGCGCATCTTGCCCGAACTTGGGGTTCCCACGCAGCCCATGACCATCTCGCTGAAGAATGGAAAAACCTACACAGGCCAGTTGGCGGCAAACCCTTACATAGGCCTGGAAGACCCGGTGATCCTCGTGCCGAGCGACATTCTTCGCGATCTACCAATTGCCGCAGATTGGTCCGATGTTGCCGACGCCGCCTCGAAGAACGCTCAGCTTCGCTCGCGCGTGAATGACCAGATCGCGCGAATGTGGCGTGTTAAGAGCAAGAAGGATAAAGATGAAATCCGCCGGTGGGCATTGTCCGACAAGGCGTCATTCCAAACATTTATGGAAATGCTGCGCGGGGCTAGCCCGACCGCGTATGACATGCATGGCGACCCGTTGGGCGAGGTGTTCTGGCGCAAGATCGCAGCCGCGTTGGCCGAGGCAGAGCCATTGGCTATCTCAGCTCCGACCAAAATGGACCTGGCTGGCGTTGAAAGTGTGGTCAAGACCATCATCGAGCAGTTCCGCTTTTTGATCGAGGATCGGCGGTTCTCAGAAGAACTCTACCACCAGGGAAAGCCTCGACCTGAGATCGCTGCGCAGCGTCTGTTCTTCGCCGTGGCACATGCCTACTGTAAGGCCAACGATCTTGATCTCACACCTGAAGCCGAGACCGGCAATGGTCCGGTGGATTTCAAAGTGTCCGCAGGTTATTCAGGGCGTGTTGTCGTGGAGATCAAGCTTTCCCGAAACCCGAAGCTGGTGGACGGGTACACCAAACAGCTTGAGACCTACAAAACAGCCGAGGAAACTCTGTCTGGCTTCTACGTGGTAGTTGACGTTGGACACATGGGGCGGAAGGACAAGCGTCTACTTGACGCCAAGAATGCCGCAGGTGCACGAGGTGAGACAACTTCTCCTATCCTTTTCATAGACGGGTCTCGTAGGGCGTCAGCTAGTAAGCTATGATCTTCCTTGCGTGCACTATGCTCGCCGTACAGTCCGCTCACTGACCTTAAACAGCCGCGCGATCTCTGAGACCGCGCGGCTTTCCACATCCCGCATCCGCCGTACTTCATTCTTTTGGTCGGCTGTTAGGGCAGGGGGCCTGCCACCGATACGGCCCCGCTTGCGCGCGGATGCAAGCCCTTCTCTGGTCCGCTCGGAAATCCGCTCCCGCTCGAACTGGGCGATGGATGCAAAAACATGGAACACAAGGCGGCCGGCCGGCGTCGTCGTGTCGATGTCCTCGGCCAAAGATCGGAAGCCGGCACCGCGCTCGCGAAGCGTTTCGACGATCTCCAACAGGTCTTTCAGAGACCGCGCCAGGCGGTCATATTTGGTGACGGTCACAACGTCGCCGTCGCGTAGCTGCTCCAGCATCTTGTCCAGCTCCGGCCGCGCGCGCTTCGATCCGCTGATCCGATCCGCGAAAACCTTCTCGGCTCCGGCTCCGGATAGGGCATCCATTTGTGAATCGAGGCTTTGGTCGTCCGTGCTGACGCGGGCATATCCGATGATCATGCCTAAGTGTGACAAAAACCTGCCAAAACCGCAAAGGTTTTGCCGGGGGTTTTTGTCCTAGCTAAGCGGTTGATCCTGAGTAGGGTAGGGTGCGCGGCCAAAAACGACCGTTATTGACCGAACGTGCGTCATCGCCCACGGCGTCACTCGGGTTACCGGCTGAGGAATGTCCCGGACCGGGGATCAGGTCCGGAACACTCTTTAACTATCTGCAGGAGCAATCGCGGTCGCAATAGCATCGACGACCTCGGTTCTGCTGAGAATTGTAGTATCGATGACCTTCGCACCATAGCGGATGACCATCTCGTCGATGAGAATATTCTCCATCCGGCAAAATAGTTCTGGCGTCTGGATCACTGCCAGATCATCGGGGGCCACTTCCTCCGGCGCTTCGCGGCGACGCATCTCAAGTCGTTCCTGCCGCGCATCAAGGGATGCCGTCAGTACCACAGCATCGTCGAAGTTCGGATAGGACGGATCGTCCAGCAACCGGGCAAAACTTCCGGCCAGCTCAGCATTGCCGCGCGCCCGGTAATAGCATAGTGACCGAAGAGCGATTGTGCTCTCTTGGATGCGCGCATTAATTGGCGGTGAATAGAGATCAACGTCAAGCGCAGCCGCAGCCAGATATGCATGTCCGAGGTATTTGCTCTCAAGCCCATCAACGCGTCGCAGATCATCCGCCACCTTAAAGAGCGGATTGTTTTCCGCGAACGCATTCCGGCTGATGTCGATGCGCGGCCGAAACCGCGACACCAGAGATTTGCATGCAGTCGTCTTGCCGGCAAGATCAAGACCTTCAACGAGGAAAAGTTGACCGTTCGTCATCGTCTCAACCTCCATCACTCTGTCCAATCGACGCGTACTGTAGCGGCACCCATGCGATCTGACCCACGACGCACATGGCTTTCGTATGCCGCCGCCATGATCGCGACGCCAAGTCGGTGGGCCGAAAGATCAGAGGTTAGTTGCCTTGTCGGCAGAAGGCCGCCCGCACAAGAAACGAACTCGGTCAACGATGCCATCTTGGCGCGTTCTGATAGAAGATATTTGCCTTTGTCGTGGGTAAGGTCTGCTGCGTTATAGCGCGACAAGCGCTCGGCACCTTTGATCAGACCATCGTTCTGGACGCGGACGAGCTCAAAGTGATTTGGTTCTCCGACTTGCGCACCCTTCGATTTCCGGCCGTCGTGTTTGTCCTCAGCCTGGAGAGTTTCGACACGAATGCTTTGCATCGGCCCCTGATCAATATGCCATAGCTCGCGTTTCAGGCGGCCCGCCAGTTTGTACCAGTTCTTCGGGGTTTCCAGCGTTGAGCGAGCCGATACCGTATCGTGTTGAAGGTGCAGATTGGCAGTGGTCATTACAGCACCGTTGCGTACCGCTTCGATCGTCACGTGAGCGTCTACCTCACCCATCCGGCGGCCAAGCATCACGAGCTCGGCATCGCTGATATCTGCAAGACCGACGCAATCCTCACCAAACAGCCGCGCCCACTCTGCATTGGGCATGGCAGTGACCAGGGCGTCCGGCTGCCGGAAGCTTGAACGAACAAGCAGATAGTCCGGGCGGGCGTGCGACCACGTACCGGCTTTGAGCATACGGACGATCACATCGATCAGGTGATACCCTGAGTGAGACAGCTTTCCGGTTCCTGCCAAATACCCATGGTAACCGACATTGGTCAGCTCGTTGCCGACCCGCATCTGGCCATCCGCATGAGCGGCCGTAATATTGGTAATGGGGTGTCCTGTTTCTGCGAGGGTTTCTGCGACCCATTCAAAGTTGCGAACCCACGCATCCATGAACGGGCGTTGCGCGTTTAACATCGCGCAAATCCCGTGCTTGACTTTGGCTTCAGCGTATACGTTGTTCAACTCTTCGAAGTCATCAAAGATACCGCGAGCGGCTGACAGTGAGTTGACAGCGTTTGGGCGCGTTGTGACCGGCTTGTCAAGGAACAGGTGCAACCCGTTTCGCAAGGCCCAAAGAGCAAGCCCCAGATGCGCTTCTGGCGGAACGCTAACTGCAACCGCCGTTATGTTGTACTTGCGAACAATACGGTTAAGCTGAGCTTCGGAGCGGGCGTCCAAGTGGTAAGGCGAGATCGGATCGATGTAAAAGACCTCTTCGGGTCGGGCAGTGCCGCATTCGCTGAGCCGTTTCTCAACCGCTTTACGATTTGAGGAAAGATCGATCCCGACAGGGCAAGAAACTGCATAACCCATGCCGACCATCTTCGACAGATGTTTGTTGATCGTACGCTCCCAGTGAGGACCGAGACCAAACTGAATCATCCTGACTGGGCGGGCCAGCGCAGTTGTGGTTTGCGGCTGTGGATAATGTTTCATTTTCAGGTTTCCCTTCGCTAGAGATGTGAGCCGCTAAGCGCGGCGAGGAAGTCCCGAAGGACATCCAGTTTGTGCGATGAGAAGCAGCAAAATCACAAAGAAATCATCTTGAAAGTCATTTGAATTCAACTACTTAACCTTGAATTAAGCAGTTTTTCTGTTAATGAAATTAGGTATCCTGTACACTCGCAATTTCTGAGTGGAAGGAGTCTTTACGGTGGTCGAAAAGACGATACGGGTGCTTGAGTTTGGCGAGAAATTTCGACACCTCGCAAGCATGCTTTATGAACCTGGTGGACAGCTTGTTGACCCAGTCAGAAAGATGGTCCGCGAGAGACTTTTACAAGAGGTCAAGAGGTCAGTTCGCGTCGATTCTGCGATTTCTACAGTCAATCAGAAAGTTATCGCAGATGCACTTGAGATGGCTCAAAGCACCCTTAGCCAATACAAGAACTATTCCCGGCCCGCTGCTGAAATTGGCTTGCTCGTTGACGTCTCGTCACTTCTGGGGATTGGACCGACAGAGGAAGAGCTGAGAGACCTCATTCGACAATATCGCCTGATGAACTCTGCTCGGCCAGTTGAAGATATGGTGGAGCTGTTTGAGATCCTGAGCTTATGGCGAGGTGAAGGTGCGAACTACCAATGCTGGGTCGCCTTTTCTGGGACCGCTGAGCAGATTGCCGATGCTCGACAAAGAAAGCTCCTTTTTCCCAAATATGACGATCAAAAGTTCGAAAGGGATGCCTGCTCCGATAATGCGGAAGCGCGGTCCAGCTTTGGCCTTCGCGCCGCGGCGTTCAAAGCGATGTTCAACAACCAATTTAAGAACCTGTCTTTTTGCCTGCTTAGGCATAAGCACGGAATGCCCGGATTCCCTCCTAGGCAGCTAAACAATGCGCATGGAACCGGCGATGGTCACAACGACATCATTCATTTTGAGACGGTCGCGCTCGAAGAAGAACAGCAGATTGGCTCAAGGGAACGAGAAGTAGCGTTTAGCTCTGATTTCAAACCGGGTGAACTAGCCAAGCGGATCCACGGTTGCTTGTCTTCAGAACGCCCCAAATTATTCGTTACGCCGGAAAGCGATATTGAGAAGTCAGTCCTCTATGGCGGCCGGCTAAAGCGCGAGGGCGTGGGTTGGGGGTCGTTGGAGCACGTGATGGCAGGTTTTGCCTTTTCCCGCGAGGTGGCAACGAAAATCGTTAGGGATGTCCGTAAAAGCCAAAACCGGTTCCAGAGCCTTGCACTTATATCTTCGCCGGGCTGTGGGTTGTCGCTCTGTCTCGCTGAAGTCGTGGAAGCTCTCTTGAAGGACCCCGGCATCAATGTGTTTTGGGCTATCGATAATCCGGATGAAACCATCAAGGTAGTCAGGGAACTACCTGAAGATTTATCTCAAATTCTTAGATCTGCCGATAGAGTCGCACGCGGTGCGAAGCGTTTTGTATTTGTCATCGACGACATCTCACACTGCAGCCCCAGGGAACGAAACCGATTGGCAGCTCTAATACACGATTGCAAAGCCGCATGTGAGGACTCTCCAACCCTCTCTGTGACTTTCATTTCCGGTCTGGGGTCCGACCGTCCAGATTCGAATTATGGATTACTGCATGATGATACGGTCCATCACCTCAAGTTGACTCAGAATGATCAACACGCATGTTATGATCTCACCGCCCATGTTGAACCAAAGATCATAGAAGGGCACGAAGAAGGCCTCGCCGGGTTGTTGGAGTCAAAACCGTTTGCGAGTGCTTGGGAAGACGACCCTCAAGCGTTCATCGACTACTTGCTCAGATATGCGCAACCAACTAGGGAAGCCCTTGATCATTGGATTGCTAAGCGTGTTGAATCAGATCAGATAGTTCTTGCAGTAGCCCGGAGCCAAATGCTCGGGCTATCGTTTCAGGAGAGTGTCGCGAAGGCGTACCTTTCAGATATTGGCGAGACGGGTGTTGAAACGGCTGAGCGAATTTCAAGCCGTTCTAACACTCTTGTTGTGCGGGTGATGGATTGGATCGGCGTTGGCTTATCATGTGCATGGCGGGCCCGTATAACACTGGAGTCGGCCAACAAGCTCGACATCGATGAACTAACGGCATTCTATTCGAAGGTCGTTCGCCTATCGATTGAATTACACCGTGTCGGACGAGTACGGCCCGACGACATTCTTGAGTATGGCAGACACGTGATTCAGCGTCTGTCTGAAACGAAAAACAGGTACTGGTTCCCGGGGAGCTTTGATGTTGCCCAGTGCGTGGTGTCGAGCATTTTGCTTGATATAGCTTGGCATTCAAAAGACTGGACGGCAAAGCACAATGCCAGGTGGGCTGGTACCTTGTCCGCTGTTCTTTACAAGCAGGGTAGAAGCGACATCTCGTATCTTGTGGATCGCGTTGAACTCGCATCGGTGATTGGCCATCTATGCGAAAGAGCCATCCTCGTTCCAGAGCGCAGCCAAACAGTCGCTACCGCAGCAGACATTGTACCAATCTTTAAAGCTGTAAGCAGACTTTATAAATCTGGCCTTGCGCCAGCAACCAGTGAAGAGCTTCTTAAAACGCTCCTTATTAACTGGAAGGTAGGAGACATCAAAAGCCTGATCGCCAATATTGCAGAACACGAGGTTGATCGGCCAAACTACCGGGCAAATGAACTCGTCAATATCTATTTCCAAGTTCTTTCTTCGGCTCAAATGGCGCATTCGAAGGATCTCAAAGGTGAAGCGCGTAAGGAATGGGTATACGAAAAGAGACTTGAAATGTGCAGTTGGCTATATGAGGCTGAGGCTTGCTTACGGAGCCACAATTTTTCGTTTGATGCAGAGAATTGGCTACTCATAAGCAGGGCTGCCCCGATCACGCGATCTGATCGATCCGCAGAAGCGCCATCCGAACGAATTGCTTCAAAAATTGATGCCCTCAAACGTGCGCGTGCTTGTGTTACCGCCGATCCCTATAAGCAGGGTCGATGGAGTTCCAAGGTTAATCGGCAGATATCAATCTTTAAGAAGAGCATGCCAAATTTCTCAGACCTGCTTGAACCTAATGGAGGCTTGACCCAGTGACTGAACAACGCCGCGTTTGTCTGATTGAAGTGGGTAGCTACTCAATCAGGTTCTGGATCGCTGATTTTGACGAGCATTGGAAATTCCGAACGGTTTTCGTTGACGAGGAAGATCGCGAAATTCGACATTTCGTGAATCCGGAGATCCCAGACGAACGCGACATCGCTTCAGTGAATGTCACGGTTTCTCATTTGCTTGATAAAGCTCGGGAATTTCGCTGTGATCTCGTTGCTGCTTTTGGAACGGCGCTATGTCGAAGAATAGACGAAGTGCACCCCGGGAAGCTCTCCAAAGGTATTCGCGTTCTTTCCAAGGCGGAGGAAGCATTGGCCGCCCTAGCAGCTGGTTCAATCTGTGAGGGTGGAAGGATCCGAAATGGCGAAGTGATTGTCGTTGACGAAGGAACAGGGAGTACGGAAATCGCGCAGGGACTGTGGACTGCGGGGGGAATGAAGAACGTAAAGTCGGTAAGCTTTGACATTGGTAGTGCCCGTTTGAGCGAGATGTTTAAAGCTGCACCAAGTGAATACCTAGGTTCGATCCAAAAGCACTTGCAGTATATAGATGAAAGAATACGAGAAAGTGGAATGAATATAAGCCAAAGCGGTCGGCTTTATCTACTGGGAGGGGTCGCAACTAAGATTGCTTGGCTTCAGGTCAGGAGATCTCCTTCCGAATACTACAAGCCGAGCCTCGTGAATGGCTTTAGCTATCCGTGCTCTCGCCTTATCGATGAGTACAAAGATTTATATGGGCGATATGAAAGCAATCCAGTTGCTGCTGCTGAATATGTTGATGATCGACCAGAACGAGAAGACGAAGTACTTAGGGTTCTTTCTGGATTGCCGTTTCTAGCACTCGTTCTGCTGAGGGTTTATGGTGGGCAGCTTATTCGGACGAGTGCTTTCTCTATCCGACATGGGGTTACCTTTCTTGTCTGTGCTGGTGCACTACGCCTTTAAACTCACCGCGAGAAGATAGGTCACAGTGGCTCACCATTCAGCAAGATCGCCTTGCGTACGTTAGGGGTTTCGTTTTTCATCCATCTCTCCTTCGACGGCCATACAAGTCTGTCTCAATAATCATCTTCAATGACTGAGGCCTAAGTCACGATCTATCTCCCTGTCGATTTCGCGCTCGTGTTCCGGTTCATCGCCGTGATCCCGCGCTGCACCACGCCCGCCCTCTCGCTCCAACGTCTCACGCTGCTTGTTCAACACTCCTTCCAGCCGTTTCTGGATCGACGGCTTGTCCGCGCCACCATCGTCCCGATCTACCTCGACCTCTTCTGACCGCCCCAGAGTTTCGCGCAAGCGTTCATTGAAGCGCTGCAGCCGGTCTGGCGGTTCTTCGACACTCTGCCCACCAACCTCCGGCTCTTCCCTCCCGACAATGCGCGCCAGTCGGTCCCGAATGTTGCCGTCGCCGCGATCCGTATCCCGGTCTTTGCTGGCCGCTGCTCGAAGCGCAGCCAGCCCGGCCGACACGCGCCCCTGCCCGGCCTCACGCTCGGCCCCATAAGTGTCCCGCGCCAGCTCCAGACGTTCCCGCATGTCGACAAAGAGCGCCCGCGCCTGGCGGGCCGCATGAACCGCCCTGCCCCGCTCGGTGACAGGTTCATAGTCGCGGCCCTCACGCTCGGCCGCACGCATCTCGCGGCGTTCCATCGCATTGGCCGCAGGCCCCATCTTGACCTCCGGATCACGATCCAGCTCCTCGGCCTTCAGGGTGTCGCCCTGACTCAGAGCATCCTCCCGCTGTGCCTCCAGAGACCGGTGATCGACCCGTTCCACTTCCCCCACCCGCTCCAGCGCGCGGTTCTGTAGCCCTGCCCAAACCTCGCGCATCTGCTCGATCTCTACACCACCGGTTTTCGCGGAATCGAGCACACGGGTCTTGGCCGTGAACCCCTCCGGTTCCAGCTTCCGGGTGGTGGTCAGAACATGGGCATGGTGATTGCGCTGATCTCCTTCCCGGTGCGGCGCGTGGATCGCCACATCCACCGCCACGCCGTAGCGGCTGACCAGCTCCTCAGCAAACTGGCGGGTGATCTGCGACCGGTCTTCGGCGCTGATCTCGGAGGGTAGTGCCAGTTCCCATTCGCGGGCGGTAACGGAATTGCGCCGGGTCTCGCTCTCCTCGGCCGCATTCCAGAGCGACGCCCGATCCTGTGCCCAGGACGGCGCATTCTCGGGCGTCAGAATGAAGGTCTCTTCGATGCCACGCTTGGCGGTGTAATCATGCATCCGCCCCTCGCGCTGACACTCGATGCGCTCGCCCGCACGGTACGCCGCCGCCGCGGTCGAAGATCGTCCCGCGCTGCGTTTGATCGTCTTCACGGAAAGGTGGTAACTGGCCATCCGCCCTACCCCGCTCCGTGATACGACGAATGCTGACGCGCGCCGCTACTGACCCCGGCCCATGTTCCGGCATGGTCCACCGGGTCAACAGTCTTTTTCCCTCCGGCCCCAGCCTCGTGGGGGGCGGGCCTGCGGGAAAAAGACAGCCCGCACGAAGTGGTGCATTGCACCTCTGAGGCGCGGGCTTGCCGATGCGGTCCACCAATCTCCCCAGCCATATGGAGGACCGGAGATTGACGGCACACATCGGCGGTTTGCCTGGGGCAAACCCAGCGGAGATCAGGGGCTACATCACCACAGATCGACGCCAACCGGAACGGCAGTCCCAAAATCGAGACCGATGCCCCACGGTTGGGGCCGGTCCGATTTTGGGACTGCCGTTCCGGCCGCAATCCAACCGCGCAGGTTGGCATGGGATGGTTTGGAAGGGGCGGCGCGCCCTTCCATATCGATGCGGTTCGCATCGAAGGGGATGGCCATCGGCCGGGGCTTTGCCCCAGAGAGATCGCACGCAAATCTTGGAGCCACAGGCGAAGAGTTTGCATAAGTGCGCCCTTGTCCTTTACAGGCCTACGGGTACGCGCTAAGGACGAGTTTATCAATGCATGATTCAACTCTAGATTATTTTCCCAGCAAGAGCAGTGATATGGCAGAGACAGAACTCGAACGTGCCGAGAAACGATTTGCCCAAGCCAAGGCCCGCCTTCAGGCCGTGCGCAACCGGGAAGCCACGAAGCAACGCAAGCTGGATACACGGCGCAAGGTGATCCTGGGCGGCGCGCTCATGGATCTGGCCGAACGGGATGCAAGCGCTGCGGCAATGATGGAACGGTTGATCCGGAACCTCTC
This sequence comes from Ruegeria sp. HKCCD7559, assembly GCF_013110575.1. Taxonomy (NCBI): domain Bacteria; kingdom Pseudomonadati; phylum Pseudomonadota; class Alphaproteobacteria; order Rhodobacterales; family Roseobacteraceae; genus Ruegeria; species Ruegeria sp. HKCCD7559. Next base: position 20,500 of record NZ_WVQU01000016.1, read on the forward strand.
GCGGGACCAGGACCGCAAAGCCTTTGCAGATCCCGATACCCCCTCCCCGGTTCCGGCATCCGGTTCAGAACAGCCAAATGGTGATCGATGAGCTGGGCGTTCACGGCGTTTCGCCTTCTGGCCGGTATCGGGTTGATCGTATTGACGGCTCCATTCGTACTGTTTCTCGCTGCCGCCTATCTGCTTATTGCCACTTTGATCGGGGCAGCCGTTCTGGCTCTCATCCGGCATTATGGTCTGCACGTGCCGATCTCGGGCGGTCCCACCAGTTTCCTCGACTGGGCTGCCACCATCGTAGTTTATGGCTCGGCCTGGGGCACGGCAGTAACGCTCCTGATCGTGAACACCGGCATCGGTCTCTGGTCCCCCCGCAAGGCCGACGACAGCCATGGTTCGGCCCGGTTCGCCGACCGGAGAGACCTGGCCGATCTGGAAGCCTCTGACGGGCTTCTGATCGGTCGCAACCCTCATACCGGCCGACTGTTGCGCTACGACGGTCCGGCACATCTGCTGACCCTTGCGCCGACCCGGGCGGGCAAGGGCGTGGGTACCGTCATCCCGAACCTGCTTATGGCGGAGCGCCCGGTCCTGGTCATTGACCCCAAGGGCGAGAACGCTCGGATCGCGGGCAACGCCCGGCGACGGTTCGGGCCCGTTCATGTCCTCGACCCATTTGGGGTCAGCGACCCAGGCAAAGTCACGGGGATGACATCGGCGGCGTACAATCCATTGGACCGGTTGTCTCCGGACAGTCTTGATCTTGGAGAAGATGCCACCTCACTTGCCGATGCGCTGGTCATGGACCCGTCGGACCAGGTATCGGAAGCGCACTGGAACGAAGAAGCCAAAGCCATCCTCGGCGGACTGATCATGTTCTGCGTCTGCCATGAGGAGCCGGGTCGCCGGTCCCTCGCCACCGTACGGGAATATCTCACCCTGCCCCCGGATCGGTTGCGCGCTCTGCTGGAGCTGATGCAGGAGAGCGACGCGGCGCATGGTCTGGTTGCACGTGCCGCCAACCGGTTCCTGGGCAAGGCAGATCGGGAAGCGGCTTCGGTTCTGTCGAATGCACAGCGTCACACCCATTTCCTGGACAGCCCACGGATTGCAAAATGCATGGCGCGCTCCGATTTCCATTTCTCCGAGCTGCGCCACGGGATGACATCGGTGTTTCTGGTGCTGCCGCCCAATCGGCTTGACGCCTATAGCCGCTGGCTGCGCCTCCTCGTCTCACAGGCGCTTCAGGACATCGCTCGGGACGCAGAGGCGGCACAGACACCCGGAGTGGCCCTGGACGGCGCTCTGAGCGCCTCAGAGGTCCCGCATCCGGGCAAACGGGCCTTGCCCCCTGCCCTCTTCCTGCTGGACGAGTTTGCAGCGCTTGGCCGCCTGGAAGCTGTCGAGCGCGCCATGGGGCTGATGGCAGGCTACGGGCTTCAACTCTGGCCGATCCTGCAGGACATGAGCCAGCTCAACGCGCTCTATGGAAAACGCGCGGGCACCTTTGTCGCCAATGCCGGAGTGCAGCAGGTGTTCGGGGTGAACGATCTGGAAACGGCCCAGTGGTTGAGCAAGATGATTGGCCAGGAAACCACGGGCTACCAGACACAAAGCTACAAACCGGGGGATGCGCTCTCGATGACGCAGAACGTCACCGGCCGCGATCTTCTCACCCCCGATGAAATCATGCAGGTCCATCCGGACAACCAGCTCCTGCGTGTCCAGGGCAGGCCCACGGCCATTGCCCGCAAATTGCGCTATTACGCCGATCCTGAATTCAAGGGGCTGTTCC
>NZ_WVQU01000017.1:0-15786 GCF_013110575.1 Ruegeria sp. HKCCD7559
TGCGCCTTTGAATGAGATTGTCACAGTCTGCTCCTGTCATTTAGAGCATGCGCTACCAAAACTAAGCTTGACCTGACAGGTGGGAACAAAGTTTGCGACAGAACCTTCTGGCTGAACTTATCCTGCTGAGCGGCATGGTTTGCGCGCACTTCTATGGAGGCCCAATAGGCTCAAGGACTGGAGGCGCGTAGCGACACGTTATGATCGCTGTCCCAAAGTCTTCCGCTCCGCAATCGCACTTGCAGCAACCGTCATCTATTGGTTATGAATCCTGACCCCAGGTCGCATTGAGACGTGCTTATCACCGCAGATTTCTCAGGGCAAAGTTGCTAAATATTGTGGGTGCCAGCGTCACAGACGTAGTACATGCACCGAACACTGAGCATGGCGAACAACGAGAGCAGCCGTGGAACCCAAAAAGAACTCTTTCATCCCAGGTTTATGTGAAGCGAGGACGATACAGTCGATGCCATGTTTGTTGGCGTATTCGGTGATTGCGCGACCTGCCGATTGGCTCTCGAGCAGGATAGACGACACGTCGGTCTCACTTGTTAGGCGCTCGGCCAAGCGCGCCTTTGCTTTCTGGAGAGATTTTTCTGCAATCCCCTCATCCATATAGTACATTATCTGTCTGTTCGGGGGCTCATGGATATGCGCGGCAGTGATTTTTCCACCTTCGGAAACAAGGGCATGTGCCGCCGCAAGCGCGTGTTCACTGATGCCATGCTCCAGCGACAGCGCGACTAGAATATTTTTGTACATTTTAAACCTCCGTGTTTTTGGTTTTCAGTTTTCTTCTGCGAACTGGCCTCTCCCACTTCATCTTTAGGAGGGCGCTCAGGCACCCCAGCCGAAAGTTGGGGTGCGTGCTATTTCGTCTTGGGCTTTTGCGCTTTCTTGCCACTACCGGCTGAGCAGGAGATCAGGCAGGAAGAGAGCCAACTCTGGTACAAAAGTCGTCAGCATCAGCGTCGGAAGCCATGCAAAGACAATGAAGATCAAAGTCGGCCACAGCATGCGCGAAACCGGCTCATCACAGACCTGAGCTCCAAGGTAAAGCAGCGGCGCAGTTGGAGGGGTGATGTTCGCCATACCCAGGTTCACGCCAATCACAGCCGCAAAATGGATCGGATCCATTCCAGTGCTCTGCGCGATGGGCAGCAAGATCGGTGTCGCCAGCAGCAAACCCGAGATATCGTCCATCAGCATCCCGATCAGGATCATCACGACGTTGATCATCAGAAGGATGACGACCGGATTGTCCGAAACGGAATAGACCAGATCTTTGGCCAACTGAGGGGCACCCTGCGAGATCAGGTTGTCCGACACGATCAGAACCATGAAGATCATGACCATGACCACACCAATCGTAACACCGGAATTCTGGATGGTCTGGGCCAGAGTTTTCCAGGTCAGGCCACGATAGAAGTAGATCGCGATTGGGATCGAGTAGACCACTGCGATACCGGCGGCTTCGGTCGGTGTCATGATACCGCCATAGATTCCGCCCAGAATGATCAGAGGCATCATAAGCGCAGGTCCGGCCAGGCGCGCCTGAACTCCGAATGTCGGCAGAAACGGTTTAGGACGTTCCGTCAGGTTAATGTCGTCATACTTCCGCAGCATGAACTGATTAACGATTATCAATAGCGTGATCAGGATGATCGCCGGAATGACCGTGGACAAGAAGCACTTTAGTACATGCTGCTGTGCGACCCAGCCATAAAGGATGTGCGACGAACTCGGTGGGATCAACAGACCTAAGGGGCTGGCCGCTACGATCAAAGCCGCAGATTGCCCACCCGGATAGTTGGCCTTTTTAAGGTGGGGCATCATGATGCCGCCAATACAGGTCAGCGTTGCGTTCGCACTGCCGGAGATAGAGCCGAACACACCGCAGGCCAGTACTCCTGCCGCGCTCAATCCCCCTTTGATATGGCCAATGAACATTTCAGCCAACGAGACAAGAGGGGCGGCAATTTTGCCTTTTTCCATGATGCCACCAGCGATCATGAAGAGCGGGATCGCCAAAAGCACCAATGAACGGATGCCTGTAGAGCCGGTCGGCAGGTAGCCGGTGATGGATTGATCTCCAACAATTGCGATGAAAATCAAGACCGATCCGAATGCCACGTAAACGCTAACGCCCAACAGCAGCATTAAGCAGACAATAAGGAGACTTCCTCCGATGATCATTGGGTTTCTCCTTTTTGCATTTCTGATCTCAGGGGAAGCCCGAGCCCCTTGCGGATGTGTACGTACAAGTATGCCGCCGTGAACGTTGCCATGAGGCCAAAGGCAATCATGATTGCGATCCGCCAGGTCACAAATGGAATGCGCAGCACCGGGGTTGCGCGCAACCGCGGAAATGAGAAGTCATCAAGCAGCGAAACGTAGCACGCATACATGAGAAACAGGATCACCAGCACCTCGACTGTCAGGACGACAAAGCCGCGCCACCAGATCAACCGGGGGTTTTGGATTACAATGCCTAGAATGTCCGCGTTGATATGCAGGTTGCGGGCAGAGGCCAGCACTGCGCCTGCAAAAAACCCGATGATGCTAATGCCCAAAAGCCACTCTTCGTAGGCAAACAGATCACCGCCAAATCCATAGCGAATGACAACAACTGCCCCAAATGTGAAAGCCATCAGGAAACCGGCAAACATAACGATCTGCCTCATGACAAAGGCCACTGCTTTCAGCGGATATCCTATAATAACCGGCAACTCGTCAGTGATTTTTTGCGAGCTCTTCTTTTCTGCACTTTCGACGACCAACGGACGTTCAGCTTCAGAACTAGACATCTTTCTCCCTCCCTTTGTTGCGCCAAAAACCAAAGAAGGGCCAGCTGATCTGCTGGCCCTTCTTCTCAGTGTTTATTGCTGTTCCTTTGCTGCCAGCAGGCGGTCGATGATGTCCTGACCGACGTTTTGTGCCATCGCGGGCCAGACCGTTTCCTGGACATGAGCGGCCATCGCAGCTTGTTCTTCGTCGCTCAGGCGCAGGATGGTGTAGCCTTTGTCGAGTAGTTTCTGGCCGAACACCTCGTCATTCTCACGGTTGTAGGCAAAGAAGTCTTCGGACGCCTTGGTCATCGCGGCCTGCAGCGCGGCACGCTGTTCGTCGTTCAACTTGTTGAGCGTCCGCTGCGACGCATAGAAAGTTGTCAGCTCTGAGATCGAGTTGTATTCGACAAAGTGAGTGCCAACATCTGACTTGGCGAAGATCGAGTAGGTCGCAGTCTTGGTGCAGCAGATGGCCCCATCGACAATGCCGGCCTGAAGTGCGGGGAAAATGTCGCCCCATGCCATGGTGGTCGCCTGGTAACCCAGTTCTTCGACCATCGACTTCACGACGCTGGACGACCAGACACGAATGTTCATGCCTTTGTCGTCAAAGGTATTCCAGTTGTCGGGCTCTTGCGAAGCAACGATACCGATGAACCCCTCCGGATTCTGTGCCATCACGCGAACACCGTATTCGTCGGTGATCTCTTGCAGGATGGTGTTGAACTCGGAATCCATGTTCAAAAGCGTGCTTTCCATGTCATCCCAGCCGCCCAGCAGGAACGGCATTGACAGGAATTCCAAACGCGGATCGGTATCGGCATAGATGAACGCCGATGCCAGGTCGATATTACCGCGCGCAACATCTTCGAACAGCGCCTCACCCGAACCCAGTTGGTTTGCCGGGAATACTTCGATCTTCAAGCCGACGTCTGCTGCCGCGACATCCGCTGCGACCTGCTCCATCATTTTCGTGCCCTGATGGTCAATCGGGAACACACCGGCAAAGCGCAGAGTCATGTCTTCTGCTGCGGCTTCTGTTGAGATTGTGGTTGCAGCAAGCAAAGCCGCGGCACCCATCGCGCCAAGGGCGCGGCGGTTAATCTTCGTAATCATTAGGTTTCCTCCTCAGTGGTGGGTCTCCCGCCGCATTGCGCGCGGCGGGACGTTTCTTTGCTTCAATTCAGCAAAGTTCCGGGGCGATGAACTCATATCCAAGATCATCGGCCACAGCTTTGTATGTCACCTTCCCGTGGGCCACGTTCAGGCCGTTCATAAGGTGACGATTGTCTGCGAGTGCTTGCTTCCACCCATTGTTGGCAATGGCCAGAGCATGCGGCAGCGTGACGTTATTCAGTGCATAGGTCGACGTTCGGGCGACTGCGCCCGGCATGTTGGCGACGCAGTAGTGAACAACATCGTCGACAACATACGTGGGCTCTGCGTGAGTGGTGGCTTTGGACGTTTCAAAGCAGCCGCCCTGATCGATCGCCACGTCCACGACGACCGCACCGGGTTTCATTTTCGAGATCAGCTCGCGCGTGACCAGCTTGGGTGCAGCGGCACCCGGGATCAGAACCGCGCCCACAACCAGATCGGCATTGGTGACTTCTTCCTCCAGCGCAGCCTTGGTCGAATAGACAACCTTGGCGGACGCCTCGAAATGGTTCTCCAACTTCTCAAGAACTGCCGGATTGCGGTCTAGAATGGTCACGTCCGCGTGCAAGCCAACAGCCATCTGAGCCGCATTGAACCCAACAACACCGCCACCGATGACCACAACTTTGCCGGGCTTCACGCCGGGCACGCCGCCCAGCAATACGCCCAGACCGCCCTTTGCTTTCTCCAAAGCGCTGGCACCGGCCTGGATCGACATGCGACCGGCAACCTGGCTCATCGGTTTCAGCAGGGGCAGACCGCCATTATCGTCGGTGACTGTCTCGTAAGCGATGCAGACAGCGCCCGAGTTGACCAGATCTTTGGTCTGTTCCGGGTCGGGGGCCAGATGCAAATAGGTGTATAGGATTTGACCTTCGCGCAGCATGGCGCGTTCCACAGCCTGAGGTTCCTTCACCTTCACGATCATCTCTGCATTGGCAAAGATATCGGCTGCGGTTTCGGCGATCTCTGCGCCCGCGGCCCGGTACGCATCATCATCCGCGCCGATGCCGATGCCGGCATTGGTTTCCACGATGACGTTGTGACCATGAGAAACCAGTTCCGCGACGCTTTCGGGGGTCAGGCCAACCCGATATTCATGGTTCTTGATTTCCTTGGGAACACCAATGAACATTTTCTTCACTCCTTGGATCGGATGATCATTTTGCCGTTGGCATGACGAATTCGGCACCTTCCGAGATGCTCTCGGGCCAGCGCTGCATGATGGATTTCTGCTTGGTGTAGAAACGAACGCCCTCTTCGCCATAGGCGTGCATGTCGCCGAAAAGGCTCTTCTTCCAGCCGCCAAAGCCGTGCCATGCCATCGGAACCGGGATCGGGACGTTGACGCCGACCATGCCGACCTGAACCTGTTTGCCGAACTCACGCGCAACGTTGCCGTCACGGGTGAACAGTGACACGCCGTTGCCGAACTCGTGGTCGTTGATCAGTTGAAGGCCTTCGGCAAAGTTCGAGACGCGGACGCAGGACAGGACGGGGCCAAAGATCTCTTCCTTGTAGATCTTCATGTCGGGCGTGACGTTGTCGAACAGGGTGCCGCCCAGGAAGAACCCTTCTTCGTGCCCTTCGACGGTATAGTCGCGACCATCGACTAGCAGGTCAGCACCCTCTGCAACACCAGAGTCGATGTAGCCTTTGATCCGATCACGCGCAGCGGCGGTGACAATCGGGCCCATCTCGGCGTCCAGTTCAAGGCCATTCTTGATCTTCAGAGTTTCGGCGCGCTCTTTCAGGACCGGCATCAGTTTGTCGGCGGCATCGCCAACCAACAGGGCAACAGAAATCGCCATGCAGCGTTCGCCCGCCGACCCGAAGGCCGCACCAATCAGGGCGTCGGCAGCCTTGTTCATGTCGGCATCGGGCATCACCAGCATGTGGTTCTTTGCGCCACCCAGAGCCTGAACCCGTTTGCCGTGCCGAGCACCAACTTCGTAGATATAGTTCGCAATCGGGGTCGAACCGACGAAGGACACGGCCTTGACGTCGTCGTTCTCCAACAACGCGTCCACGGCGACCTTGTCACCTTGTACGACGTTGAACACACCATCAGGGAAACCTGCCTTCTGCATCAGATTCGCGTACAGCAGAGAGGCCGACGGATCGGTCGGAGACGGCTTCAGGATAAAGGTATTGCCTGCGGCGATGGCGATCGGGAACATCCACATCGGCACCATGACCGGGAAGTTGAAGGGAGTGATCCCGGCGACAACCCCCAATGCCTGACGCGTGGTCCAGTTGTCCATTCCAGTAGACACCTGCTCCGTGTAATCGCCTTTGAGGAGTTGAGGGATGCCGCAGGCAAACTCGATGATGTCGATGCCGCGCTCAACTTCACCCTGCGCGTCCGTAAACACCTTGCCGTGTTCGACGGTGATGGCGCGGGCCAGATCGTCCTTATGCTCGCGCACCAGGGCCAGGAAGTTGTTCATCAGGCGGGCGCGGCGGATCGGCGGGGTATTCGACCACTTGGGAAACGCTGCTTTGGCAGCTGCAACCGCATCGTCAACCGTCTGTACCGTCGCCAGCGACACCGCGCCGGTTTGCGCCCCGGTTGCAGGGTTGAATACCGGCTGGGTCTTCTCACCAGAAGGAGCAGTGATTTGGCCATTAATGTAGTGGCCGATCAAAGCGATCGGGGATGCATCTTTCATGATGTCAGTCCTTTTTGGGGTTAGAAGTCAGTGGTCATGGCAAGTCAGCCAATACTTCTCCGAGTGTTTGATAGAGTGTCGTTATTTCAGGTTCCGAAATGATAAGCGGCGGCGACAAGGCGATGATGTCACCGGTGACACGGATCATTATTCCGGCATCCCAGGCCCGCTTCATTGCATCATAGCCCCGTGCACCCGGCGCGCCTTCTCGTGGGGCGAGTTCAATTGCGCCAACCAGTCCCAGGTTGCGAATATCGATCACATTCGGCAGCCCTTTAAGGCTGTGAAGCTGATCCTCCCAAGGCTGCGATAGCAACGCGGCGCGGCGGAACAGGTCGTTCTGTTCATAGCTCTTCAAAGCTGCCAGCGCGGCGGCACAGGACACCGGATTTGCGGAATAGGTATAGCCATGGAACAGTTCGATCGGCGCATCGGCGTTTTCCATCGCCGAGTCGTAGATCTTATCGGACACAATGACCGCACCCATCGGAATTACGCCGTTGGTCAGGCCTTTGGCGGTCGTGATGATGTCTGGCTTTACATCAAAATAATCTGATGCCGTCGCCGCACCCAGACGACCAAATGCAGTGATTACCTCGTCGAAGATCAGCAGAATGCCATGTCGGTCGCAGATCTCACGCAGTCGCTTCAAGTATCCTTTCGGCGGCAGAAGCACACCGGTTGAACCGGCCATTGGTTCGACGATCACAGCCGCAATGGTCGAGGCGTCATGCAAAGCAACCAAACGCTCCAGATCGTCCGCCAACTCTGCCCCGTGTTGCGGGCAACCGCGAGAGAATGCGTTTTTCTCCAGATCATGCGTGTGACGTAGATGATCAACACCGGTCAGGAGCGTGCCGAAATGCATGCGGTTCTTGACGATGCCGCCAACCGAAATGCCACCAAACCCTGTGCCATGATACCCGCGCTCGCGCCCGATCAGGCGGGTGCGCGCTCCATCGCCTCGCATCCGATGGTAATGCAGTGCGATCTTGAGCGCCGTATCGACGGACTCGGAGCCAGAGTTGGTGAAGAAGGCGTGATTCATTCCCTCAGGCATCATCGCGGTCAGCTTTGCCGACAACTCAAACGCCTGAGGGTGGGAGAACTGGAAATTCGGCGCATAGTCCAACTCGTGCACCTGCTTCTGCACGGCTTCTACGATCAGCGGATCCCGGTGGCCCGCGTTGACGCACCACAGTCCGGCGGTGCCATCCATGACCTTCCGACCGTCGGAACTGGTGTAATACATTCCTTCAGCCGATTGGATCATCCGGGGCTCGCGAAGGAAATCACGATTGGCCGAAAACGGCATCCAAAACGATGACATTGTGTTGGGTTGATCGAGCACGTACATTCCTCGTGAAGCAGATTTTCATTTGATGACAGATCTTTGCAGAGTTCGCGCCTTCCGCATACCCGGCTTTGTTTTAATCTGTAAGTTATTGAAAAAAATCGTTGCGCCCTTAGAATGCTTTCGATCCAAAGCGGGAAAGCACTGGAGTAACGGTTATGTCATCAGATCTCGAAACAGCCCGTCGTCTAAAGTTGATTCGAACGACCAAAGGCCTCAGTCAACGCGAAATTGCGAAACGCGCAGGAGTGGGTAGCGGAACGATTTCTCAGATCGAGAGTGGATCAACTCAACCTTCCGTGGCGCTGCTAAAAAAGATCCTTGCCGCAGTCGATGTCAACTTGGGTTTTTTCTTCAGTTTCGAATTGCAGAACGAGGAGTCGTTTTTTTATCCGCACGAAAGAATGCGCGACCTTGGTTCAACCGGAGTTTCCTATTTGCTCGTCGCAGGTGAGCGCCGAGACAGAAAATTACAGATGCTAATCGAGGAGTACGAAGTAGGTGCCGACTCGGGGCGAGCTGAACTGTCTCACGAAGGTGAGGAATGCGCGGTTGTGATAGAGGGCCGTCTTGAAGTCACGGTTGATGGGCAGTCGAGGGTGCTGGGGCCAGGTGATGCGTATTACTTCTCAAGCATTTTGCCACACAGGTTTCGGAATGCCGGTGATGCGCCGTGCAAGGTGATCAGCGCATGCACACCTTCGTCGTTCTGACTGAACCACAAGAGCTCTTTTGTGAGCGTTTTCAATATTTCGCGGAATGGTGAAATTCGACAACCAACTCGTAATGTCGAGGTGAAGTCGACATTCACAACCAGGAGCCAATTGTCGGTTTTCTTACGCGGTTCCGAACGGCGAATTCTTATCGGATTTCGCGCTTGCCGTGAATGGCCGGAATGCGTGCGCGGCTGCAGAAATCCAACGAAGTGCGCAAAGTCGGTTCTGGGCCGTCCTTAACGGCGAGGGCTCCGCATAGCCAGGACCGACTACTTGAATTCGAAACTTGTTCCGAAGCTTGTGCCCCTCCGGCACGATTCAAACCAGCCCTCACACCTCTACCATTTAGGCATTGTCGACCGAAAACAGAGCCGCAAGCGCTGCTTCGCGTCCGGCCAACGCGCCGTCGCACACAGTTGCGAGAACCAGCTTTCTGGCCGAAGCCTTTGGAAGTTGGATACTTTTGACCTCTGCGGACCGATATCGGACAACGTCCGGTGCAGGCAGAAGCGTAAATCCCAGTCCCGCTGAGACACATTCCATGATGGCTTCCAGGTTATCGAGAACGATCGTCTCGGACTCCTTTGGTCGGTCATGCTTCAACATTTCGCCTGCGATAAGTTTCCCGATGCCCGTGTTGGGCATGAAGTGAAAGAAGGGCTGCTCACTCAGCAAACCCGTGAGGCCGTCCACTAGGAGGGTTTCATGGGCCGCAAAAACAAAAGGTTCTTCCCTCAGCACCAATTCTGACAGCGCATCAGGAACGCCTTCGGCATCCGTGACAAGCGCCGCGTCGAGTTGCCCATTCACAACCTTATCCTGCAGCACTTTTGAGAGCCCGGTCTCAAACGCGAAGGTCGCCTGTGGAGCATCGCGCTTGGCGTTCTTCAGAAAGTCAGGCAGCAGTCGGACGGCGGCGGAGGTCACAAAGCCGATCCGGAAATGTCCAACCAAAGTATCCGTGGGCCTGCACAGATCGAGAAGCTTGTCCTCGCGTTGCAGCAGCGGCGTCGCGGCCTCGACGATGGTTCGTCCGATGGGTGTCAAGCGCGGTGGCCGCACGGTGCGATCAAAGAGATCGACGCCGAGTTCCGTTTCCAAAGCCTTCATCTGCATGGAAAGAGCGGACAAAGTCATGTTCAGCTGCTCAGCTGCTTTAGCAAAGGAGCCGACCTTGGACACGCGGACCAGGGTTCTGAGAGAACGTGTCTGCATTACTTAAGAAACTCTGTATTTGATATCAAATCTTATTCGATTGTGTTGGACTTTAGCAAGCGTATTCTGACCAGAAGAGAATGAGGGACTTGCCATGACACATCCGCTTGTTGACGTCGCAAAAGAGTTGGTGCCGGGATTTGAGAAACGCGCTGCAGAGTGGGACAAATCCCGTGTCTACTGCTGGCAGAACGTTGGTGAACTCGCCGATGCCGGGATCATGGGGATGTCTATTCCGAAGGAATATGGCGGTCAGGGCGCAAGCTTTCTCGACGTGGCCATGGTGGTCGAAGAGATCGCCAAGGCCTGCACGCTTACGGCGCGCGTCGTTGTCGAAGGCAATATGGGCGGCATCAGCGCAGTCATGGGCTACGGCAATGATGAGCAGAAAGCCTTTTGCGCGTCCCATGTTCTGTCCGGCGACAAACCCGCGATTTGCATCACCGAACCTGAGGCCGGGAGTGCTGCAACTGAGATGCTGACCACGGCGCGCAAACAGGGTGATCGATACATCCTCAACGGCACCAAGCACTGGATCACCGGCGGCGGCGTGTCAAAACTCCACCTCATCTTTGCCCGCGTCCTCGATGAAGCGGGTGTCGAGCAAGGCATTGGCGGTTTCATCCTTCATGCCGATCCGCTCTCGGGCGAGATGCCAAAAGGGTTCGCCGTGGTGGGCCGCGAATATACGATGGGCCTTTGCGGGATGCCGGAAGCGGAACTTCGATTTGAGAATGTCGAGATCGAAGAAAAGTGGTTGGTCAAACCGCCATCTGGCCTCAAGCGCGGCTTTGCCGACCTCATGAATGCTTACAATTCACAACGCGTCGGCGCGGGTACCATCGCCATGGGTGTCGCCGCCGGGGCGCTCGAACATGCCAAGCGTTACCTCCATGAGCGGGAGCAGTTCGGGCGTCCGCTTGCGGAGTTCCAAGGCCTTCAATGGATGGTCGCGGATATGGACACGCAGGTCCATGCGGCGCGGCTGATGTTGCATGAGGCGGCGCGGTCGTGCGGCCCGAATGGCAGCCAATACCCTGACATGACAATGGCCGCCCGTGCCAAGCTCTTTGCCTCCGAGATGGCGATCAAAGTCGTCAGTGACGCGCTGCAGATGTTCGGTGCACGTGGCTACTGCGACCGCGAGCCGTTGGAGCGGATGTATCGGGATGTGCGCATGTTCACCATTGGCGGTGGAACAGCGCAAGTCCTGAGAACTCAAATCGCCGGGACCGTTCTTGGGATCAAAACACCACAGACGCGTGACGGATATGCGCGCCTCACGACAGCAGCGCGCTTCGCGGCTGAATAGGAGACTCTATGAAAACTGAGAAAGACCTTCGGGCCGCCGACCTCGTCGCGCGGCGGCTCTACGAGGCTGGCTGCAGGCATGCATTTGGTATGCCGGGTGGCGAGGTGCTGACGATAGTCGATGCGCTCAAAACGGCCGGTATCAAATTCATTCTGTGCAAGCACGAAAACAGTGCCGGCTTTATGGCCGAGGGCGCGCATCACATGACGGGCGCGCCCGGCATTCTGGTGGCGACAGTCGGGCCGGGGGCTGTCAACGGCGTCAATGTCGTCGCGAATGCACAGCAAGACCGCGTGCCCTTGATCGTCCTGACGGGCTGTGTCGATGCAACCGAAGCCCTGACCTATACCCATCAGGTTTTAGATCATCAGGCTGTATTCCGTCCCATCACCAAGGCGAGCTTCGTGCTGACTGCGGATGGAGCGGATACGATTGCAGACAAGGCCGTTGCAATTGCAACGGATGGCCGGGACGGTCCTGTTCACATCGACGTCCCGATCTCCGTGGCCGATGCAAAGCCTGGACCCGTTGAGATGCGCCGCCGGGCCAAGGTCAGCGCGGTTGTTCCTGGGGAAGATGATCTCACGCTGGCCCGCTCATGGCTCGCGTCTTCCAAGCGACCCGTGATGATCGCTGGCCTGGATGCGCTCAAGGACAATGCGAGCGCCGCTGTTTTGCGTTTTTGCGAAGCGCATAACGTACCGGTCATTACGACTTACAAAGCCAAAGGCATCATCGCGGAAGATCATCCGCTCTGCCTTGGCGGAGCGGGCCTGTCGCCAAAGAACGATGATATCCTACTGCCCTTTGTGAAGGAGGCTGATCTGATCATCTGTGCTGGCTACGACCCAATCGAAATGCGGGTTGGGTGGCGCGATGTCTGGGACCCTGAAATTGTCAATGTCATCGACATCACCGCCGAGCCCAACACCCACTACATGCACCAATCGACCCTCCAACTCGTCAGCCATGTCGGACTAACGTTGGACGCTTTGTCAGATTGCATTGCGACAACGCCGAGCTGGTCGGGGGGCGGGATCGACGACGTGCGTGACAGCCTGACCAAGGCCGTTGCCGAGACGGAGGCGTGGGGACCTGGTGTGGTCATCGATACCTGTCGCGACGTGCTGCCAAAGAACACTGTCGCTACCGTCGATTCCGGCGCGCACCGGATTCTGCTATCCCAGAAGTGGTCCTGCTACGCGCCTAAGGGCCTGTTGCAGTCGTCTGCTCTCTGCACGATGGGCTGCGCGGTTCCGCTCGCAATGGGTGCCTCCCTGATCGAGCCCGAGCGAACCGTCGTGTCTTTTTCCGGTGATGCCGGCATGCTGATGGTCGCCGGCGAATTGTCGACAGCAGCGGAACTTGGGTTGAAGACCATTTTCGTGGTCTTTGTGGACGCCAGCCTCGCGCTGATTGAAATCAAACAGCGCAGCCGTCAGCTCAAGAACGCGGGCGTCGATTTCGACAAGCACGACTTTGCCCGATTGGCCGAAGCCTTCGGAGGCAGCGGGCATACCGTTGGCAACGCCGAAGAACTGAAGGCTGCACTCATGGAAGCCCGGAGCGCGGACAGTTTCACAGTCATTGCTGCGGTGATTGATCGGGGCGCATACGATGGACGGATCTGATATGCGTGCAGACCGCCTCGCGGCAGTCGCGCCCTCGATGATCATGGAGCTCGTCGCTAAGGCCCGCGCTTTGAAAGCGCAGCTCTCTGCTATTGCGGAGGTGTTGCGCCGCCACCCCCATCTCTGGGTTCAAAGCGACGACATTTACGAGCATCTGATGTTCGATGATCACCGCTTCGTCTCGATCCTAAATGTTGCTCCCGACCTGAAACCAAGAGCCTTGCTGGTCGACGGCGTCTCGAAGGTCTTTGCAATGACCGGGTGGCGCATCGGCTACGGCGCGGGTCCGGCATCCCTGATCGTGGCAATGAATGTGGTCCAAGGTCAGAGCAGCACACATGCCTGTTCCATCTCACAAGCGGCGTCGGTTGCGGCACTTGATGGTCCGGCGGAGTTTTTTGCAGACCGCGCAAAAAGCTTCGAACACCGCCGCAACATCGTCGTTGATGCGCTGAACGGGATCGACGGCATCTTCTGTTTGCGACCGGAAGGTGCTTTCTATGTCTTCCCGCATGTTGGAGGCCTCATCGGTCAAACCACACGCGACGGCGCGGTTTTGAAAGACGACACTGCGGTCAGCGTTTGGCTTTTGGACAAACACCATCCGTCGACCGTTCCGGGCGCTGCCTTTGGGTTGTTGCCCCATATCCGTATCTCGACGGCTGCATCCGAGGAGGACCTTCGATCCGCGTGCGTCCGCATCAAGGCCACGGTCGGGTCTCTGAGGGACGCGGCATGACGGGTCTTCTTTCGGGACTGAAGGTCCTCGATCTCATTGGCATTCTGGCCGGTCCCACATGCACGCAGCTTCTTGCGGATATGGGAGCGGATGTCATCAAGGTCGAAAATCCTCTCACGGCCGGGGATGACACCAGAAGCTGGGGGCCGCCTTTCTTCGATGAGTTGGAAAGTAATGTCGCGGACCTCAGCGCTTATTTTGATTGCACCAATAGGAGCAAACGATCCATCGCCATCGATCTTGCAAGCGCCGAGGGGCAGGAGGCGATCAAGCAACTCGCAGCCGTGTCTGACGTTTTGGTCGAAAACTTCAAACCCGGCGCGCTGAAGAAATTTGGCCTCGACTATGAGAGCCTGTCCACGATCTCTCCATGTCTTGTCTATTGCTCGATTTCCGGCTTCGGCCAGACGGGACCGAATGCCAGAAAACCGGGCTATGACCTTATGGCGCAAGCCTATGGTGGGATCATGTGTCCGTCGTCAGGGATTTTGGGACAGATGGCGGCCTGAGCTAAGAGAGGATCTGGCGCATCTGTTTGGTTTGATTATGCGGCGGTTTTGCGGTGAAGCAATCGCCGGGTTTCGATTGTCTTCCGTTTGATCCTTTCTCGTTGTTTCAGAACGGTGTGGCCGCGCTCGAAGTAGACATCGGCCGGGGTGAGGTTTTTCAGGCTCTCGTGATAGCGCCGGTGGTTGTAGTGATCGACGAAAGCATCGATCTTTTGCCGGAGATCACCGGGCAGGTAGTAGTTTTCCAGCAAAATGCGGTTCTTCAAGGTCTGGTGCCAGCGCTCGATCTTTCCCTGAGTTTGCGGATGGTATGGCGCCCCTCGGACATGATCCATTTCCTGATCTTCCAGCCATTCAGCAAGTTCACCAGAGATATAACTGGATCCGTTATCACTGAGCAGCCGTGGCTTGTGGAAGACGGTCGCCTGGGCACAGCCCGAAGCCTGCAAAGCCAGGTCCAGCGTATCGGTGACATCACTGGCCTTCATCGTCGTGCAGAGCTTCCAGGCGATGATGTAGCGGCTGTAATCATCGAGGATGGTCGATAGATAGAACCAGCCCCAGCCGACCACCTTCAGGTAAGTGAAGTCGGTCTGCCGGAGTTGATTCGGCCGAGTGGTTTTGTCCCGGAACTCGTCGGCCGCCGATGGAACCACATAGGCCGGGCTGGTGATCAGGTCGTAAGACTTGAGAATGCGATACCCGTTCGTCGGGTGATCCGTCCACTGGACAGATCACTGATCCTCCTTACCCTCTGACACAAAGTACTTTTCCGTGTCGGTGAATTGCACGGCCAGTTCGCGCGGCGACAGATCGCTTTCCTTCAGAGCCAGGGCCTTGATCCTCTCGAGCACTGGCGTGGGAATGCGGGTCCAGACACGTGATGGCTTGGGACTACGATCCTCAAGCTCCTCAGGACCACCCGACAGATACCGGTCATACCAGCGATAGAAGGTGGTCTTCGGGATGCCCAGCTTCTCCAAAGTGCGCTTGGTCGGGAGATGCGAACCTTCGACGAGGCGGATGATCTCCAGTTTTTCGGATGCGGCCCTCTCATCGCTGCAGACAGCGACTGCCGGGTGACAGATATCTCATTCGTCGTCGCCCCCATCTGTCACCTGACAGGCGCATGCAAAGCATGCTGCCGAGAGGGCGCGATCATGCTTTTTTTGAGCAGGCGCAGTTCCAGGGCCTGTTCTGCCACAACTTCTTTCAGATCGCGGGCCTCACGGCGCAGGCCTTTGACCTCGGTCGATGTCGCAGCACGTGCCGTGTCGCCTGCCAGACGTTTCTTGCCGGCTTCCAGAAATTCCTTGGACCAGCTGTAGTACAGACTCTGGGCGATGCCCTCTCGACGGCACAGCTCCGCAATGCTGTCCTCACCCTTCAGACCGTCCAGCACGATCCTGATCTTCTCTTCAGCTGTATATTGCTTGCGCGTCGCGCGGCAGTTGTCTTTGACAACTTTCTCGCCGTGGCTCTGCTTGGTTCCGGTCATGCGCTACGTTTGATCCACTGGATCAAACGCTTAACGCTTTGACCTATCTCATCTCCACTCCTTGGCGGTTACGATGAGCCAGAAAACCTCTCTTATCAAATCGACCTAAACTGTCCCATTGGTGCTGACGTCAGACAAATCGAACTGCCCAACCAAAGCCGCGTTGCCGAGTTGGGATATGAAGAACACGCGC
>NZ_WVQU01000018.1:0-10484 GCF_013110575.1 Ruegeria sp. HKCCD7559
TTACTGTTAATGGGCTGGTTGGAGCATAGTAGCAATACGCTAGCTAAAACGCTTTGTAAGCAGCGCGACGCGATGTTATTTTAGTTTCAATAAACAAAGGGCCTTTACAATGCGATAGGCTTCACAAGAGAACAAGAGTGGATAGAAACCTCGACGCCATAGACGAATTGAATGAAGCCGCTGTGGATGCAGGTTTCGATTGCAGCTATTTGCAACTGGATCAGGGCTATCTCAAGGCGTCATCCAGATCAATTCAGGTGGGTCAGGTCGGGCTGGTCCGAGAGGTGGTGGACAGAAGCGTCGAATACCGCGGCGTAATGTTCGCAGATACGCTGACATTCATGTCGGTGCTTGAAGGGGAGAATGCGCGGATAGCAGGCCTGCCCGGCGGAAGCGCATATTTGTGGTTTGTTCCCAGTGGTTTTCATCTGTCCATGGTGACAGGCGGATATATTGATGTCGTTACGATTTCGGTACCGCGGGAAGTGCTGCTCCCTCACGTTCCGAGCGCTAGTCCTGCAGGAAATATCTTTTCGATTAATGAGCCTGCGGCTCTCAGGTTGCCCGAGAAAAACGCCGAGAACCTGAAATCTACGCTGGCGGCGTGTTTCTCTTCTGAAAGCAACTTTGCAATTGCTGGCGAACTGCAGACCCTGATCGTAGAGGACATCGTCAATATTCTGAGAAAGGTTCGCATTGGTCGTGGCGTTGCGTCGGACCGGAACTTCAAGCAGCATGACAGGCTCATAAAAGCATCTGATTTCATCGCGGAAAACCTGCACCGACCCGTTTCGATCTCCGAGTTGACGGAAGTCACGGCGACCAGCGAACGCACCTTGCTGAGGCATTTCAAAGCGCACTACGGGCTTTCTCCAAATCAATACGCCCGCATCAAAAGGCTGGAAGAAGTGCGGAGATCGCTGAAGTCCCAGCGGGGGAGGCATGGGGCCATCACCAAAGCCGCCATGGATTTCGGGTTCTCACATCTGGGACGTTTTGCTGCTGAGTTTCAAACCCACTTTGGCGTCCTGCCAAGTGTAGTTGTCGGCAAAGCGGTTGGCACAGAAGGGTCGCCGCAAGGCTGCGGTTGAGGGCTCTGCGCGCTCGGAGCACCGCAGCTCGCGGAACTGCTATTAGCGTATCACGAAGCCATGTCTCGTTGGATCGTGGCAGTCACCGAAACGACTTGCTCAAAAGCGTTGTCGGAAATCGGATATGTCTTTGGCGCATTAGGCGCATGATTTTGCCGCTAGCTGCATAGAGACAATTGCCCCCGATTTGTAGCGTCTATTCGAACCATGGGGGCGATTTGTTTTGCGCGTCAGACAGACGGGTTGCCACGCCCTCACAGTGATCCAGGCTCGTACAGCCTGCCAAGTGGGAGAGACCTAAGATGTCGAGATTGCAAGACAAAGTAACGATCATTACCGGTGCAGCTTCCGGTATGGGCAAGGAAATGGCACTGCTGTTTCTGGACGAAGGCGCGAAAGTCGTCGCGGCAGATATCAACCAGGATCGCCTCGACGAGCTTGAAAAAGAGGTTGCCGACAAAGGGCAGTCCGTCGCGACAACCATATCGAACATCGCGGACAAGGCGCAGGTCGAAGCGATGATCCAGTTGGCCGTCGATACCTACGGTCGCCTTGATGTGCTCGTGAACAACGCAGGCATCATGGACCAGATGCAGCCGGTCGGCGACGTCGAAGACAAAGGCTGGAACCTGATCATGGACGTCGACCTCACAGGCAATTTCTATGGCATGCGCGCGGCGGTCCGGCGGTTTGAAAAACAAGGCGGTGGCGTCATCGTCAATGTGGGATCCATCGCTGGCATCAGCGGTGGGCGTGCGGGGGCGGCCTATACGGCGGCAAAGCACGGCATGATTGGCATCACGAAAAGCACGGCGCATATGTATGCAAAGGAGAACATTCGCTGCAACATGATCTGCCCGGGCTCCACTGCGACGAATATCTCCGAAAGCATGGGCGATATGTCCAACTACTCGGAACGGATTCAGGATCGGATTTTGTCCGGCATGGTGCTGAACCCGCGTCGAGCGCACCCCAGAGAGATTGCAAATGTGGCTCTGTTCCTTGCGAGCGACGAATCCAAAGTCGTCAACGGTGCGGTGATTACTGCCGACTCTGGTTGGTCAGCTTACTAGTTGCGCAAACTGGACCGGTCCGCGTGCAATCTGCCTCGGAGCGCTGGCCGGTCCTGCTCTTTTCCTCCAGTTTTGGGTGCTTATTCGCTGCATGAACAGATTGGAAAATAAGGTTGCCATAATCACCGGTGCCGCGAGCGAAATAGGCCGGGCCACGGCCAGCTTGTTTGTGAGCGAAGGCGCAAGGGTACTCGTCTCTGATTTGAGCGAAGGCGTTTGCAAGGCGGCTGTACGACAGATCGGGCGCGAGAACGTCAGCTATCTCGCTTGCAACGTTGCGGAACCGGAAGACAACGTAAAACTTGCTCAGAGAGCAGTGGAGCTATTCGGCGGTGTCGACATCCTTATCGCCAATGCCGGCATCGAAGGGGACACACGGGACATCCTGAGCTTAACGGAGGAAGCCTTCGACTTGCCCTACAAGGTAAACGTCAAGGGACCGTTTCATGGGATACGAGCGGTAGCAAAATATATGAAAAAACGCGGCGGTGGCAGCGTCGTCATCAAGTCTTCAATCGCGGCGCAGCGCGCCGGGCCTTTGCCCTATACAACGTCACAGCACGCAGTGACCGGTCTGACGCGCTCTGCGGCAAGACAGCTTGCAAGATACAAGATCAGGGTCAATTCGGTGAATCCGGGCGCCGTATCGACAAACATGATGTACGAATCGCGACTGCAAACCGGTGGGGCGAAAGTGGCGGGCGCGATGAAAGCGCAGATCCCGTTGCATCGGTTCGCAACTCCCGCTGAAATCGCCGAAGTCATATTGTTTTTGAGCAGCGACGCGAGCGCCTGCATTACTGGATCCGCTTATGTGATCGATGGCGGTGAACTCTCGTAGCTCTCTGATCCAATCGGTCAGATCAGGAACTGAACACACCGGCTGACCCGAAGAAAGGAAGTCAAAATGTCAAAGACCATGAAAGCGGCCGTCGTAACGGAGTTTGGCAAACCGCTTAGCATTATGGAAGTGGGTGTGCCAACAGTGGAAGCAGGCCAGATCCTTGTCAAAATGCAAGCGTCAGGTGTCTGCCATACCGATCTCCACGCGGCGGATGGTGACTGGCCCGTGAAACCAAATCCGCCCTTCATTCCCGGACATGAAGGCGTCGGTTTTGTAGCTGCTGTTGGTGCCGGCGTCACGGCAGTAAAAGAAGGCGACCGGGTCGGCGTGCCTTGGCTTCACACGGCATGCGGCCATTGCAAGCACTGCCTTTCCAGTTGGGAAACGCTTTGCGGCGAGCAGCAGAACACCGGTTACTCGGTCAATGGCGGGTATGCGGAATATGTCCTCGCCGACCCCAACTACGTTGGCCATCTGCCCGATACTCTCGACTTTGAGCCAGCGGCACCCATCCTCTGCGCAGGCGTTACGGTCTACAAGGGGCTCAAGGAGACCGACACCAAGCCTGGTGATACCGTTGTTATATCCGGGATTGGCGGATTAGGGCATTTGGCGGTGCAATACGCAAAGGCAATGGGTTTGCATGTGATTGCCGTGGACATAACGGATGACAAGCTTGCGCTTGCGTCACGATTGGGCGCTGATGCCGTGATCAATGCGCTTGAGACAGATCCCGTCAAGGAGGTTGCTGGCATGTGCGGCGGTGCGGACGGGGTTCTCGTCACTGCTGTATCAAAAACTGCTTTTTCCCAAGGTGTCGGTATGCTCGGAAAACGGGGAACCATGTCCCTTGTTGGCTTGCCGCCCGATACGTTCGATCTGGACATTTTCGACACCGTTCTCAGCCGGAAGACAATTCGCGGATCCATTGTCGGCACGCGGCAAGACCTTGCGGAGTGCCTCGAATTCGCAGGCGAAGGCAAGATCAAGGTGCAATACGCAACCGAACCTTTGGAAAACATCAACAGCATTTTTGACCGTATGCGTGCCAACAAAATCGACGGCCGCATTGTCATGAAACTGTGAAGGGTCTCAAAATGAACAGCGTTTCGAAGCCGGATTGGCTACAGTATACCCTTGCCGTCTTGGGCTTCGCCACATGCTCCGCCTTCTGTGTCACCTCACAAGCAGCTGCACAGGATGCGGAAGCGCTCGCCAAAGAACTGAACAATCCGGGCGCTGCAAAAGCCACGCTGAATTTCAGTTTAACCCACAGAACCTACGACGGTGATTTACCTGGGGCCTCTGGTCAGGAAAGCACTACCCTAAGATTCAGACCGGTTTTCCCGTTTAAACTTCAAAATGGCGACAATCTAATTTTTCGGCCAGCTCTGACTTACGCAAAGGATTTTCCCGTATTTGACTCTGCTGCAGGCCGTTTCAGAGGTGAAGATGGCTGGCTCGATATTCCTTTCGACGTGCTCTATGCGTGGCAAAACGGGGACTGGACTCTCGGCGTCGGCGCGGTTGGATCGATCCCTGTTGGAAACAGTCTTTCTTCTGACAACTGGTTGCTAGGGCCCAGCTTTGTAGCGGTAAAGACAACGAATTGGGGACTGTTCGGTATCTTCCCGAGCCACAACGAAAAGGTTGGAGGGAGCGGTCCGTCGACTTCTCTCACATCCTTTCAGTATTTTGCCTTTGCAAGTATTGGCAATGGATGGTTGATCGGCACTGATCCTATTATCACCTATAACTGGGAGGCCACATCAAGCGAAGCATGGACATTCCCTGTTACACTGAATGTTAACAAAACAACTGAAATCGGAGGACTTCCTTTCAAGCTGGCCTTCATAGCCGAAAAGAACCTTCAAGCGCCTGATCGTTTTTCGCAAGACACAAGATTTGAGTTTCAGATCAGTCCGGTGGTCACTAATCCTTTTCAGCGAAACCCACCAATGCCTTCTGTAGACGCTGCGACCCGCGCTGCCGTGCTTGCCCCAATTTCCCGTTACTGAAAGCGCAGACATCGGCAGATGTCCGGATAGGTTTTGGCAATCCCAACAAATTTATCGGCCAGAAGCGAGTGTACCATGCACTGAGCGTGCTACTCGAGTATGTTCTTGTAGATGTGTCCGTCCTTCATGATGATTGTGAAGTTGTCTTCGGGGTTGCCGATCAGGGAGATATCGGTCAGCGGGTTGCCTGCCACCAGCAAAATATCGGCATAGGCGCCCTCTTCAATCACACCGTTTTTCCCGGGGTATGGGTTTCTTGGACCGGACAAGGCGAATAACTGTTGATTGTCGTGGGTCGCCATTTTCAGAACTTCAAAGGGCGAATACCACTGCGTCAGCTTGGCCAACTGATAACCATGTCTTTTTGCCAACTCAGGGTCGTAGGCAATGTCCGTACCGAAGGCAACTTTGACGCCGTGTTTTCTGGCCAACTCGTAGGCGCGTTTTGTCCCCTCTGCAACCCGAAGGAACTTTCCCCTTTGCAAGTTAGGAGATCCCTCAGCAGGAAACATAGCATCCTCGTCATCGAGAAACGGTTGCATTGAAAGCCACACGCCTTTTTCAGCAAGAAGCTTTATTGTCTCTTCATCGATAAGCTGACCATGGTCGATACACTGCACACCAGCCTCGACCGCCAGACGAACCGCGTCGGAAGTGTAGGCATGAACCGTCACGTAAGTATTCCAGCTCGCGGCGGCCTCGACAGCGGCTTTTAGTTCATCGAGTGTGTACTGTGACGCATCTATCGGGTCATTTGACGAACTGATACCGCCACCGGCCATGACCTTGATTTGCGAAGCGCCCTGCATCAGCGCTTCCCGGACGCGTTGAAGGACGGCGGGTCGCCCGTCGGCGACAATACCCAGCCCGGTGCGCTCCAACGGCTCAAGAATGCGATTGGCCTCAGCCGGGACCTGCATGCGCGTCCGAACGTCACCGTGCCCGGACGTTTGCGAAATCAATGGACCGCTCGGATAGATACGAGGGCCAGGGACTACGCCGTCGTCAATCGCAGATTTCAAACCGAAAACCGGTCCTCCGAGATCGCGTACAGTGGTAAAACCACGCATCAGCAATGCTTCGGCTTCGAGCACGGCGACCGTGTGCATGTAACCCGGATGCTCTCCAAATATCTTCGAGGCGGGCAAGGTCGCCGTCATAACATGATAGTGCGCATCCGTTAGGCCCGGCATCAGAGTGTGGTCGCTGCCGTCTATTACAACGGCCCCCCGAGACTCGATATCGGCAGAAGTGATCTGACTTATCACATTGTCTTCAACTAGAACGTTCACGTCCTCTATCAGCGCCTCATTCATACCGTCGAAGACATCGACGTTCTCGAAGAGGACGCGGCCGACTGCCTCTTGCGCCAATGCCGCAGAGGACGAGGCTAGCGCCACCACTAGTCCGATCACAAGTTTCATCTCTATTCCTTCTCTTAATAGCTCGCACGGTTTAGTGGACGCTCTCAGCCAGCCTGTGCACATTTGGCATCTGCCGTTGTTTCTCAAGCACCTTCTGTCGCTGCGCTTTGGAGGGTGGCTTGAGGCCAGCTCTTTCTTGCCTTCTCAGGCGAAGGCAAGAAGAACATGGCAATGGAAACGGGTATCAGCAGAGCACCCATGGCGAGGAATGCTGTGTCATAAGATTGCGTGGCTTCATAGATCAACCCGGTCACATACGAACCAAAGCTTCCCAAAATTAGAACCAACGTCGCGATCCCCAGAATCACACCGATCGATTTTGCTCCGAGCCGGGAGGTATAAAAGATTGGCAGCATAGGCAGTGTTGCACCAACAGCGGAGCCCAACAATAGACACGCGATGTAGAGCACTGTCACGGAAGGCTCACCGGACAACAAGAATAGGGCGGCTGCCATCAGGACCGCCATAATCCAATAGACAACGCGGTGATCGATCCGTTCGCTTGCACTGCTTGCCGCCAGCTTGCCGATCACCTGGCCCACCGCGATAGTGGAGATCAGCTTAGCGGCCAGTCCGTCCTTGACCCCTTCGGCGCCTTCACCGAAGGAAAGCGAATTTACAAGAGCACCCAGATTGAACTGCACGCCGGTATAGGCCGCCATCAAGGGAACAATTCCCAGAACCGGAATCCAGAACGTCGGCATTCTGACAAGCTGACTGGCTATCCAGTCAGGTTCGACTTGCGCACCCGCCTGCGTATCCGTTTCAGACGGGTCCGCAGGCTTCGGCGGATCCTTTCTGAGCACCAACCCATTCAGAGGAAACAACACTGCAACTGCGCCGACGGCGAGAATGATCATCGTCATCCGCCAGTCAAACGCCGCGATCAAGGCCGAAATGACCAAAGGGAGTACAAACCCACCAACCGAGCTTCCCAGAGACGAAACGCCCAGAGCCACGCCGCGGCCCTCCGTAAACCATTTGCTAACAAGTGTTTGAGAGCTCAGTGAGCCACAAAAGATGATAGCTGCGGGAAGAAGCGTCGCGTAGGCAGCCAGAATCATCCAGAACGCTGATGCAAACGATATGAGCAGTAGACCAGCCGCAAGACAGGCAACCCCAATCAGGATCAACGTTCTCAGGCTCAACTTGTCCATCAGCTTGCCTGCAAAGGGGCTGGCCAGACTGTTGACGACCAGCACGATGGTAGAGCCAAGCAACACCTGACTTTGTGGTACCTGGAATTCCTCGGCCCAGGGCAAGACAAATAGCGCGTAGCCCGAAAGCAGAACGCCCATCGCAATACTTTGGTTTGCGAGTGTCGTGCCAACGACAAACCAGCCATATGTGTTCTTGGTGCTCATGGTTTCATTCCTTCGATTTTCGTTGGCAATGCAGTCGGCCGTCGAGCGCCGCTAGGCGCGTTGTTTTGGTCGCCCTGTCCGCGTTCGCGTCGCGAACAGGGTTGTTTCCACGTGGGTCAGATCGCCTTCTGGCCACCGTCCGCCATGTGCACGGTGCCGTTGATCCATGTGGATGCATCACTGCTCATGTAAAGAAGCGCTTCGGCGATCTCCATAGGATCCGCCCAACGTCCCAGTGGGATTTTCGCCTTGTAAGCCTTTGAAAATTCCTCGCCCAGTTCTTCCTCGACGCGCAAGAACATCGGTGTCGCGATGGGGCCGGGATTGACCGAGTTCACCCGGATTTTGTGTTGTGCCAGTTGCCTTGCTCCGCAGCGGACAAGCCCGGTCACTGCGTGTTTGGACACATTGTAGGCCGTGGTCTGCCCCCCCATGGTCGCACCGACCGATGACGTGATAACGACGCTGCCGCCGCCACGCTTGATCATCGATGGTACGCAGGCCTGCATGTTAAAGAGCGGACCTTTGACATTGACGGCAAAAGGGAAATCGAAATCCGGTTCGGTGACATCCATGATTGCCAACGGTTTGCCTTCAACACCGGCGTTGGCGACCAGCGCGTCGATACCACCGAACTTTTCTTCGGCTGTGGCGGCCATTCTGAAGCTGTCGTCTCGGTTGGTCACATCGCCAGCAACATAAATCACATCGTCGGAGGCAAGCTGTTCAACCGCTGCCTTGCAGCTATCCTCATTCAGGTCGAAGATGACCACTTTGGCACCTTCTTTCAAAAACAGCTCCGATGCCGCGAGGCCGACACCGCTAGCGCCGCCTGTAATAATCGCAACTTTTCCATCCATTCTGTTCATGTGGTCGCTCCTATTCTTGATTGCGTTTGATTTGTGTCCGTATTTCTTCGGAGGTCGAGATTTTCAAAATGTGATCCTTGTCCGAATACCGAACAGCCAGATTTCGTCATCGACTGGATTCAGAAGTGGGTTTCCAATCCTCTGGATGTCGAACGTGACGGCCAGGTTTTTGGCGAGGTAGTAGTTATAAAAAAGCTCGGTTGCGTTTTGCCAGCCGAAACCGGCAGAAGATTCTCCGCGGGAGTGGGCAAGACCAAGGATGTCAGCCCCGTTTCGCATCTTTTTGCGAAAGCCTGCCAGAAACGATGTGTTGTAAGGGGGCGCGTCCCCCTCCGAGAATCCTATGCGAGTAAACGGGTTCCAATCGCCGAATGTCCAGCTCGCTGTGAGTGCTGCGCCGTAGCTTTCTTCCGTTCCGGCGTCTTCACGTTCGTCGAGGTGCCATAGCGTGAGGCTGATTTTCTTGTCCAACCGTTCCGCTTGCGAGGGCACGTAGCCGAGTTCTACGCCAGTCCAGAATTCCGCACCACCCTCAAAAAATTCGAGGTCGTCAGATGTAAATCCATTGGCGTCGAAGGTGCCAGCCACGCCGTAGATATTATCGTTAAAATAGTAACCGCCCAAAATGCCCCAACTCGATTGTGGCTGCAGCACGCTGACCGGGTTGACGACTTCGTTGTTCATGAAACCGGTCCAAGGATTTGAAAACCCGTGGGTGTAGAAAAAGTTGTTCGGGTCAATCCGCCCTATGGCAAAGCCTGATGTTCCGCTACGGAACGGTTTGGCATAGTAAAGCGAGTAGAGATCAAACTTGGTGTCTCCAAGAATTGCGTTGGTTGTGCCGACATATCCGAATTGCTGCGCCAAAGCACTGGGCGCAACGCCATTCCCAATTGCATGTCTGTAATCGAATGTGAATTCTATCCGCCCCGCGTCGCGGTTCTCGAGACCCCTTGACTTCCATACTCCCGTGAACCGGAACAATCCCCCTAAGCCATAGTCTGGCTCGTTTAGAACGCGATCTGCCTTTTGATAATTGATCTGGTAGTGGCCGCCCATACGAAAGTTGGCGTTTTGCTCGATGCGTTCCTTGAATTTGAACCAAGGATCTAGCGCTTTGTCAAAACCGGGTAAGATATAAGAGGGACCCGTGTCAGTTCGACGATTCTGGATTTCATCCAAGTAGACCTCAGGTGCGCTGGGTCCGCCAAAACCGGCACCTAACCGCGCTGGCGCAGCTTCGACGCCGCTCTGAGCAAGAACAGAAGCGGGACAAAATAAAGCGCAAGCAACGCTGAACAACCTCAAAAGTTTGGGCCCGGCGCGCTCACTCTCACCACATTGACGATGCGTACTTTCATCAAGTGTTACACGAGCGGAAGCGCTCGTTTTTTTGAGGTATCGCGCTGACTGTGTTATTTTGAAATGGTTCGCAGTAGAGTTGCAGAGATCGAATGCTTTTTTTGCGACGCGAGAGACTCGAAAAGTCGAGAAGAGGTTTGAGTAGATTCGTTTCACAGCAGGTCCTCTGGCGGGCACCGTAAGGTAAAAACTATCGTCCAAAAGCGACAATCCGAAGTCCGGCAAACATCGAGCTGCAAATCGCCAATTTACTATCCTAAATCCGTCACGGGGAAATTAAGGCTGGTATTGTCAGATTAGCTTCGCCTGAGCGAGGAAGGGCGGTTGCGCGGCCGCGAGAGGTGAGTTGAAGATAGGGGGCGGGACTTCACGAAACCCGCGAGACCCTTCTTCAAGTGCTCAAGGGGTATTGCCAAGTTGTTCAGGCTGAATGATCTGG
>NZ_WVQU01000019.1:0-9400 GCF_013110575.1 Ruegeria sp. HKCCD7559
CGTGTGGCAGCCCGATACGACAGGTGCCCAAAGGTCTTCCTCTCAGCCATCGCACGGACGGCTACCGTCATCTTTTTGGCTATGAATTCTGACCCTAATGGCCAGTCTTAATCAACCCAGGTACTTATCCAATCCTTGATTTGTGTCCATAAGATCGCGTGGAAACTCAAGGGCATATCACGGGCGCTATTTGATCGGATTCATCGAAGGCTGCGGAGAGAAATCGCGATGGTTGGAAACACAATCTTCGTGCAGCCATTCAAATCGGTAGGTGGGTATGTTGGCGGGTAGCTGGTAAAAACCGCCAATTTTTCCAATGGATTCAAAGTGTCGGGCGACACATAGTTCTGCCACTCACGCTTCACTAAGCTATTGATTTCGCTTTAGCTACCATTTCAACAGAGCACACGTTTTTCCATTTGCGTCTCAAAGGTCTTCCATCATGTCCGCTGAACTCCACGAGAGTCTCTATTCGCCTAACGTGCGGAATATATCGAGAGAAAACCCAAAGCAAAAATCGCTTTCAGAAAGCGATGCCATTCTTTTTGAACTTTAAGAATGGTCTTTTATCGACTGCCTCCGCCACTACTGCAGTTGTAAAATGTCCGGAACGCAAAGCTGTCTTCTTGCCGGCATTTTGTCCGCACCATCCGATCGTTTCAGCCGCTTCGGACCGTCTTTGACCTTGATCTTCGGCTTTGCTAGTGGACCCTTCAAGGTCACGGGCCAAGGGCTCTTCGAAAGAGGTTCGCCAATCTTGCGGGGCTGCAGACTTAGGTCCAAAACCTTGCCCGCCACATTAACACCGCCAAAGACGACGACTTGGACATGATCTGTCTCCAATGTGGTTTGTTTCGTCGAAATACTTCCATTTGAAATACTAATCGGCGCGCGCAAACATACAATTGGAGCAACCTTCTGTTTCTTTTTGGTAAACACCCAAGGTAGCACCCCCAATCCTGCCAGATCTAAAAGCTGGGTCTCGATCGAGCCGTCACGCATAGAAACTGTGGCATTGCCGCTCATGCTATTGGCAAAATGCTTGACTGAATCGGTTCCGCCGGTCACCGAAAAATCTGCATAGATTGTACCGCTTGCGCCCTTTTTGAAGTTCAGGCTGTGAAGAATTTCATCCAGTTGCCAGCCACCTGCCTTGCCGGTCAACGTGAGCAGATGTGCGTCGTTCGATAGATCTAATTGCCCACTGACGTCGAAATGAGCGCCTCCGTATTCAAACTTCAGTGGTCCTGCCTTAAGCGCGTTTTTGTTGAGCGTCACTTCGCTCTGCAGACTGCTGATGCCCTTGGCACCTTCGATGTGCCGAAGGTCAACGTCGACATCCATATCCATGCCGGACAAGAGAATTGAGCGCCCGATAGGTTTAAGCGTTACATCTCTTAACGCGCCTTGGTTGCCCTCGTCTTCTTTCTTAGGTTCTTTCTCTTCCGGATTTGGGCCGCCTAATTTCCGCAACTGTGCGGCAGCCTGAACGATAGTTCGGATCTGATCTATCATTATCAGGTCACTCTCAATGGAACCCTGCAGCACCGGGTCGCTTGTTGCATCATCAAGATCGGCCATAATCTGCAAGATAGAGTCGGCGACCTCAACATTGGCACTCGCGTTCCAATCAGTGCCTTCGCTAACAAGATTGATTTCAAGGCGAGCCTGCCCGGTTTCCACACGTTCAAGCGATAGTGCCTGCAAAAGATCCGCTCCGGATGGAACAGCGACATCAATTGCCAAATCCAGGTCCTCGAATTTGAGTACATTCTCGACAGTGCCATGCACCTCAAGGTTCCAGACGTCTGTATCGCGTGTCTTCCCATCCAAATTCGTCAGCGAAAGCTGATTGATGTCGCCGTTCAAATGGAAGTCACCGGAAAACCTGCCAAGCTGGTCGTCTGGTCCCAACAATTCTGGCGAGATCAAACTGCTTGCCGGTATATCCACTAGGCCTTCTGCTGAAATGCCTTGCAACTGAAGCGCGTCATCGACCGAACCGTTCAAAATGATAAACGGATCGGCTGGGTTGCCAATTCTAAGGTTGATGTTTCCGACTTTTAAAGCGCCTTCTGGTGTTCTGGAAAGCTCGGAGAACTTAATCGGGGGCGGGCCTTCGCCGGACGTGTCCAACGTGAAACCGTTGGTCTTAATGACCATTTGTCGCTGCGGCACCTGCCCAGGCACGCTGTCGATAACCATGTCGACTGCGATAAGTTTAAGATCATACCGCGAGGCGGCTGGGGCTGGTTCCGCATCTTCTGGGTACAACCTAATTCGGGTTGTCAGGGATACGTCTTCTGGATTTCCCAACTCTCCGATTTGTCCCGTCAGCGAAAGGCTTTGCCCACCATCCAATTCAGTCAATACAGCCAGGTCATCAATCCGGGCTACGCCGTCGACTGATTTGAATGCTGCACCAATACTCCCTGAACCCTCCAGAACGCGATTGAGTTTCAGGATATCAAGAAGCTGACCAAGTTCGGCAACCTCTATGGTCGTATTCACTTGTAGCCCGTTCTCTTGAGGGACTTCCTCGGCGGCAATCGCAATCTGATCGAAGTTCACCGCGACCTGAAACGAGTCGTCCGCAGGAATGCTCGCGTTCAGAGTAAACTTCTCTCCGTTTAGTGCACCAGCCCCAACCGCGGTCACAACGTCGGTTTCCGTATCACGCTTTAAATTCAGCTCAGGAAGCTGCAGATCCAGACCAAGCCCGTTTAGATCGTTCTGGTAAAGAACGGTGACGTCGGTCAGGTCAATTTTGTGGTCCGTTAGAATTCCAGCCACAGACAGGTTTGCAGGTTTGGCCGGATCCCCGGCTCTAGCGCCCGTTTGGGAAGCGGACTGCCAGTTTCCGACACCGTCTTTGTCCGTGATCAAGTTGAGGTGAACACCCGAGAGAGAAAGCTCACTCAGCGACAATTTGCTGTTCCAAAGGTCGCGGGCAGAAATTTTGAACTCAAGTTTATCGATTGCTGCCAGATTCGCTTCGGCTCTGATCGCGCCGGGTAGTACCAATCCCGCTGCTGATACATGCAGTTGCCGACCAAGGCCTAGACGCACTTCATCATCGATTAACACGTCCTGACCAAGTTTCTTCGAGATCAGGTTTTCAACAAAAGTGGTCCTGACAGAAGAAAACAACGCAGAGGACAGGAAAAGCCATGCCACAACAACCGCGACGAACGCGACAGCGCAACAAACCATGACACCTTTTGTGATGAACCGCACGCTTTTCTCCTAAGGTTCTGATTCCTTTTTTGGGCAGACTAGACCATTAAAGCATCATGTTAATGGAATATGTGGCTTCTCATTTTGCTGAACCCTAAATGACCTTGACCATTTAACCGACTGCTCTTGCGGAATTGGTCGGGCGGCTAAGAAACGGTTAAAGGACTAAATTTAGGATGTGCTGCTGACCCAGTTTCAAAATAGCTGGCTTGAAACGCGTTTAACGATTCGTAAACGGGCACATTGCATTAGCTTTGATTACTGCGACCCGACGCCCAACCAAACTAGTGGCGGCTAAAATACTTCAATTCTCACATCCATCTAATTACTGTTATATGTGAATTATTCAAACGATGGGGACACAATGAATTCGCTAACTAGAATCACACGTGGGATTGGCGTTGCTTTCAAGGATGGTAGAGTGAAAGGCCTTCTTGCCTTTACAGTCGGAATGATTTTATGGGCCTCGGTCTTCTACCACTTTGTCGAAGGTTGGAGTTGGCTCGACTCAATCTACTTTTCTGTCGTGACCATTTCGACCGTAGGGTTTGGTGACTTCTCACCCGAAACCGCGGCAGGGAAGATCTTTACGATGGTATACATCATTGTAGGACTCGGTGTCTTCGTGACTGCAGCAACCACAGTGGCGGATACAATCTTGTCCCAAGACGACAAAAAAGCGGACAAGTAGATTATCCCAATTTGGCCGACCCGAACTCATGCCCAGGCATTGATTTGACTGGGCATCTCAAGCCGTGGCCCGGATTAATTTGTGTCTTCAAGCTGATAGATGACCACTAAATTCTAAAAAAATATACATATTAGGTTTTTTGAGTGTAACATTCAAAAAAAGTTCACGGAGGGATGGAATGGAAAAGACTCAGGACGCGAAGATTGTCGATCTAGCGATACGATTGCTATTTCTTGGACTATTCCTCTACAGCGCCCTGGTTATGGTGGCCCCGCTTGCGAGCGTGGTTATCTGGGCAACGATCCTCTGTGTGGCGCTTTACCCGGCATTTGATTGGCTCCAGTCCAAGCTGGGAGGGCGGAAAAAACTTGCCACAACGATCTTGGTTTTGTTGGGCCTTGTTCTGACCCTCGGGCCAGTCGCAACTGCGGTGTCCGGGGCTGCTGAACTAGGGTCCGAGTTTGCGGAACAAGCAGACAAGGGTGAGTTGAAAATCCCCCCTGCCCCTGAGGGGATCAAGGAACTACCACTGATCGGAAGCAAGATTGCCGATGTCTGGAGTATGTTTGAACGGAATCTGGACGGTGCGCTTGCAAAATACGGCGCGCAAATCCTTGAAATCACCAAATCGCTCTTCGGAAAGGTGTTGGGCATTGGTATCGGGCTTCTTGGCTTAGCTCTGTCCGTGTTGATTATGGGGGCATTGTTCAGCCCCGGGCCAAATTTGGTCCAGGGTCTTCAGCGCTTTGCCAACCGTGTCTTTGCGCCGCGCGGCGGTGAATTCGTGACACTGGCAGGCGCAACGATCCGAAACGTTACAAAAGGCGTGATTGGCGTAGCAGCCATTCAGGCAGTTTTCGTTTGGATACTGTTGGCATTGTTTGGGATTTCTTCGGCCGCCACGCTGGCATTTATCTGCCTCATACTCTCAATTATCCAAATCGGGCCCGGACTGGTTCTGATACCAGTTATTATCTACGCGTGGAGTTCTATGTCCGGTGGAACTGCTTTGATCTTCACCATATTGGCCGTTCCCGTCATGATAATGGACAGTTTCCTAAGACCCGTGTTCATCTCAAAAGGCCTTGAGACTCCCATGCTGGTCATCCTCATCGGTGTTCTCGGAGGTATGATGGCGTACGGGTTGATCGGCGTTTTTATGGGGCCGGTACTCTTTGCTGTCTTCTATGAGCTGTTCAAGGTTTGGATTGATACCTCACCTGAAGCCGAGGGCACTGTCGAAGGTGCGACGAAATGAGGAAAACGATATGGACAACCCTGGCTGTCATTCTGATTTTCCTTGTCTGGTACCTGGTCGCTGATCGAAAAACACCTTTTACCGGGAACGCCAGAGTAAAAGCTGTAGCCACCCAAATCGTGCCTCAGGTGACCGGAACGGTAACGGAAGTCTTGGTAGAAAACGGCCAAATCGTTTCGGCAGGTGATGTTCTGGTTCGAATAGATTCCAGACCCTACGAAATCGAGCGTTCAAAGGCGGAAGCTGATCTTGAAGCGGCAACCCAAGAGGTGGGTGCGTCTTCGGCAGAGGTAAGTGCGGCACAAGCCAAACTCGCAAGGGCGCAGAGCGATCTGGATACGATGCGCATTCAGACGGAACGTGTATTTGCGCTCGAAAAGAAAGGGTTGATTGCCGTCTCAAAAGCCGATGATGCACGGGGACAACTGGCAGAATCCGAGGCAAACTTTGAGAACGCAAAAGCTGATCTGGAAAAAGCAAAGCAAAGGCTTGGTGACGATGGGATTGAAAACCCGAAAATCCAGCGCGCACTGGCGGCATTGGCGGATGCGGAACTGAACCTTGAATGGACCGAACTGCGTGCTCCTGCGACAGGTGTCATTTCTAATCTGCTGATTGCCCCCGGAACGTATGCGCGATCCGGCCAGGATCTTTTGACGTTTCTGGATGCAACCGACGTCTGGATCGAGGCGTATTTTACCGAGAACAATCTGGGAAGAGCTTCAATAGGGTCTCCGGTTGATGTGGTGTTGGATATGCATCCAGGTAAGATTGTTCCGGGCGTCATTGAGAGCTTTAGTGCTGCTGTTTCTTTGAGTGGCAGTGATGAGCCAGGGCAATTGGCGAGCCCGCCAAGCACCAAGGGATTTTTGCGGGAGCCCGAAAGGTTTCCGGTCAGGATTGTTTTACCCGGCTATGAAGCTGGAAGTGCCGAAGACGATCTTCGCTTTCAACTGAACGGGCAGGCCGATGTAATCATGTATCTAAGCGACAACTCGTTGCTGAACCTCGTAGGCCGCGCCTACATCCGCGTGGTTTCAATCTTCTCCTATGCATACTGAGAACCAACGCTCTGTCACCCGGCTTGCGCTGGGTGTTACCGGTGTATTTGCATTGGGCCTGTTTCTCGGGTGGCCACTCGCCATCATTGGAGCGGTTTTCACTGCCCTTTTTCTTCAAGCGCCTGCCGCATTGCCTTTGGCAGCGTTTGGCAAGCTGTTTGTCTTCTCGATTGGATTGATGTTCACTTCATTCCTGCTTTCCTCAATCTTCTCACCATATCCTGTTGTGTTCCTGATCCTAGTGGCGATTGGAATAATCCTGTCTTTCATATGGTCCGTTTCCGGTGCCGGAGTATTGCCCGGTGTCATCGCCCTCATGGGAGCGTTGATGATCCCGAACTTGGTTTTGCAATCACAGGATCTGGCCTTGGTGCTCGTGTATTGGATACCGCTGAATCTGCTGTTTGCAGGCTTTGTATCGACGCTGATGTTCGTGTTGATACCCGCTGCACCTCAAACGGCACCTCAAAAGAAAGCTGCAACATCGCCGGACTTCGACTCACATCGCCGAATAGTCAGGATGTCTCTGGTCACAGTGCCCTTTGCTATGGCGTTCTTTATTTCCGGCGCTTCTGCTTTGTTGGTCCTGTTTTTTGTCGCCCTGCTGAGCCAGCAACTTGCGGCAATGCCTGCTGCAGGCAAAACAGTTGCAAAAGCTATGCTGACGGCAAATCTACTTGGGGCCGCAGTATCCATCATTTGTTATGAAATAAACGTAATAGCTCCGGTTATTCTCACCCCCGTTTTGCTGTGTTTTTTCTTTTGCCTAACACTCGGAGCACTTGGAAAGTCAAAAGTCCCGCTCGCCGCCGCCGCCGGTTCCGCTATTACGACAGCTCTGATAGTATATGGCGGTTCGGTTGCACCATTTTCAGACGAGGCTGACGTCAAGAGCATCACTCGCGTATTGCAAGTTGCCAGCGCCGCTTTTTTTGTAATCATCGCATATGTTGTGGTAGATGAGTTTTGGCCGGAGAAAGAGCGCCAGGCGACTCAATGAAGTTAGTTGCGACAAAACTTGGCGCTGAAACCAGCAGAGTTCCCAGTTTGACCAATTTTCGCAACCACCGCACGAGTTGCAGCGCCATAACAAACCGCAAACATCGCAGTAGTGGTTTATTGTGAAGCGATCTCTGGTTGAGTGCCCGACCTGTTCTCACGTACCTTCGACAATGGCATTTCAAGCCTTGGCAAATTCCTTAACGATGTACCGCAGCAAGTTATTACCCTCGTCAATGAGATCGTGGCGATCTTCTTTCTTTGTCACCACAGCTGCCCATGCCATTTGATCTTTGACCCAGCCCCTTGATCCGGGCCGTTTGGATGTAGAATCCGTTCCTGTTTTTTTCTCGTGATAAGGTTGCGGTCAAGGCCTGCTGAGCGGAGCCTTTGCGTAGCTCAAGCGAAGCAGGCCGGGCGGCACGGTTGAGATTGGCGTAAACGGCCGGTGCCAGTCCGCCAAGCGATGTGTGTGGTCTCTGAGTGTTGTAGTCGATCCTCCAGGTTTCAATGATCTTTCGGGCTTCTGCGAGATTGCCGAAGATATGTTCGTTCAGGCATTCGTCACGCAGTCGACCATTGAAGCTCTCCACGAATGCGTTCTGCATGGGCTTGCCTGGTGCGATGTAGTGCCAGCCAACGCCAGTGTCTTGGCACCATCGAAGAACGGCATGAGATGTCATTTCCGTTCCATTATCGCTGACAATCATGTCCGGCTGGCCACGCCTGCGGATCAGATCATCCAGTTCACGGGTCATCCGCGCGCCTGACAACGAACGATCCACGACAGTTGCCAGTGCCTCTCGGGCGCAGTCATCAATGATGCACAACACACGGAACCGCCGACCATCCTCAAAGGCGTCGGACACAAAGTCAAACGACCACCGCTGATTGGCCCGATCCGGCACAAGAATAGGCCTTCGCGTGCCCAAAGCTCGTTTGCGCGACCGACGACGGCGCACAGCCAATCCTTCCTCACGGTAGAGACGAACAGCTCCTTGTGGTTCACTTCAAAGCCCTCTCTGGCCAATAGGATGCCCAAACGCCGGTAGCCGAACCGACGACGTTCGTTCGCCAGTTCGCGCAAGCGCTTGCGCAAGGCCGCGTCATCCTCGTCCTGTTTCTGATACTGGAAAACAGACCTGTGCAGGTCGGCCAGTTCACACGCCCGACGCTCAGACAAATCGTGTCGATCCATCACGTCTGACACGGCCCGTCTTTTGACATCGGGCGTCAGTAGTTTTTTGTCGCGAGATCCTTCAATGCCGCATTGTCGAGCATCGCATCTGCCAGCATGCGCTTCAGGCGGTTGTTCTCATCCTCAAGTGCACGCAGCTTCTTGGCATCCGACACGTTCATCCCGACGAACTTGGCCTTGTATTTGTAGAACGTTGCATCGCTGATCCCGTACTTGCGGCACAACTCCTGTGCTTTAACTCCAGCCTCGTATTCCTTGATCATTCCAATGATCTGTTCGTCCGAAAATCTGCGTTTCATAGTCCATCCTTTGCTTGGACGGATTACTAACACTTCAGTGGCCTGATTTCAGGTGGTTGGGTCATGAGGCAAGTGTGGTGAACAGCTGTCCAGCAGTGACCGAGGATATTCGTTAGTTTTGGCAAAATTCAAACTAACCAGTTCAGCCAAAGAAAACTCGGCAAATCGTCGTTACGCGCACGCACCTCAAGTGAGCATACCCAAGGTCATGAAAAATGCGACCAGGTCCAACCACCTCTGCCCAATCCGATTCCGGCATCAGCCATCACCGACTGGCACATAGCGAACCAACAAAAAACGAAGCGTCTATCACCAATGGAACGACTATGGCTGCCAAATGGCAAAACTATGTGTCGTCCCACAAGGAATGTCGGGCGACACATAGTTTTGCCATTCATCGACATCTAAGCCTTTGATTTTAAATTTCCCTAGAATAGCACGAGGCACGAGTCTTGCCATTTGCGACTCAAAGGTTTTCCATCAAGCTTAAGCCATCGCATAGCGGCAATTGCCCTTCTGTTAAACAGTTACAGGCAAAAGCCGTATGCACAGGCGGATCGCACACTCCAAATTGATCTAGGTGGCAACGTGCGAAACATCCCTGTCCGGCGAGTATATGTCCAAGATGTTCCAATGTCCGGTCGTTGGTGTTGGGTT